>DAIMYL010000188.1:0-3875 GCA_036734505.1 Steroidobacteraceae bacterium | reverse complement strand
CGTCAAGACCTGATCCCGTCCGGCTCGTCATCACCTCGGGCGAACCGGCGGGCATCGGCCCGGAGATCTGCGCCCTCCTCCCAGGCGACGCGCCCGCAGGATGTGAACTGACGCTGCTCGGCGACCGCGACCTGATCGCCGACCGGGCCCGCGCGGCGGGCGTCGATCCGTCCGCGCTGACCATCGACCACCACCCCTTGCGCGCGCCCTGCATCGCCGGGCATCCGGATCCGCGCAACGCGCCCTATGTGCTCGGACTGCTCCACGCGGCGCTCGACGGCGTGCGCGCGGGTCGCTGGGACGCGATGGTCACGGCGCCGGTGCAGAAATCGACCATCGCCGCCTCGGGCGTCAGGTTCAGCGGCCACACCGAACATCTCGCCGAGCGCTGCGGCACACCGCTGCCGGTCATGATGCTGGTGGCCGGCGGGCTGCGGGTCGCGCTCGCCACCACGCACCTGCCGTTGCGCGCCGTACCGGATGCGGTGACCACCCGGGGGCTGCTCGACATCCTGCGGATCATGCACGGCGACCTGCGCGACAAGTTCGCGCTGACCGCGCCGCGCATCGCGGTCTGCGGCCTCAACCCCCACGCCGGTGAGGACGGGTTGCTCGGTCACGAGGACCGCGCGGTCATCGCGCCCGCCGTCGAAGCGGCGCGCGCGGAGGGCATACTCGCGCACGGACCGGTGCCCGCCGACACCGCGTTCACGCCGCGCTCGCTCGCAGGGGCGGACGCGGTGCTCGCGATGTACCACGACCAGGGCTTGCCGGTGCTGAAGCACGCGGGCTTCGGGCACGCGGTGAACGTCACGCTGGGCCTTCCCGTGCTGCGCACCTCGGTCGACCACGGCACCGCGCTCACGCTCGCCGGCACGGGCCGCGCGGATCCCGGCAGTCTGCGCGCCGCCGCGGCGCTCGCCGCCGACCTGGTGCGACGGCGGCGGCAGACCGCCGCAGGCGACGACCGGACCGGTCGCGCCGGCGGCTGACCGCAGATGGTGTTCGCCCGCAAGCGTTTCGGTCAGCATTTCCTGCACGACGCGCGGATCATCGACCGCATCGTCGAGGCCATCGGACCGCGGCCCGGCGACGCGCTGGTGGAGATCGGCCCCGGCCATGGCGCGCTCACCGCGCCGCTGCTCGAAGCCGCCGGTAGCCTCGATGCCATCGAGATCGACCGCGACCTCGCCGCGGCGCTCCGCGCGCGGTACAGCCCGCAGAGCCTGACGCTGCACGGCACAGACGCGCTGCGCTTCGACTTCGCCGCACTCGCCGCCGCCCGCGGACAGCGGCTGCGGGTGGTGGGCAACCTGCCCTACAACATCTCGACGCCTCTGCTGTTCCACCTGCTCGCGACGCCGACCGCGATCCGCGACCTGCACATCATGCTGCAGAAGGAGGTCATCGACCGCATCTGCGCCGAGCCGGGCAGCGACGACTACGGCCGCCTCACCGTGATGCTCGCGCCGTGGATGCGGGCCGAGCACCTGTTCGATGTCGGTCCGGGCGCGTTCAACCCGCCGCCGCGCGTCTGGTCGGCGGTGGCGCGGCTCACCATGCGCGAGATGCCCGCGTTCCCGGTGGATGCGCGCTACGGGCGCGTGGTCGCCGCCGCGTTCTCGCAGCGCCGCAAGACCCTGCGCAACGCGCTGCGCAGCCTGCTCGACGCCACCGCCATCGAGGCCTGCGGCATCGACCCCGGCGCACGCGCCGAGACGCTGCCGCCCGCGGCCTATGCCGCGCTGGCGCAGGCGGTGCCCGTCTCCGCGCCGGTGTCGACGCCGTCACCGCCGGACGAGGCCTGAGCGATGGCCCGCATCGCCATCGGCGACATCCAGGGCTGCCACGACGAGCTGCGCGAGCTGCTGCGTACGGCGCGCTTCTCCGCGGACCGCGACGAGCTGTGGTTCGTCGGCGACCTCGTCAACCGCGGGCCCGACTCGCTCGGCGTGCTGCGCTTCGTGCGCGGCCTCGGCGACAACGCCCGCGTGGTGCTCGGCAACCACGACCTGCACCTGCTCGCGGTGTCGCGCAGCGCGGGCGCACGGCGTCTGCGCAAGGACGACACGCTGGACGAGGTGCTCGCCGCACCGGACCGCGAAGCCCTGCTCGATTGGCTGCAGACGCGTCCGCTCGCGGTGCACTCGCCGGCGGACAGCGGCGCGGGCGGCGGGCGGCGCCCTGATCTGATGGTGCACGCCGGACTGCCGCCGCAGTGGAGCGTCGAGGACACGCTGCGGATCGCGGCGGAGGTCGAGGCCGCGCTGCGCGCCGATGCGCCGGCCCTCTTCGCCGCCATGTACGGCGACGAACCGGACCGCTGGGACGACACGCTCGAGGGCCACGACCGGCTGCGCTTCGCCATCAATGCGCTGACGCGGATGCGCTTCGTCGACCGCGAGGGCCGCGTGGACCTGAAGCTGAAGGGCGCGCCCGATGCGGCACCGCGCGGCTGGCTGCCGTGGTTCGACGCGCCCGGCCGGAGAAGCGCGACGGCGCGCGTCATCATGGGCCACTGGTCGACCTTGGGGTTCGTCGACCGCCCGGACCTGATCGCGCTCGACACGGGCTGCGTGTGGGGCGGCGCGCTGACGGCGGTCTCTCTCGACGATCCGGCCCGCCGCTGGCAGGTCGCCTGCGCCGGACACCGCGCACCCGGCTGAAGCCCGGCTAGAATGGCGCCATGAGCGTCATCACCCAAGAGCACTTCGTCCAGAGCGTCGCCGACGCCCTGCAGTACATCTCCTACTACCACCCGATGGACTACATCGAGTCCCTGGGCCGGGCCTACGAGCTCGAGGAGTCGCCGGCGGCGAAGGACGCCATCGCGCAGATCCTCACCAACTCGCGCATGTGCGCCGAGGGGCACCGCCCGATCTGCCAGGACACGGGCATCGTCGTGGCCTTCGTGAAGGTGGGGATGGGCGTGCGTTGGGACTCCAAGCTCACGCTGCAGCAGATGGTCGACGAGGGCGTGCGCCGCGCCTACCTCGACCCCGACAACAAGCTGCGCGCGAGCATCGTCGCCGATCCCGCGTTCACGCGCCGCAACACCCGCGACAACACGCCGGCGGTGGTGCATGTCGAGATGGTCGAGGGCGACGAGGTCGAGGTGACCGTCTCGGCCAAGGGCGGCGGTTCCGAGAACAAGGCCAAGTTCGCGATGTTGAACCCCTCCGACTCCATCGTCGACTGGGTGCTGAAGACCGTGCCGACCATGGGCGCCGGCTGGTGCCCGCCCGGCATGCTCGGCATCGGCATCGGCGGCTCGGCCGAGAAGGCGATGGTGCTCGCCAAAGAATCCTTGATGGACCCCATCGACATGGCGGAGCTCAAGGCGCGCGGCCCGAGGACGCCGATCGAGGAGCTGCGCATCGAGCTCCACGACAAGGTCAACGCGCTCGGCATCGGCGCGCAGGGCTTGGGCGGCCTCTCGACGGTGCTCGACGTCAAGATCCTCGATTTCCCCACCCATGCGGCCTCGAAGCCCATCGCGATGATCCCGAACTGCGCGGCCACGCGGCATGTGCACTTCACGCTCGACGGCAGCGGCCCGGCGCGGCTCGACCCGCCCGACCTCTCGCGCTGGCCCAAGGTGGACTGGAAGCCCTCCCCCGAGGCGCGCCGCGTCGACCTCGATTCTTTGACGCCGGACGAGGTCGCGGCCTGGAAGCCGGGCGAGCGGCTGCTGCTCTCGGGCCGCATGCTCACGGGACGGGACGCCGCCCACAAACGCATCGCCGACCTGTTCGCGCGCGGCGAAGGGCTGCCGCCGGGGGTCGACCTGCGCAACCGCGTGATCTACTACGTCGGCCCCGTCGATCCGGTGCGCGACGAGGTGGTCGGGCCCGCCGGGCCGACCACGGCCACGC
>DAIMYL010000187.1:1842-3887 GCA_036734505.1 Steroidobacteraceae bacterium | reverse complement strand
CGGCCACGACCTGCGCCTGCAGCCCGCGCAGTCCGTCGAGTTCCGCTGCCGCTGCAGCGCCGAGCGCGTCTCCGGCATGTTGCGCGCGCTCGGCGAGGCCGAGCTCGATGGGATCATCGCCGAGCAGGGCGCGGTGACCGTCACCTGCGAGTTCTGCCACCGGCCATGGCGCTTCGAGGCCCGCGAGGTGGCCGGTCTCTTCGGCGGCGCCGACCGGCCGGTCGACGGCTCGGGCGCGCTCAACTAGCTCCGCCGCGGCGACCGCCGCTAGTAGCGGTGCTCGCTCGCGAGGTACTCCTCGCTCTGCATCTCGATGAGACGGCTCGCCGCACGCTCGAACTCGAAAGCGAGACGGCTGCCCCGGTAGAGCTGCGTCGGTGCCGCCGCCGCCGAGACGACCAGGTTGACCCGCCGGTCGTAGAACTCGTCCACCAGCGCGATGAAGCGCCGCGCGGCATCCTCGCTCGTGCCTTTGCCGTCGAACACCGGCACATCCGACAGCAGCACGGTCTGGTACTCGCGGGCGATGCTGACATAGTCGTCCTGGCTGCGCGGACCCTCGCAGAGCGCACGGAAATCGAACCACACCACGTTGTCGCAGGCGCGCACCACCGGGATGTCGCGGCCTTCGACCGTCACCGTGCCGCCCGTCGTCCCGGGGCCGTCGGCGAGGTCCTCGAACATCTCGGCGAGCGACGCGCCCGTGCTCGCGGTGCCGGCCTGCAGCCAGATCGGTGCGCGCGTCAGCTGCCGCAGCCGGTAGTCGCTGCCGCCGTCGACGCAGACCAGCTCGCAGTGCCGTTCGAGCAGCGCGATCGCCGGCAGGAATCGCTGCCGCTGCAGCCCGTCGCGGTACAGGCCGGACGGCGGCACGTTGGAGGTGGTCACCAGCGTGACGCCGCCGTCCACGAGATGGGTGAAGAGGCCCCCGAGCAGCATCGCGTCGGCGATGTCCGACACGAAGAGCTCGTCGAGGCAGATCAGCCGCGCCTCGGCGCCGAGGTCGGCGGCCACGGCCGCGAGCGGGTCCGCGAGGTCGCGGTGGCGGCGCAGGCCGGCGTGCACCCCCTGCATGAAGCGGTGGAAATGGCTGCGCTGCTTGCGCGGCGTCGCCACCGACTCGAAGAAGAGGTCCATGAGCCAGGTCTTGCCGCGGCCGACGCTGCCCCAAAGATAGACGCCGCGCGGCGCGGCGCCGTGGCCCGACGGCCCCGAGAAGCGGCGCAGCAGGCGCGCCGCGAGCGAGACGCGCTCGGCGGCGGCGAGCTCCGTGCGCAGGCGTTCGAGCGCGGTCAACGCGGCGCGCTGCGCCGGATCGTCGCTGAAGCCGCCCGCGGCTGCGGCCTCCCGGTAGCGCTGCAGCAGGTCGCGGTCCGGCCCGCGCGGTGTCATGTACGCAGTTCCGGCAGGTCCCGGAACAGCTCGAGCGCCGCCGGGTTGGCGAGCGCATCGGTGTTGGCGACCGGCCGTCCATGCACCACCTCGCGCACCGCCAGCTCGACGGTCTTGCCGCTCAGCGTGCGCGGGATGTCCGCCACCGCGACGATGCGCGCCGGGACATGCCGCGGCGAGGTATGGGCGCGGATCGCGCCCCGGATGCGCGCCTGCAGCGCGTCGTCGAGCACGACGCCCTCGCGCAGGCGCACGAACAGCACCACCCGCACATCGTCCTGCCAGTCCTGGCCGATGCAGACCGACTCGAGCACCTCGGGCAGCCGCTCGACCTGGCGGTAGATCTCCGCCGTGCCGATGCGCACGCCGCCGGGGTTCAGCACCGCGTCGGAGCGGCCGTGGATGAGGAACCCGCCGCGCGCCGTCCGCGACACGAAATCGCCGTGGTGCCAGACGCCCGGGATGCGTTCGAAGTAGGCCTTGCGGTAGCGCGCACCGTCGGGGTCGCCCCAGAAGCCGAGCGGCATGGACGGGAAGGGCTGCCGGCAGACGAGTTCGCCCCGCTCGCCGACCGGCAGCGGACGGCCGGTGCCGTCGTCGACATCGACCGCCATGCCGAGCCCGGCGCACTGGATCTCGCCGCGGAACACGGG
>DAIMYL010000187.1:0-1742 GCA_036734505.1 Steroidobacteraceae bacterium | reverse complement strand
GACTTGCCGGCGTAGAAGTAGCCGTCGGCGGTCACCAGGACCTTGGGCGCGATCTGCCCGAAGCGGTCGAGCACGCCCGCGACCCCGAAGTCGGGCGAGCAGGACGACCAGACCGCGCCGACGCTGGCGGCTGCGAGCATCGCGACCACGGCCTCGGGGATGTTGGGCAGGAATCCGGCCACGCGGTCGCCCGGCGAGACGCCTGCGGCGCGCAGGCCCGCAGCGACCCGGCCCACCTCCGCTTCGAGCCGACGCCGCGACAACGACCGACGCCGCGAGGGGTCGGTGTGCGCGCGCTCGTCCCACGCGACGATCGCGGGCGCGTCGTCGTGGAAGTGAAGGAGGTTCTCCGCGTAGTTGAGCCGTGCGCCCGGGAACCACTCGGCGCCCGGCATCCGCTCGCCGTGGCGCAGCACCGGGGCATCGGCCCAATCGGCGCGCACATCGGCGAAGTGCGCCATCTCGAACCAGAACATGTCCGGTCGCTCGAGCGACCAGCGGTGCAGCGACGCGTAGTCGGCGAAGCTGAGATCACGCCGCGCCGCGAGCCGCTGCCTGAAGCGGGTGAGGTTCGACCGCGCGACCCTTCCGGGCGAGGGCGTCCAGAGAGGTCGCTGTTCCGCGTCGACGGCTTCCACCACCGGTCGGTCCCGTCCGCCTACAACGACTGGTAGATCGGTCCCGAACCGCCCTCGGGCGTCGTCCAGTCGATGATCTGGTACGGGTCCTTGATGTCGCAGGCCTTGCAGTGCACGCAGTTCGAGGCGTTGATCTGCAGCCGCTTGCCGCCGGCGCCGTCATCGACCATCTCGTACACGTTCGCCGGGCAGAAGTTCTGGCAGGGGTTGCCGTACTCGGTGGCGCACTTGGTCGCGCAGATCGAGGTGTCGCGCACCTTGAGGTGGACCGGCTGGTTCTCCTCGTGCGAGTTGTTGGCGAAGAACACCGAGGCGAGGCGGTCGCGCGGCGGCAGGCTGCGGTCGGTCCAACCGCGGTCCGGCGACTCGAAGTCCGCGAGCCGCTGCGTCTCGGCGTAGGCCGCCTTGTTGCGCAGCGTCCAGGGCGTGCGGCCGCCGAGCAGGGTCTCGAGCGCGGCGTTGGCGAGCGCGAACCAGCGGCCGCGCTTGAAGCCGGGCTTGATGTTGCGCACCTTGCGCAGCTCCTGCCCGCCCTCCGAGGCGCGCCAGCGCGCATCGAAGCCCGCCGGCGAGCCGTGCTCGGCGAGGTGCTCCGCCGCGAGCATGCCGCAGCGCAGCGCCTGGTGGATGCCCTTGATCTTGGCGACGTTGAGCGTGCCGGCGGCGTCGCCGACCAGCATCGCGCCCGGCATCTCCATCTTCGGCAGCGACTGCCAGCCGCCGGCGGCGATGGTGCGCGCGCCTGCGGCCAGGATCTCGCCGCCCTCGAGCAGCTTCTTCACGCTCGGGTGGTGCTTGAACTGCTGGAAGGCCTCGAAGGGCTTCAGCCGCGGGTCGCGGTAGTCGAGGCCGACCACATAGCCGATGTACACCCGGTCCTTGTCGAGGTGATAGAGGAAGCTGCCGCCGTAGGTGCCCGAGTCGAGCGGCCAGCCGATGCTGTGCTGGATGAGGCCCGGCTCGACGCGGCCCGCAGGCAGCTGCCACAGCTCCTTGAACCCGAGGCCGTAGGTCTGCGGGTCGCAGTCGGCGTCGAGCGCGTACTTCTTGATGAGCTGCTTGCTGACGCTGCCGCGGCAGCCCTCGGCGAGCACGGTGATGCGC
>DAIMYL010000186.1:1895-3896 GCA_036734505.1 Steroidobacteraceae bacterium | reverse complement strand
GACTCCGCGAACATCACCACGCCCACGCCGATCGCGATCCAGGCGACCTGGGCGAGGCTCGCGCGCAGGTCGGTGCGCCTGTGCAGACCCGGGATGAGGTCGGCCACCGCGACGTAGAGCAGGCTCGCCGCCGCCACCGCGAGGACGTAGGGCAGCACGGCGAGCGACTCGCGCAGCGCGAACCACCCCACGAGGCCGCCGACGACCGCCGTGAGGCTCGACAGCACATTCCAGCCGAGCGCCTGCCGACGGCTGAAACCGGAGTGCACCAGCACCGCGACATTGCCCACTTCCTGCGGGATCTCGTGCGCGAGGATGGCGAAGGTGGTGACGACACCGAGGTGGAAGTCCGTGAGGAACGCCGCGGCGATCAGCACGCCGTCGACGAAGTTGTGCAGCCCGTCGCCCACCAGCACCAGCCAACCGGAACTGGCGTGGTGATGGTCTGCGTGGGCGTGCGGCGACTCGACCGCCTCGGTGTGGCAGTGGCGCCAGAGCAGGAACTTCTCGAGCACGAAGAAGACCGCGATGCCGGCCAGCAGCGCGAGGCCGATGCCGTGCACGCGGTCGGGGCCCGCGCCCTCGATGGCGTGGGGCACGAGCGCGACCAACGCGGTCGCGAGCAGCGTCCCGGTCGCGAAGCTCACCGCGTGCGGCAGCACCCGGTCGCGGGTAGCGGTGGGCAACCAGAGCAAGGTGCCGGCGAGCAGCGCGCTGGCGATGCCACCGACTGCCGTGGCGAGGAGGATGGGAGTCAGCGTTTCCATTTGTTACATTGTAACAGGCGTGTCAAGCCTGCCCCGGCTCGCGCCACAGCAAGGCCGCCATGCGGCCGGTCTGGCGGTCCCGGCGGTGCGAAAAGAACCGCACCGGGTCGGCGACCGTGCACCACCGCCCACCCGCGACGCGGGTCACCCCGAGCCGCGCCAGACGCGCCCTCGCGAGCGCCGGCAGGTCGCAGAGCCACCGCCCCGCGGGCGTAGCCTCGAAGGCGGAGGCGGCATCTCCGGCGGCCAGAAAGGCTTGCCGCACATCGTCCCCCACCTCGAACTGGCGAGGCCCGATACAGGGTCCGAGCCAGGCGTGGAGCCGCGACGGGTCTTGGTCCATCGACTCGACGGTGCGCTCGATCACCCCGGCGACGAGGCCGCGCCACCCGGCATGGGCCGCCCCGAGCACGCTGCCATCCTCGGCCGCGAGCAGCACCGGCAGACAATCGGCCACCATGACCGCGAGCACGACCCCCGCCTCGCGCGTCACCGACGCGTCGGCGACGGGTACGGGTACCGGGTCCGACGGCGCGGCATCGGACGGAGCGGAGCGCGCGAGCGCACCCGCCTGATGCACCGCCGTGCCATGCACCTGCGACAGCCAGCGCGGTTCGCCGGGCAAGGACAAGGCCTGCGCCACGCGGCGGCGGTTGTGCGCGACCGCGAGCAGGTCGTCACCGACATGCGTGCCGAGGTTGAGCGAATCCCAGGGCGCTGCGCTCGCACCGCCGCTGCGCAGCGTGAAGGCCGCGCGCACGCCTTCAGGCGGCAGCCACTCCGTGTCCAACATGGGCAGCGTCATCGCGCGTCGTCCTCCAGCACCGCGAGCAGCGCCGCGAAATCCTCGGGCAGCGGCGCCTCGAAAGCGAGCTCGCGACCGGTGGTCGGATGGGCGAGCACGAGCCGCACCGCGTGCAAGGCCTGACGACGGAACGCGCCTAGCGCAGCGATCACCGTCGGGCTCGCGCCGCGCGGCAGACGCTTGCGGCCGCCGTACACCGGATCGCCCACCACCGGATGACCGACATGCGCGAGATGCACGCGGATCTGGTGCGTGCGACCGGTCTCGAGCGTCGCGCGCACCAGCGTGTGCTCGCGCAACCGACGCTCGATGCGGTAATGGGTGACGGCCTCGCGACCGTCGGGCCGCACCGCCATGCGCGTGCGCTGGGTGCGATGCCGACCGATCGGCTCATCGACCGTGCCGCCGCCGGTCAGGCGCCCTTGGCAG
>DAIMYL010000186.1:0-1795 GCA_036734505.1 Steroidobacteraceae bacterium | reverse complement strand
GAGTACTGCGGCAGCAGCCGCGCCAAGGCCACATCGAGCCGCTCGCCGGCGAGTTCGCCGGGCACGGTGAGTTCGTGAAGTTCGGGCGTCTCGGTGGACACGGGGCTATAATGACCGGATGACTTCACGCACGCCATCGGCCCGCGCGGTCGTCCTGCTGCTGCTCATGCTCGTGCTGCCGCTCGCCGGCTGCAGCCTGCTGGGCGGCGACAAGGATGAGCCGACGACCCAGGGCGCACCGGCCGTGCTCTACGAGCGCGCGCGGCGCAACCTCGACAACCAGGACTTCGAGAGCGCCATCCGCATCTACGAGGCGCTCGTCGCACGCTATCCGTTCTCCGCCGAGGCGCGGCAGTCCCGCCTCGACCTCATCTACGCCTACTACAAGGGCCGCGAGGCCGAGTCGGCGATCGACCAGGCGGAGACCTTCATCCGCGAGAACCCGACGCACCCGCAGCTCGCCTACGCCTGGTACATCAAGGGCCTGGTCGACTTCGAGCGCGAGGCGAACTTCATCGAGCGCTGGTTCGACGTCGATCTGGACGCACGACCGCCGCAGACCGCACGCCGCGCCTTCGAATCGCTGCGCCGCGTGGTGCAAGACTATCCGCAGAGCGAGTACGCCCACGATGCGCGCCGCCGCATGATCCACCTGCGCAACCGGCTCGCCGATTACGAGGTCCATGTCGCGCGCTACTACGTCAAGCGGCAGGCCTGGGTGGCCGCGGCGCGGCGCGCGCGCGGCGTCATCGAGGAGTACGACGGCGCTCCCGCCGTGAAGGACGCGCTCGAGGTCATGATCCTCAGCTACGAGCGCCTCGAGATGTCGGAGCTCGCGGCCAGCACCCGCGAGGTCTACGCGCTCAACTATGGCGGCGCGCCCGCGGATGTCGTCCCGGTGCGCAAGCGCTGGTACGTGCCCTGGGACTGACCGCCGCCGGCGGATCCGGCGGCAGCGGCGCTCAGCGCCGATAACCGCTCGTGATCGGATAACGCCAGTCGCGGCCGAAGGCCCGGCGGCTCACGCGTACGCCGGGTGGCGCCTGCCGCCGCTTGTATTCGTTGCGCTGCACCAGGTCGAGCACCCGCGCCACCGTCGCCCGCTCGAAACCCCGCGCCACGATCTCGTCCACCGACAGGTCGTCCTCGATGAAGGCCTCGAGGATGGGGTCCAGCACCTCGTAGGGCGGCAACGAGTCGCTGTCCTTCTGGTCGGGACGCAGCTCCGCCGAGGGCGGGCGGTCGATGACGCGCTGCGGGATGACGCCCGCCCCGCCCCGCCCATCCAGCCCGGCCTGCGCGTTGCGCCACGCAGCGAGCCGGTACACCAGCAGTTTGCTGCAATCTTTGATGGGCGCGAAGCCGCCCGCCATGTCGCCGTAGAGCGTGGCGTAACCCACCGCCATCTCGCTCTTGTTGCCGGTGGTGAGCACCATCTTGCCGGTCTTGTTGGAGATGCCCATGAGGATGAGCATGCGGCAGCGCGACTGCAGGTTCTCCTCGGTGGCGTCGGGCGCACGGCCCGCGAACTCGCCGGCGAGCGAGGCCAGCGCCGCCTCGAACATGCCCTCGATGGGGATCGACGAGTAGGTCACGCCGAGCGCACGCGCCTGCGCCGCCGCGTCGTCGAGGCTCATCCGCGAGGTGTAGCGCGAGGGCATCATCACGGCCTGCACCTTGTCGGCGCCGAGCGCATCGACGGCGATCGCGAGCGTGAGCGCCGAGTCGATGCCGCCCGAGAGGCCGAGCACCACGCCCGGGAAACCGGTCTTGCCGACATAGCCGCGCACGCCCG
>DAIMYL010000185.1:0-3900 GCA_036734505.1 Steroidobacteraceae bacterium | reverse complement strand
GGGGCCCGTGCCGCCTTTTTTCGGCCTTGCGGAGGCCCCTGACCCGGAGGGTCTTGGGTTTGGGACGCAAGACGCCGCTGTACGACCTCCACCTCGCCTCGGGCGCCCGCACCGTCGACTTCGGCGGCTGGGACATGCCCGTCAACTACGGATCGCAGATCGAGGAGCACCATCGGGTGCGCCGCGATGCCGGCATGTTCGATGTCTCGCACATGTGCGTCGTCGATCTGCGAGGGCCGCCCGTGCGGCCTTTCCTCTCCCGGCTGCTCGCCAACGATGTCGGCCGCCTGCGCGCCGCCGGCAAGGCGCTCTACTCCTGCATGCTCGCCGAGGACGGCGGCATCCTCGACGACCTCATCGTCTACTTCATGGACGACGGGTGGTTCCGGGTGGTCGTCAACGCCGGCACCCGCGACAAGGACCTCGCCTGGATGCGGGCGCGTGCGGCCGAGTGGCACGCCGCGGTCGATATCATCGAGCGCAGCGACCTCGCGGTGGTGGCGGTGCAAGGTCCACAGGCCCGGGCGCGGGTCGCGGACCTGCTCGATGCCGATGGCGCCGACCGTGCCGCTGCGCTCGCGCTCGAGCCCTTCTCCGCCTGCGAGTGCGGCGCCTGGTTCGTGGCGCGTACCGGCTATACCGGCGAGGACGGTTTCGAGGTGATGTTGCCGGCGGCCGAGGCCGAGCCGTTCTGGCAAGCGCTCGCCGCCGCCGGCGTCGCGCCCTGCGGGCTCGGCGCGCGCGACACGCTGCGCCTCGAGGCCGGCATGAGCCTCTACGGCAGCGACATGGACGAGTCCCGGCATCCGCTCGAGTCCGGCCTCGCGTGGACCGTCGCCTTCGATCCGCCGGAGCGCGATTTCGTCGGCCGGCGCGCGCTCGAGGCGCACCGCGCCGCGGGTGTCGCGATGAAGTCCGTCGGGCTCGTGCTCGAGGACCGAGGCGTGCTGCGCGGCCACCAGAAGGTCCGCCTGTCCGAGGCCGATGCGGCCGCGGCCTCCGGCCCGGGCGAGGGCGAGGTCACGAGCGGCACCTTCTCGCCTACCTTGCAGCGCTCCATCGCGCTCGCCCGCGTGCCGCGCGCCGCGACCGGCAGCGTGCTGGTGGATGTACGCGGCAAGTGGCTGCCTGCGCGGGTGGTGAAGCCCCCCTTCGTCCGCCACGGCCGCGCACTCATCGATCTTTGACCCCTTCCCGACACCTTCCGAGGACCCTCCCATGAGCCAGATCCCTGCTGAACTCAAGTATGCGAAGTCCCACGAATGGGCCCGGCTGCTGCCCGACGGCACGGTCGAGATCGGCATCACCGCCCACGCGCAGGCGGCGCTCGGCGACCTCGTGTTCGTCGATGTGCCCGAGGTGGGCCGCACGCTCGCCGCCGGCGAGGGCTGCGCCGTGGTCGAGTCGGTGAAGGCCGCCTCCGATGTCTACGCACCGATCGCCGGCACCGTGGTGGCGTCGAACACCGCGCTCGGTTCGGCGCCCGAGCTCGTCAACCAGGACTGCTACGGTCGAGGCTGGATGCTGCGCCTGCAGCCCGGGTCGCCGGCGGCGCTCGATACGCTGCTCGATGCGGGCGCCTACGGCGCGCAGCTCGCCGCCTCGGGAGGCTGAAGCCATGCCGTTCATCCCGCACACCGACGACGACATCCGCTCGATGTTGGCGACCATCGGCGCGCCGTCGATCGAGGCGCTGTTCGACGAGATCCCGCCGGCGCTGCGGGCCAAGGGCCTCGACGGCATCCCGCCCGGACTCTCCGAGATGGAGATCGGTCGGCTGATGTCCGAGCGCGCGCGCCGCGACGGCCGGCCGCTCTCGTTCCTCGGCGCGGGCGCCTACGAGCACCACATCCCGTCGGCGGTCTGGGCCATCACCACACGCGGCGAGTTCTACAGCGCCTACACGCCGTACCAGGCGGAGGCGAGCCAGGGCACGCTGCAGGTCATCCACGAATACCAGACGATGATGGCGAGCCTCACCGGCATGGAGGTCTCGAACGCTTCGCTGTACGACGGCGGGTCGGCGGTGGCCGAGGCCGCGCTGATGGCCGTGCGGGCGCATCGACGCTCGAAGAGCCTGCGCATCCTCGTGCCGACCACCGTCAACCCCGACTACCGCCGCGTCGCGCTGAGCACCGCGGGCAACCAGGGGCTGCGCTTCGAGAGCGTGCCCTATGTGCGCGACAGCGGCTGCATCGACCTCGCGGCGCTCGGCGCGTACGCGGACGAGGACATCGCCGCGCTCGTCATCCAGCAGCCGAATTTCTTCGGCCAGCTCGAGGATGTCGATGCGCTCACCGACTGGGCGCATGCGCAGGGCATGCTGGTGATCGCCGTGGTCAACCCGACCTCGCTCGCGGTGCTGGAACCGCCGGGCGAGTGGGGCGCCAAGGGCGCCGACATCTGCGTCGGCGAGGGCCAGCCGCTCGGCGTGCCGCTGTCCTCCGGCGGTCCGTACTTCGGTTTCATGGCGACGCGCATGGAGCTCGTGCGCTCGATGCCGGGCCGCATCGTCGGCCGCACCGTCGACCTCGAGGGCCGCGCCGGCTACACGCTCACGCTGCAGGCGCGCGAGCAGCACATCCGCCGCGGCAAGGCCACCTCCAACATCTGCACCAACCAGGGGCTGCTGATGACCGCGGCGACGATCTACATGACCCTGCTCGGGCCGACCGGTCTCGCGCAGGTCGCGGAGGCGTCGATGGCGCGCACCGCGCAGCTCGTCGCCGCGCTCACGCGGCTGCCCGGCGTGCAGGCCGCGTTCACCGGGCCGCGCTTCCACGAGGCGGTGCTGAAGCTCGACCGGCCGGCGGGCGGCGTGCTGCGCGCGCTCGAGGCGCAAGGTGTCTTGGGCGGCGTGGACCTCTCCGCCGACTTCCCCGAGCTCGGCGCCGCGCTGCTCGTCTGCGCCACCGAGACCAAGACCGACGCCGACATCGAGCGCTATGCGAGCGCGCTCGGCCAGGCGCTGCAGGCGACGCGCGCGGCCTGAGCCGCGCCGCCGCTTCCACACCGACATCAGGGACAGGACATGAACCAGACGCTCGAGAAGTCCATCTTCGAATACTCCCGACCGGGCCGGGTCGCGGCCGCGCAGCTGCCGCCGTCGGGCGACGGCGCGGCGGGCGGCGCGGGCCGCGCGGCGATCCCGGAGGCGCTGCGCCGCCGCAAGGCGCCGCTGTTGCCCGAGGTGAGCGAGCTCGATGCGGTGCGCCACTTCACGCGGCTGTCGCAGCTCAACTTCTCCATCGACACGAACTTCTACCCGCTCGGTTCGTGCACGATGAAATACAACCCGAAGGCCTGCAACCAGTACGCCATGCTGCCCGAGTTCCTCGCGCGCCATCCGCGCGCGCCCGAGTCGCAGGGTCAGGGATTCCTCGAGTGCATGTTCGAGCTGCAGGAGATGCTCAAGGAGGTCACCGGCATGAGCGCGGTGTCCCTGAGCCCGATGGCCGGCGCGCACGGCGAGTTCGCCGGGGTGGCGATGATCCGCGCCTACCACCGCGCGCGCGGCGACCTCGCGCGCAACGAGATCATCGTGCCGGAGGCGGCGCACGGCACCAATCCTGCGACGGCGACCATGTGCGGCTGCATCGTCAAGGAGATCCCGGTCGACGCCGAGGGCGATGTCGACCTCGCGGCGCTCGAGCGTGCGGTCGGTCCGAACACCGCCGGCATCATGCTCACCAACCCTTCCACGCTCGGCGTCTTCGAGCGCAGGATCGGCGAGGTCGCGCGCATCGTGCACGGCGCGGGCGGCCTGCTCTACTACGACGGCGCCAACCTCAACGCCATCCTCGGCAAGGTGCGCCCGGGCGACATGGGCTTCGATGTCATCCACATGAACCTGCACAAGACCTTCTCGACGCCGCACGGCGGCGGCGGGCCGGGCGCGGG
>DAIMYL010000184.1:0-3991 GCA_036734505.1 Steroidobacteraceae bacterium | reverse complement strand
CTCGCGGCGGTGCTGGTGGTCGCGCTCGGCAGCCTGCTGCCGCAGCTCGGCCGCGCGCCGGCGATCGCGGTCGCCGCCCTGCTCGCGCTCGCCTTCCTCTGGAAGTTCTACGGTGCGTGGTCGGGCGATGCGCTGCGGCAGCTCTACGCCATCCACATGCTGTTCGCGCTCGCGCTCTCGGCCGCCGGCTCGATGACGGTGATCTTCCTCGTGTCGAGCTGGTTCGTGAAGCACCGCGGGCTCGCCATCGGCATCGCGCTCATCGGCACCAGCCTCGGCAGCGCCGTGTTCCCGCTCGTCAACCCGCCGCTCATCGAGGCCTTCGGTTGGCGGCAGGCCTTCACCTGGAACGCCGCCATGCCGGTCCTGCTGCTGGTGCTGGTCGCCATCGCGATCAAGGGCACGCCGGCGCAGGCGGGCTACCGCGCCGTGGGGCAGTCGGCGGCGGTCGCCGACCTCAAGCAGCACGGCCTCACCTTCAAGCAAGCGCTGCGCACCCGCACCTTCTGGGCGATCGCGGTGTCGGGCTTCCTCGCCTACTACTCGATCTTCAGCTTCGTGCAGCACTTCGTGCTGCACCTCAACAAGGGCTTCGCCTACACGCTGGCCGACGCCGGCAAGATGATGTTCCTGTTCAGCCTGGTGGCGATGACGGCGAAGTTCGCGATCGGCTGGCTCGCCGACCACATCGACCGCCATAAGGTGTTCACCGCCTGCCAGGTCATCATGCTGGCGGGGATGATCGGGCTCGCCAGCATGGAGCGCGACTGGGTGGTGGCCTCGGCGGTCGTCATCGGGCTCGGCTGGGGCGGCCTCTTCACGCTCTACAACATGCTCGCCGTCAACAACTTCGGGTTGCGCGAGATCGGCCGCATCAACGGCAGCATCAGCCTGATGGAATCGATCGGCGTCGGTCTCGGCAGCTGGGTGACCGGGCTGCTCTTCGACCGCTACGGCAGCTATCAGGTGCCGTTCACGGTGCTCGCGGTCGCGATCGTGGTGGCGCTGCTGGTGGGCCTGCTGATCCGCAGCGAGGTCGACGAGCGGGCCGTGGCGGAGCGTTAGCCGCGCTCGCGCTTCCAGATGACCTCGCTGCCGTTCTCGTGGCGGGCGAGCACGCGCGCCACCACGAACAGCAGGTCCGAGAGCCGGTTGAGGTAGCGCGCGGGCACCGGTGAGACGGGCTGCGCGCCCTGCGCCTCCAGCGCCGACAGCGTCCACACCCGCCGTTCAGCGCGGCGCACTATGGTGCGCGCGAGATGGCAGGCGGCCGCCGCCGGTCCGCCGCCCGGCAGGATGAAATCCTTGAGCGGCGGCAGCGGGTCGTTGAAGGCGTCGAGCTCCTGCTCGAGCCGCTCGACCTGTGCGTCGCTGACCAGCGTCATCCCGGGGATGCAGAGCTCGCCGCCGAGGTCGAAGAGGTCGTGCTGCACCGCGACCAGACAGCGGCGCACCGCATCGGGCAGGTCCGGCACCGCGAGCACCACGCCGATGGCGCTGTTGGCCTCGTCGACCGTGCCGTAGGCCTCGACGCGCGCCGTGTCCTTCGGTACGCGCGTGCCGTCGCCGAGGCCGGTCGTGCCCTCGTCGCCGGTGCGCGTGTAGATCTTGCTCAAGCGGTTTCCCATGGGGTTTAAGATAGCATCCCGACCCCCGTCGCCGAGGCCGATTTCGTGCCGTCCGCAGAACTGCAAGCCGCGCTCGAGGCCGCCGAGGCCGCCACGCAGGTCGTGCGCGAGCTCTACCGCAAGAACCTCGCCGTCACGGTGAAGGCCGACCGCTCGCCCGTCACCGAGGCCGATGTGCGCGCCGAGGAAGCGATCCGCCGCGTGCTCGAGCGGCGTTTCCCGGGGTACGGCTTCTATGGCGAGGAGACCGGCCGTCACGCGATGGACGCCGCGAGCCTGTGGCTCGTCGACCCGATCGACGGCACCAAGTCCTTCGTGCGCGACACGCCGTTCTTCTCGACGCAGATCGCGCTGTGGCGCGATGGTCGCATCGTGCTCGGCGTGTCGGCAGCGCCGGCCTACGGCGAGCTCGCCTGGGCCGAACGCGGGCAGGGCGCGTTCCTGGACGGCCGACGCATCGGCGTCAGCGCCGTCGCGACGCTCGACCGCGCGATCCTCTCGACGGGCAACCTCAAGACCTTGGCCGCGGGGCCGGGCTGGTCACGCTTCGGTCGTCTGGTGGGCGAGGTCGACCGGCTGCGCGGCTACGGCGATTTCGTGCATTACCACCTGCTGGCGCGCGGCGCGCTCGATGCCGTGGTCGAGTCCGATGTCAACATCCTCGACATCGCCGCGCTGTCGGTGATCGTCGAGGAGGCGGGCGGCCGCTTCACGGACCTCGACGGCGCGCCGCCCACGCTCGACACCACCACGGTGCTCGCCACCAACGGCCTGCTGCACGGGACCGTGCTCGCGCGTCTGCGCGGTTGATCGCCCGGCTAGGGCTGCAGGCGCGTCGCCTGCCACGCGCCGGCGATGATGGGCCGCGCGGTCTCGTCGGTCGCCGACGCCCGTTCAGGCCAGCGCAGCGCGCGCGTCCAGCGCGCGCGGTCGTGGATGCGGGACTCGCCCTCGAGCCACAGCTCCACCGTCTCCGCGTACACGTGGTACCCGCCCCAGTGCGGCGGCCGCGGGATGTGCTCGCCCGCGCCGGCCTGCGCGGGATCGTCCTCGGGGCCGGGCACCGGCGTGCCGAAGCGCGTCGCGGTCTCGACCACCGCCGCCTGCAGCGCCGCGCGCGAGGCCACCGGCTCGCTCTGCGCGCTCGCCCAGGCGCCGATCCGCCTTTGCCAGGGGCGGGTGCGGAAGTAGGCGTCGCTCTCGGCCGCGGGGGCGCGCACCGCGCGGCCCTCGATGCGCACCTGGCGGTGCAGGTGGTCCCAGTGCATCACGATCGCGACGCGCGGGTGCGCCTCGAGCTCGCGGCCCTTGCGTGAGAGGTAGTTGGTGAAGAAACAGATGTAGCCGGGGTCGACCACGATCTCCTTGCAGAGCACCACACGGGCCGACGGCTGGCCGTCGGGGCCGACGGTGGCGACCACCATGGCGTTGGGGTTCGGTTGGTCGGCGCGGCCGCGGGCGAGGGCGAGCCACTCCGCGGCGAGCGCGAGCGGTTCGGCGGGCAGCGGGTCGGCGAGCAGTTGGGCGGGCAGGGGCATGCGCCTATAGTACGCGGGCGGACGCACGTCCGCGCAGCCCCCGGCCCGCCGTCCCATGTCCAGCCTCGACCAACTCCGCAAGCACCTCGACGACCTCGACGCCCGCCTGATCGAGCTGATCGCCGACCGTCAACGCACCAGCCGCGAGATCGCGCGCGTCAAGCGCAGCACCGGCCATCCGACCCGTGATTACGGCCGCGAACGCGAGGTGATCCTCGGCGCACGCGCCGAGGCCGAGCGGCAGGGCGTGCCGCCGCAGGTGGCCGAGGACCTGATGCGCATGCTGATCCGCAGCTCGCTCACCACCCAGGAGCAGGCGAGCGTCGCCGCGCAGGGTCACGGCAGCGGGCGCCGCGCGCTGGTCATCGGCGGCGCGGGCAAGATGGGCCGTTGGTTCGCCGACTTCCTGCTGTCGCAGGGTTTCGCCGTCGAGGTCTGCGACCCCGCCGGCGCCCCGCCCGGGGCGACATCGGTCGCCGCGCTCGCCGATTCACCCCTCGACCACGACTTCATCGTCGTCGCCACGCCGCTCGGCCACACCGACGCCGTGCTGCGCGAGCTCGCGCTGCGCCGGCCGACGGGGACGATCTTCGACCTCGGTTCGCTCAAGTCGCCGCTGCGCGGCGGGCTGATGGCGCTCAGGTCGCACGGCTGCCGCGTCACCTCCGTGCATCCGATGTTCGGTCCCGACACCGAGCTGCTCTCCGGGCGGCATGTGGTGTTCGTCGACCTCGGCCACGCCGAGGCGCTGCAGGCGGCGCGCGACCTGTTCGCGCCGACCATGGTCGAGCAGGCCGTGATGTCGCTCGACGACCACGACCGCCT
>DAIMYL010000183.1:0-4006 GCA_036734505.1 Steroidobacteraceae bacterium | reverse complement strand
TGCGCTCGCCGCTGCGGTAGGCCTGCAGCGCGATCACCAGGTACTCCGGGTGCTGGCCGCGGAGCTTGGGCACGTTGTAGGTCGGATAGGCGTTCTTGTAGTTCGGGATGCCGTGGCAACCGAGACAGGTATAGGCCAGCTTGGCGCCGCGCTGGGCATCACCGGTGGACTGAGCGTGCGCGGCCGGAGACAACGCGGCCAGCGCGATGGACGCCGCCGTGAGCGACAGCGCTGCGAGGAACTTCGTCACCACAACCCCCGAAGACCGTTTCAACATGCGAAAACTCGGGCGCGATGTTAAGGTTTCGCCGCCTGAAAAGCCACCACGCCGGCCCCTCCCGACCGCATGATCGCCCTCCTGCAGCGCGTCTCCTCCGCCAGCGTCGATGTGGCCGGCGAGCGCATCGGCGCCATCGGGCCGGGTCTGATGGTGCTGGTCGGCGTGCAGCCGCGGGATGACGAGCGCACCGCCCTGCGGTTGCTCGAGCGGCTGCTCGCCTACCGGGTGTTCGGTGATGACGAGGGCCGCATGAACCGGTCCGTCGCCGATATCGGGGGCGGATTGCTGCTGGTCCCGCAGTTCACCTTGGCCGCCGACACCCGCAAGGGGAACCGGCCGGGGTTCAGCACCGCCGCCAGCCCCGCCGAGGCGGAGCGGCTGTTCGGGTTCTTCTGCGACCGCGCCCGGGCGGCCCACCCGGCGGTCGCCACCGGGCGGTTCGGCGCGGACATGAAGGTCTCGCTGGTCAACGAGGGACCGGTCACTTTCTGGCTCGAAGTGCCCCCGGGAGACCCCTGACGCCCGAGGAACCCCCGACGACCCCTTTTGTCCTATCATCAGAGGGTCAAGGTCACTCACCGCCCGCCGGACAGAGGTCGTCATGGGAATCGGAATGCGCGAACTGATCATCATCCTGCTGGTGGTGCTGCTGGTGTTCGGGGCCAAGAAGCTGCGCACCATCGGCTCCGACCTCGGGGCCGCGGTCAAGGGCTTCAAGAAGGGCCTCAACGACGGCGATGCCGAAGAGAGCGCGCGTCAGCTCAAGCAGGAAGCCGACGCCGAGTTCCCGGAGGCCCACGCCAAGGCCGAGGCCGCCAAGCCGCAAGACCGCCAGGCCTGAGCCGCGCCCGCGCGGCGGGTGCCGTCCCGATGTTCGAAGTCGGCTTCAGCGAACTGCTGCTGATCATGGGCATCGCCCTGATCGTGCTCGGCCCCGAGAAGCTGCCGGGCCTCGTCAGCCGCATCGGCCAGTGGATGGGCCGCGCCCGCGCCATGGCGCGCCAGTTCCGCGAGCAGCTCGAGGTCGAGGCGGCCGAGGCCTCGCGTCCGCCGCCGCCCGCCGCTCCACCGGTCGCCGAACCCACCACCGCACCGCCGCCCTCGCCGGTCGACGACTATGTCGACCGCAACGGCCCCGATGAGCCAAGACCCTCCTGAGCACCTCGCCGAAGGCACGCTGATCTCGCATCTGCTGGAGCTGCGCGATCGGCTGCTGCGCGCCTTCATCGCCGTCATCGTGGTGTTCGTGCCGCTGGCGTTCTTCGCCAACGAGGTGTTCACGGTGGTCGCCCAGCCGCTGATCGCCAAACTGCCCGAAGGGTCCTCGCTCATCGCGACCAGCGTCATCTCGCCGTTCATGACGCCGTTCAAGCTCGCGTTCTTCGTGGCGCTCTTCATCGCCATGCCGTTCGTGCTCTACCAGGTCTGGGCGTTCGTGGCGCCCGGGCTCTACCGCCGCGAGAAGCGCTTCGCGCTGCCGTTGCTGGTGTCCTCGATCCTGCTGTTCTACGCGGGCGTGGTGTTCGCCTACTACGCCGTGTTCCCGGTCATGTTCGAGTTCTTCGCCGGCACCACGCCGCAGGGCGTGCGCATGATGACCGACATCAACAGCTACATGGACTTCGTGCTGACGATGTTCTTCTGCTTCGGTCTCGCCTTCGAGGTGCCGGTGGTCGTCGTGCTGCTGGTGATGACGGGCATGATGCGCGTCGAGCGGTTCGCCGCCGCGCGCGGCTATGTGCTGATCGGCATCTTCGTCATCGCCGCCATCCTCACGCCGCCGGACGCCATCTCGCAGACCATCATGGCGGTGCCCATGTACCTGCTCTACGAGGGCGGACTGCTGATGGCCCGTCTCGTGAACCGGTTGCGCCGGGACGACGAGGCCACCGCCGACGCCTGAAGGCGCGGGCCGCTCTGCACCCGCCCCGCATGTGCGCTGCCTTGCCGCCGCGCCCCGGGTTCGCGCACACTCGG
Source organism: Steroidobacteraceae bacterium (assembly GCA_036734505.1). GTDB lineage: Bacteria > Pseudomonadota > Gammaproteobacteria > Steroidobacterales > Steroidobacteraceae > UBA964. Next base: position 1,749 of record DAIMYL010000183.1, on the reverse strand, counting down.
CGCAACCAGGGGGATGAACCATGAACGATCCTACGGGCAAGACCTTCTTCGGCCACCCGCGCGGCCTCGCCACGCTGTTCTTCACCGAGATGTGGGAGCGCTTCAGCTTCTACGGCATGCGCGCCCTGCTGGTGCTGTTCCTGGTCGACGCCATCGCGCGCGGCGGCCTCGGTCTCGACGACAAGACGGCCACCGCGATCTACGGCCTCTACACGGCCGCGGTCTACATCGTCGCGCTGCCCGGCGGCTGGATCGCCGACCGGCTGATCGGCGCCCAGAAAGCCGTGCTGTACGGCGGCATCCTCATCTCCCTCGGCAGCTTCGGCCTTTGGCTGTCGCCGAACGCCTCGATGTTCTACCTCGGCCTGATCGTCATCATCCTCGGTGTCGGTCTGCTGAAGCCGAACATCTCGGCGCTGGTCGCTGACCTCTACCCCGAGGGCGGCGGCCGCCGCGACGCCGGGTTCACCCTCTTCTACATGGGCATCAACATCGGCGCGTTCATCGGGCCGCTGATCACCGCGTGGCTCGCGCAGAAGTACGGTTGGCGCGTCGGCTTCATGGCGGCGGGCGTCGGCATGGCGCTCGGCGTCGCGCAGTTCATCGCGACGCGTCGCCACCTGGGCGGCGCCGGCGCGGCACCGCATGTGGCGGCCGGCACCGACCTCGGCGGCGCCTGGCGCAACCTCTGGATCGGCTCGGCGATCCTCGGCGTACTGGTCGCCTTGCCCTTCCTCGGCATCGTCAAGGTCTCGCCGATCGAGCTGCAGGCCTACGGCATCTTCGTGATCGTCGGCATGGCCGCGCTCTATTTCGCCTATCTGCTGTTCTTCGCCGGCCTCGACGGCGTCGAGAAGAAGCGTGTACTGGTGCTGATCGTGCTGTTCCTCGCCTGCGCGCTCTTCTGGTCCGGCTTCGAGCAGGCCGGCTCCTCGCTGAACCTGTTCGCGGAGCGCTACACCGACCGGGTGATCGGCGCGTTCACCGTCCCGGCCGGCTGGTTCCAGTCGCTGAACGCGATCTTCATCGTGATCTTCGCGCCGGTGTTCTCGGCGATCTGGGTCAACCTCGCGCGGCGCAACCTCGACCCCTCGACACCCGCGAAGTTCGCGTTCGGCCTCGTCGGCATGGCGATGGGCTTCTTGATGATGTTCCTCGCCGCCCGCGTCGTCGCCGACGGCCTGCCGGCCGCCGCGTACTGGCTCGTGTTCACCTACCTGTTCCACACCTTCGGCGAGCTGTGCCTGTCGCCGGTCGGCCTGTCGTCGGTGACCAAGCTCGTGCCGCAGCGCTTCGTCGGCCAGAGCCTCGGCATCTGGTTCCTCGCCGCCTCGCTCGGCAACCTCGTCGCCGGCAAGATCGCCGGCGAGTTCGACGCCGAGAACGTGGGTGCGATGCCCGGCCAATACCTGAACATCTTCTGGTTCGGCATGGTCGCCGCGGTGGTGCTGTTCCTGGTCAGTCCGGTGGTCAAGCGCTGGATGGGTGGCGTGAAATGAGCGCGGCGCCGGGAGCGGCCGCAGGGCCCTCGTCGGCGTCGCTGCCGCCGCAGCTGACCTTCCGCGCGGTCGCGCTGGCCATCGTGCTGGCGATGGTCCTCGCGGCGGCCAACACCTACCTCGGTCTCTTCGCCGGCATGACCATCGCCTCGGCGATCCCGGCGGCGGTGATCTCGATGGCCGTGCTGAGGCTGCTCGGCGGCGGCGGCATCCTGGAGAACAACATCGTGCAGACCGGCGCCTCGGCCGG
>DAIMYL010000182.1:0-4059 GCA_036734505.1 Steroidobacteraceae bacterium | reverse complement strand
CGGGCGATGATCGCGGCATGGCAGGTGCGGCCGCCGCGGTTGGTGACGATGGCCGAGGCGCGCTTCATGACCGGCTCCCAATCGGGGTCGGTCATGTCGGCGACGAGCACATCGCCCGGTTGCACGCGCGCCATCTGCGAGGGGTCGGCGATGACGCGGACCGGGCCTGCGCCGATGCGCTGGCCGATGCTGCGGCCGCGGGTGAGCACCGTGGAGCGCTTGTTGAGGGTGTAGCGCTGCACCGTGCGGCCGCTGCGGCTCTGCACCGTCTCGGGCCGCGCCTGCAGGATGAAGATCTCGCCGGTGGCGCCGTCCTTGCCCCACTCGATGTCCATCGGGCGCCCGTAGTGCGCCTCGATGGCGAGCGCCTGCCGGGCGAGCTCCATGAGATCCGCGTCGTCGAGGCAGAACCGTGCGCGGTCGGCGGCGGCGACATCGACGGTGCGCACGCGCTCGGCCGAGCCGGCGTCCGCGTAGACCATCTTGACGGCCTTGGCGCCGAGGTTGCGGCGCAGCACGGCGCGACGACCGGCGTGCACCGCGGGCTTGTGCAGATAGAACTCGTCGGGGTTCACCGCGCCCTGGACCACGGTCTCGCCGAGGCCCCAGGAGGCGGTGATGAACACCACATCACGGAAGCCCGAGTCGGTGTCCAGCGTGAACATGACGCCGCTCGCGCCGAGGTCCGAGCGCACCATGCGCTGTATGCCCGCCGAGAGCGCCACCAGCGAGTGGTCGAAGCCCTGGTGGACGCGGTAGGCGATGGCGCGGTCGTTGAAGAGCGAGGCGAACACGCGGCGCACCGCGAGCAGCACCTCGGCCTCGCCCTGCACATTGAGGAAGGTCTCCTGCTGGCCGGCGAAGGAGGCTTCAGGGAGGTCTTCGGCGGTGGCCGAGGAGCGCACCGCGACCGAGGCGCCGCCGGGGATGCCCGCGCTCAGGGCGCGGTAGCCCTCGACGATGGCGCGTTCGAGCTCCGGCTGCAGCGGTGCATCGAGGATCCAGCCTCGGATGCGCGCACCCACCTCGGCGAGGCGGGTCACATCGTCGACATCGAGGTCGGCCAGCGCATCCCGGATGCGGGCGTCGAGGCCGTCGCGCGCGAGCAGCCCGCGGTAGGCCTCGGCGGTGGTGGCGAAGCCGCCCGGCACCTTCACGCCGAGCCGCGCCAGCGAGCCGATGAGTTCGCCGATGGAGGCGTTCTTGCCGCCCACGCGCTCCACATCGTGCATGGAGACCTGCTCGAAAGGCACTACGAGTCCGTTCACGGGTGCTCCGGGATCAAGCTCTGGGGGTAAACTCCGGTGATGAGCGGCAGACCCGTGTTCTTCGTGTCCGACCAGACCGGCGTGACGGCCGAGACCATGGGTCACAGCCTCCTGACACAGTTCGAGGGGCTGGAATTCAGGGCCGCGACTTTGCCATTTGTGTCCAGCGTTGACAAGGCGCATGAGGCCCTGCGGCGCATCCGGGCGGCGGGCGAGGAGAGCGGGCTGCGGCCGATCGTCTTCGGCACACTCGTGCAGGACGATGTCCGCGAGGTCTTCAAAGCCGGCGGCGATGCGCTGTTCCTCGACTTCTTCGGCTCTTTCGTGGGCGCCATGGAGCGCGAGCTCGGCTCGCCGTCGACGCACAGCTCCGGGCGCGCCCACGGCATCGCCGACTCCGCGGCCTACGCGACCCGCATCGACGCCACCAACTACGCGCTCGCCAACGACGACGGCTCGGCCGGCGACTACGCTCGTGCGGATGTGGTCCTGGTCGGCGTGTCGCGGTCGGGCAAGACGCCGACCTGTCTCTACCTCGCCATGCAGTACGGCATCTATGCCGCCAACTATCCGCTCACCGAGGAGGACCTCGAGTCGACGCGGCTGCCGCCGTCGCTGCAGGCGCACCGCGCCAAGCTCTTCGGCCTGCGCATCGCGCCCTCGCGCCTGCAGCAGATCCGCCAGGAGCGGCGCGCGGGCAGCCGCTATGCGTCCGCGGCGCAGGTCGCCTTCGAGACGCGCGCCGCCGAGTCGCTGTTCCAGCGCCACGGCGTGCCGAACCTCGACACCACCGAATGCTCCATCGAGGAGATCGCCGCGCGCATCCTCGAGGCGACCGGCATCGAGCGTCGCGTGCGGCCCTGAGTCGGGTATATTCGGGCCATGAGCGCGCGCTCCGCCATGCCGCAGATCCTCTGTCTCGACGACGGTCGGCTGCCCGCCGCGTGGCGTTCCCGTCCGCGCGGTTTCGCCGCGCTGATGTCGCTGTACGAGAGCAACCACCTGCGGCTCTCGCAGCTCGCGGGTGAGCTGCGCGACCTCGAGGGCGGTCGGCGTTCAAGCGTCGACGGCGACTGCGACCTCGCGCTTTCGGTGACGGAGCGTTCGCCCTACACGACCACGGTCGAGCTCACCTATCTCTTCGGGGCGCTGCCGAGCGCACCGGACATGCTGCTGCGCATCTACCACGATGCGCGGCTCGTCGAGGCGCATGGTTGGGCGCAGCGTCATGCGCATCCGGCGCTGCAGGATTGGCGCTCGGAAGCCGGCCCCGCGCTCGACCAGCGCTGGGCGCGCAATGTGATGCTCAACAAGTGGCTCGAGTACTGCCTCGAGCGGGGGCATCGGCTCGTCCAGCCGCCCGCCTAGCCGGCGCGTTTCGCCTGCTGCGCTTTCGCCGGGGCCTTCGCCGGCGCTTTCGGCGCCTGCGTGCCCTGGATGATGTCCGCCATCACCTGCGCCGCCTGATCGAGCAGCACATCGGGCAGCTTGTTGGGGTCGATGTCGGTGACGGCCGCCAGCGGCGGTTCGGTGCGCGCGGCGCGCCGCTCGTTCTCGCGGGCGAGCCGGGCCGCCTCGAGCCGCGCCCGCTCGGCGCGTCGCTCCTCGAGGTTGAGCGAGATGGTCTTCTGCTGCCGCTGCTGGTCGAGCGCGGCGATGTCCGAGACCAGCCAGCGGTAGTCCGCGTCCTGCTGCTGGCGTGCGCGTTCGCGGGTCGCGAGCTCGGCGATGGACGGCGACCGGGGCGCGAGGCCGGCGTACGGCGCGGCTGCGATGCGGTCCCAGGGCAGGGCGTCGGGCAGCGAGCTCTCGCCGACATCCTTGAGGCTGATCGGCGAGGCGAGCTCCACATCGGGCTCCACGCCGCGGTGCTGCGTGCTCTCGCCGGTGACGCGGTAGAACTTGGCGATGGTCACGGTCAGCTGGCCGTTGACGGGCTTGGCGCTCCAGCGCGACAGCGGCAGCAGGTTCTGCACCGTGCCCTTGCCGAAGCTGCGCTGGCCGACCACGATGCCGCGGCGGTAGTCCTGGATGGCGCCGGCGAAGATCTCCGACGCCGAGGCGCTGAAGCGGTCGATGAGCACCACGAGCGGACCGTCCCAGGCCACGCCCTGTTCGCTGTCCTCCAGGACCTCTTTCTGGCCGCCCGCGAACTGCACCTGCACCACCGGACCGCGGTCGACGAAGAGGCCGGTGAGCGACTGCGCCTCCGGCAGGAAGCCGCCGCCGTTGCCCCGCAGGTCGATCACCAGGCCGTCGACCTTCTCCTGGCGCAGCTCCTCGATGAGCCGGCGCACATCGCGGGTGGTGCTGCGGTAGTCGGCGTTGCCGGCGCGCTGCGCGTCGTAGTCGGAGTAGAAGCCGGGGACGGTGATGACGCCGACGCGCAGGTCGCGGCCGTCGCGCGGGATGACCTTGAGCTCGCGCTGCGCGGCCTGCGCCTCGAGCGTCACCTGGCCGCGGACCAGCGGGACGATCTTCTCGGCGGTGCCGGGCGCGGCGCCGGGCGGCAGGACCTGCAGCCGCACGGTGGTGCCGCCCTTGCCGCGGATGAGCTGGACCACATCGTCGATGCGCCAGCCGACGACGTCGGTCAGCGGTCCCTCGGTGCCCTGGCCGACCGCGGTGATGCGGTCGTTGACGGTGAGCGTGCCCGCGACGGCGGCCGGTCCGCCCTCGATCAGGTTCATGATCGTCACATGGTCGTCGATGAGCTGCAGCGAGGCGCCGATGCCTTCGTAGTTGAGGCTCATCTGGATCTTGTACTCCTCGCTGTTGCGCGGCGAGAAGT
>DAIMYL010000181.1:0-4060 GCA_036734505.1 Steroidobacteraceae bacterium | reverse complement strand
CGGCACAGCGCGAGGAAGCTGCCCGGCCGCTCCGGGATCTCGACCGCGAGCAACGCCTCGCGCTGCTCGCCGAGCTCGGCGCGCTCGGCCACATGGCGCAACCGGTCGAAGTTCATGTTCGCACCGCAGTTGATGGCGACGAGACGCTTGCCCGATGCGCCCTCGCGCGCCGTCCACTTCTTGATGGCGGCGACCGCCAGCGCGCCGGACGGCTCCACCACGCAGCGCGTGTCCTCGAAGATGTCCTGGATGCCGGCGCAGATCTCGTCGGTGTCGACGCAGACCATCTCGTCGACGAGGTCGCGCACGAGGCGGAAGGTCTCCTCGCCGACGCGCCGCACCGCCACGCCGTCGGCGAATGTGCCGACCCGCTCGAGCGCGACGCGCTCGCCGGCCTGCAGCGAGTCGCGCATCGCGGTCGAATCGGCGGCGTTGACGCCGATGATGCGGATGCGCGGGTAGAGGTGCTTGAGGAACGCCGCGATGCCGGCGATCAGGCCGCCGCCGCCCACCGGCACGAACACCGCATCGATGTCGCCGCCGCTCTGGCGCGCGATCTCCATGCCGATGGTGCCCTGGCCGGCGATGACATCCGGGTCGTCGAACGGGTGCACGAACACCATGTTGCGCTCGCGGGCGAGCGCGAGCGCGTGGTCGCAGGCCGCGTCGTAGTCGTCCCCGTGCAGGACGGTCTCGCCGCCGAGGTCGATCACCGCCTGCACCTTGATGCGCGGCGTGGTCACCGGCATGACGATGACCGCCGGGATGCCGCGCCGACCGGCGGCGAGCGCGACGCCCTGCGCGTGGTTGCCCGCGGAGGCGCAGATCACGCCGCGCGCGGCGGCGGTCGCGGAGAGGTTGGCGATCTTGTTGTAGGCGCCGCGGATCTTGAAGGAGAAGACCGGTTGCAGGTCCTCGCGCTTGAGCAGCACGGTGTTGCCGATGCGGCGCGAGAGGCGCGGCGCGGCCTCGAGCGGCGTCTCGATGGCCGCCTCGTAGACGCGTGCGCGCAGGATGCGGTCGACGTATTCGGCGGCGGGACCCGTGCTCATCCGTGGAGCATATACTGCCGTGCAGCAGGGCAGGAAGCATGCGCCAGGTCTGGATCCTCACCATCGCGCAGGCTTTCGCGGCCTGCGGCACCATCACGCTCGTCGCGTTCGGCGGCATCGTCGGTGCGCGGCTCGCGCCGACGCCCGCGCTCGCCACGCTGCCGTGGTCGCTCTCCATCGTCGGCGTAGCGGCCGCGTCCTTGCCGGCCGCGCTGCTGATGCAGCGCGTCGGCCGCAGACCGGTGTTCGTCGGCAGCGCGCTGCTCGGTGCGGCGGGCGCGCTCGCCTGCGCCGCGGCCGTCGCGAGCGGCAGCTTCGCGGCGTTCTGCCTGACCGGTCTGCTGTTCGGCGCGAACGCAGCGGTGGTGCAGCAGTTCCGTTTCGCCGCTGTGGAGTCCGTGCCGCAGGCCGACGCCGCGCGGGCGGTCGCGACGGTGATGCTCGGCACGCTCGCCGCCGCGGTCTTCGGTCCCGCGCTCGGCGAACGCGTGCGCCACCTCGGCGGCTGGCCGGAGTACACCGGGTCCTTCGTGGTGCTCGCCGCGCTGCTGGTCTGCGCGGCCCTGGTGCTCGCCCGGTTGCAGGTCGGCACGCCCACGCCGGCGGAACGCCGCGGTGCGGGCCGCTCGGTGCGCGCACTGCTGCGCGTCGCCGATTACCGTCTCGCCCTGCTCGGCGCGCTCGCCTCCTACGCGGTGATGAGCTTCATCATGACCGCCACGCCGATCAGCATGCATGTGCACGACGGCTTCGACGGCCACGCGACGGCGGGCGTCATCACCGCGCATCTGCTCGGCATGTACCTGCCCTCGCTCGCGACGCCGTGGCTCACCGGCCGTCTCGGCATCCGCGGCATGATGCTCGCGGGCCTCGCCGCCAACTTCGCCTGCGTCGGCATCGTCGCGGCGGTGGGTCAGGGGTTCGCGCACTACATCGTGGCGTTGGTGCTGCTCGGCGTCGGCTGGAACCTGCTGTTCGTCGGAGCCACCGCCGTGCTCGCCGGCGCGCACTCGGCCGATGAGCGCTTCCGCGCGCAGGGCTTCAACGACCTCGTGGTGTTCGGTTGCCAAGCCGTGGCCTCGCTGCTCGCGGGCTTCGCGCTCGAATCCATCGGCTGGACCGCCCTCAACCTCGCGACGCTGCCGCTCCTGCTGTTGACGACCTGGATGGTGCTGCGGCGCGGCGAGGTCACGCCAGCGAGATGATCACCTTGCCGTCGCGCTCGGTGCCGCTGCGCGCCGCATGCTCGCAGGCCTCGACGATGCGCTCGAGCGGGTACACCGCGGCGATGCGCGCCGCGAGCGTGCCGTCGGCCATGAGCCCCGCGAGCCTCGCGTAGAGCGCACGCACCTCGTCGGGGCGGCGCCGCTGCAGCTGGCGCACGAAGCTCAGCCCGTGCAGCACGACGCCCTCGCGGAACATCAGATAGAAATCGATCTCGCAGGGCGCGCCGCCCATCGCGCCGTAGCAGACGAGCGGCGACCCCGGCGCGAGGCACTCGGCGATGCGCTGCGTGGCCGCGCCCGCGACCGCATCGACGCCGAGCCGCGGCGCGACGCCGCCCGTGGCCGCACGCACCCGTGCCGCGAGGTCGGGTCCGTCCACCAGCACCGCATCGCCGCCCAGCGCGAGCAGTTCATCGACCATCTCCGGCCGGCGCACCACGTTGACCGTGCGCACGCCGGCGAGACGCGCCAACCGGATGAGGTACCGCCCGCAGCTGGAGTTGGCCGCGTTCTGGACCAGCCAATCGCCGGGCTGCAGCGCCGCGAAATCCTCGAGCAGCACCGCCGCCGTCGGGCCGTTGACCGTCAGCAGCGCGAGCTGTGCGGCGTCGCCCTCGGGCGCGGGCAGGCAGTCGGCGCCTCGGCAACGCAGCCGGTCACGGAAGGTGCCGCTGCCGAGCGGCGGGAACACCCGGTCGCCGACCGCGTGACCGGCGTCCCGGCCCGCGCGCTCGACGCGTCCTATCCCCTCGAAACCGGGCGTGCGCGGCAACGGTCTCCGGAAGGTCGGCGCGCCCTCGATGGTGCGCAGGTCGGCGATGTGCATCGCCGCCGCCTCCATGCGGACGACCAGCTCGTCGTCGGCCGGGTCGCCGGGCTCCTGCTCCACCACGCGCAGAACATCGCGCGGCGCGCCGTGGACCGTGTGCACCGCGGCGCGGCTCAAAGAATGCCGCGCTCCGTCATGCGCGCGATCGCGTCGGCCTGCCGCGCGCGGAAATAGCTGCGGTCGGGGATCACCACCTCGCCGCCCTTCAGCAGCCCGTTGCGCCGCCGCAGATCGGCCGTCGCGAAGGTATCGGCGAACATCTCGAGCGCCTGGCGCGAAAGCATGTTGGACATCGCCGGCCGGCGGCGCGCGGCGCGCAACCCCGCCATGTCGAGGTAGGCGTTGGCGACCGAGGAGTTGCCCTGCCCGGCCACGACCATCTGTCCGCCCTGCCAGTCGATGATGTCCGAATAGCCGTTGCTCGAGTCGGTGGGCACGGAGATGCCGCGCAGCTCGGCGGTGTTGGCCGACACGACATAGGCCATGTTCTCGAGCGCGCGGGCGCGCCGCGCGATCTGCTTGATGGTGAGCGAGGTCGAGGCGACCTCGCTGGTCGAGTGCAGGAACACCTCGGCGCCGCGGACGGCGTGCGCGCGCGCGACCTCGGGGTAGAGGATCTCCTCGGAGGCGATGGCGGCGAGCTTGCCGACGGCGGTGTCGGCCACAGGGAAGACGCCCTCGATGCCGTAGATGTCGAGGTACTTGTCCCAGACGTCGTGCGGCGTCGGCGCGAAGATCGAGATCAGGCGACGATAGGTCAGCACCCGGTCGCCGTTCGGACCGAACACCCAACAGCACTGGAAGTAGAGCCCGGGGAAGTGCCGGTCGGTCTCGTAGCCGTTGCCCGCGAGGAACACCCCGTGGCGCTGCGCGAGCGCGGCCAGCGCCGCGTACTCGGGTCCGTCCGGCGCGATCGCGCCCTTCGCCGCCCACTCGGGGATGGTCTCGCCCCA
>DAIMYL010000180.1:0-4072 GCA_036734505.1 Steroidobacteraceae bacterium | reverse complement strand
CGAGCACGCGCTGACCGCGCGCGAGCATGCCCTGCGATTCGACGAAGGGCACGGCATGCACCACACCCGGCTGGCGCAGCGCCGAGGCGCGCGCCGTGCGCCAGTCCGCGATCGAACCCTCGAGGCCGGTCAGCGTCGCATGCGAGGTGACGGCGAGCATGCGCGAGCGCAGCTCACGCTCGAAGCCGTTCATCACCGACAGCACCACGATCAGGACCGCGACGCCGAGCGCGAGACCGAGCACGGAGATCGCCGCGACGAAAGACACGAAGCCGCGCCGGTGGGTCGAGCGGAGATAGCGCGTGCCGACCAGCCATTCCCAGCGCTTGCCCGCGGCCCCCGTGGCGTCCATGGTCACCGCGTCACTCGTAGCGCAGCGCCTCGGCGGGTGCGACCCGCGAGGCCCGCCATGCGGGATAGAGGGTGGCGAGCGCCGTGACGGCGAGCGCCGCCGCCGACACGGTCCAGACGTTGGACCACCGCAGCTCCGACGGGATGCGCGAGATGACGAACACCTCGGGGTCCATGATGCGGAAGCCGAACAGACGCTCGAGGAAGGCGACCGCCTCGGTGGCGTTGAGCGCGAGCAGCACGCCGAGCCCCACGCCGAGCAGCACCCCGCCCCAACCGATGGCGAGCCCCTGCACCAGGAACACGCCCATCACGCCGCGCGGCGAGGCGCCGAGCGTGCGCAGGATGGCGATGTCGGTGCGCTTGTCGGTGACCACCATCACCAGCATCGCCACGATGTTGAACGCCGCCACGCCCACGATCAGCAGCAGGATCAGCGTCATCATGGTCTTCTCTATGCGCACCGCACGGAAGAAGCTGGCGTGGTCCTGCGTCCAGTCGCGGACGGTGAGCGATGCCGGCAGCAGCGCGGCGGCGGCGCGCGCACCGGCCGGCGCCTGCAGGGCGTCGGCGTAGCGCAGGTTGAGGCCGAAGGCGCGCGGATCGCCGCCGGCCAACGCGAACACCTCCTCGATGTCGCCGAGCGCCAGCGAGCCGTCATGCTCGGGATGCCCGACCTCGAAGATGCCCGCGACGCGGAACTCGCGCAGCCGGGGCACCGGGGTGCCGCCGGCGTCCACGCCCGGCACCAGCAAGGTGATGCGATCGCCCACGCCCGCATCGAGCCCGGCGGCGACGCCGCCGCCGAGCACCAAGGCGCCCGCCCCGGGCTGCAGGTCGGTGAGACGCCCTGCGCGCAACGCGCGCGCAGCCTCGGAGACACGGGGCTCGAGACCGGGGTCGATGCCGCGCAGCTGCAGGGGTCGCGTCTCGGGGCCGCGCAAGGCCAGCACCTGCAGTTCAGCATAGGGCGCGACGCCGGTGACCCCGGGCTGGCCTGCGAGCGCGGTCATCGTCGCCCGCCACAGGGCCGGGTCGCGCGCGGCGGCGGCCGCGGCATCGCCCGACGCCGTCACCACCCGCGCGTGGGCGGCGAGCGCCAGCAACCGCTCGCGGGAGACGCCCTCGAACCCGTTCATGACCGACAACACCACGATGAGCGCCGCCACGCCCACACAGACCCCGGCGAGGGACACCCAGGTGATGAACGAGACGAAGAATTTGCGCGTCCGGGAGCGCACATAGCGCAGCCCCACGAACAGCGGCAGCGGCTGGAACATGGCCCGCCGGATTAAACCACATCGCGCCCCTTGCCTCATGGCCGGGGGGCTGTAAGCTTGCGCGCCCATGACGCGGCTACTCCGGCCATCGATCCCCTCTGCCGGGCGCCCGTCGGTGCGCTGGACGGGCCTGCGCGGCAGCGCCGCATCGCTCGCGCTCGCCGAGGCGGCGCAGGACGATCAGCGCCCTTGGATCGTCATCGAACCCGACAACCGCAGCCTCGACCGCCGCCGCGCCGAACTCGCGTTCTTCGCACCGCAGGGTCTGCCGGTGCTGACGCTGCCCGATTGGGAAGTGCTGCCCTGGGACCAGTTCTCGCCGCTGCCCGACATCATCTCCGAGCGCCTGAAGACCTTGGCCGGGCTCCCCGAACTGCGCCGCGGCATCGTCCTCGTCACGCTCGATACGCTGCTGCAGCGGCTGCCCCCGCGCAGCTGGGTCGCGGCGCGCAGCTTCTCCTTGGCGGCGGGCGATACGCTCGCGCTCGAGGCCTTCCGGCTGCGCCTCGTGGAGTCGGGCTATGCGTCCGTGTCGCAGGTCGCCGCGCCGGGCGAGTTCGCGGTGCGCGGCTCGCTGCTCGATGTGTTCCCGATGGGCGCCGAGTCGCCGCTGCGCATCGACCTCTTCGACGACCGCATCGAGGCCATCCGCCGCTTCGATCCGCAGACGCAGCGCTCCCTCGAGACGATGGCCGAGCTGCGCTTGCTGCCGGCGCGCGAACTGCCGCTCGACGCGGACGCGGTGCGCGCCTTCAGGCGCCGCTGGCGCACCCGTTTCGAAGGCGATCCGACCCGTAGCCCGCTCTACCGCGGCGTCAGCGAGGGCCTCGCACCGGCCGGCATCGAGAGCTGGCTGCCGCTCTTCTTCGATGCGACCGACACCTTCTTCGACTACCTGCCGACCGGGGCGGTGCTGCTCGACCTCACGCCCGACCGTGCGCAGGCCTTGGAGCGCGCATGGGCCGCGCTGCGCGAGCGGCATGACAACCTGTCGGGCGACATCGAACGGCCGCTGCTCACGCCCGAGGAGCTGTTCGTGGAGCCCGCCTCGCTCGAGAGCGCCTTCGCGCGTCATCCGCGCGTCGAGGTGGAGGCGTTCCGCGAGGTACCGGCGGACGCCGGCAGCGCCTCCGCTGCCGACGATGCCGCCGTCCACGGGTTCCGCGTCGGGATGCCGCGTCCGCTGCAGCTCGACGCCCGCGCCGAGCAGCCGCTCGCACCGCTGCAGGACTACCTGCGCGGGTTCGAGGGCCGGGTGCTGCTCGCCGCGGATTCGCCGGGCCGACGCGAAGTGCTGTCGGAGCTGCTGCGCGGCGCCAAGCTGCGGGCGACACCCTGCGACAGCTGGGCGGCGTTCGTCGCCTCGGACGCCCGGCTCGCTTTGACGGTGGCGCCGGACCTCGAAGGTCTCGCCCTGCTCGAACCGCCGCTCGCGGTGCTGTCGGAATCACAGCTCTTCGGCACGCGGGCCCGGCAGGAGCGGCGACGGCGCAAGGTCACCGCCGACCCCGGTGCGATCCTGCGCGACCTGCAGTCGCTCGCGACCGGCGCGCCCGTGGTGCACGAGGAGTACGGCGTCGGGCGTTATGTCGGCCTGCAGTCCATGGAGGTCGGCGGACAGCCCGGCGAGTTCCTGGTCCTGGAGTACGCCGGCGGCGACAGACTCTATGTGCCGGTGCACTCGCTGCATCTGGTGTCGCGCTACACGGGCGGCGCGCCGGAGACCGCGCCGCTGCACAAGCTCGGCTCCGACCAATGGGCGCGCGCCCGGCGCAAAGCCGCCGAGAAGGTGCGCGATGTCGCCGCGGAGCTGCTCGACCTCTACGCGCGTCGCAGGGCCAAGCGCGGTCCGCGCCTCGAGCGGCGCGAGCTCGAGTACCAGGCCTTCGCCAACGGTTTCCCCTTCGAGGAGACGGCCGACCAGGCCGAGGCCATCGAGCGCGTGATCGCCGACCTCGCCGCCGAGACGCCGATGGACCGCATCGTCTGCGGCGATGTCGGCTTCGGCAAGACCGAGGTCGCGATGCGCGCGGCCTTCGTCGCGGTGCAGGCCGGCAAACAGGTCGCGGTGCTGGTACCGACCACCCTGCTCGCCCAGCAGCACCACGCCAACTTCGCCGACCGCTTCGCCGACTGGCCGGTGCGCGTCGAGTCGCTGTCGCGCTTCCGCTCGGGCAAGGAGAGCGATGCCGTGCTCGCAGGCCTCGAAGCGGGCACGGTGGACATCGTCGTCGCCACCCATCGCCTGCTCCACGCCGGCGCGCGCTTCAAGGACCTCGGCCTCATCATCGTCGACGAGGAGCACCGTTTCGGCGTGCGCGACAAGGAGCGCCTCAAGGCGCTGCGCGCCGAGGTGCATGTGCTGACGCTCACCGCGACCCCGATCCCGCGCACGCTCAACATGGCGCTCGGCGGGCTGCGCGAGCTGTCGCTGATCGCCA
>DAIMYL010000179.1:1978-4091 GCA_036734505.1 Steroidobacteraceae bacterium | reverse complement strand
GCGACGCTCGAGCTCCTCGAGCCGCGCGCGGGTGCGCTCGAGCACGCGCGTCTGCGCGGTGAATTCGTCGCGTGCCACGAGGTCGAGACGCGCGAGGTTGGCGCGCAGGACGGCCCGGAAGTTGGACTCGAGGTCGTGCTGCAGACCGCGGACGCCGGGAGGGATGGACTCCACCAGGCGACGGACGAGGTCTTCGATGCGTGATTCCATGATGCGGGTCTCCTTGGTGTATCTGCCGGGATGCATCTGCCGGGATGCATCTGCCGGGCTCGCCTGCCGACCGGACCTGCCCCGATATGACGCAGCGCCCTGAAGCGGCGCGTCCAAAACGGTGCAGCGACACCGGCCTGCAGCGCCTTTCGGGCCCGGATAGCCCTGTTTCAGGCCGCCGGAGCCGTGGCACGGATTCTGCAAAACCAGACATGCCCGACCGGCGACGCGAAGCATAGCGCGATGACGGTCAGGCGCGAGAGCGGCATTACTGCTGCGTTCGCCCCGAAATGCACGGCCCGAGGCAGGACCCGCGATGGCGATGAAGATGATCACCGCGGTCATCCGGCCCCACAAGCTCGACGACCTCGAGCTCGCGGTCGCGCAGCTCGGCGTGCAGGGCATGACGGTGATCGAGGTGCAGGGCTACGGCCGGCAGCACGGCCACCTCGAGGTGTACCGCGGCGCGGAGTACCGCGTCGACTTCCTCGCCCGCACGCAGGTGCAGATCGCGGTCGACGAGACGCTCGTCGAGCCGGTGGTCGAGGCGATCGCGAACGTGACGCGTACCGGCAAGATCGGCGACGGCAGGATCTTCGTCGCGCCGCTCGGACAGGCGATCCGCATCCGTACCGGCGAGACCGGCACGGCGGCGGCTTGAAGACGACATCCAGCACAGGACAGGGAGAGCAACGATGACCAGGACCCGACTCACCGGCCGCACAGCGGCGCTGCTGGCGGCGCTCACGCCGTCGCTCGCCCTCGCACAGACCGCACCGGTCCCCGACAAGGGCGACACCGCGTGGATGCTCGTCGCCACGCTGCTCGTGGTGCTCATGACGGTCCCGGGCCTCGCGCTCTTCTACGGCGGCCTCGTCCGCGCCAAGAACATCCTGTCGGTGCTGATGCAGGTGATGGTCGGCTTCTCGCTGATCGTCGTGCTGTGGTGCATCTATGGATACTCGTTGGCCTTCACCGAGGGCAACGCCTTCATCGGCGGCGGCGCGCGGCTGTTCATGCAGGGGCTCTTCGACCCGGCGACCGGCACGTTCTCGATGGCCGCGACCTTCAGCAAGGGCGTGGTCATCCCCGAGATAGTGTTCGCGGCGTTCCAGGCGACCTTCGCCGGCATCACCTGCGCGCTCATCGTCGGCGCCTTCGCCGAGCGCATGCGCTTCTCCGCGGTGCTGATCTTCATGGTGATCTGGTTCACCATCTGCTACCTGCCGATCGCGCACATGGTCTGGTTCTGGATGGGCCCGGACGCCTACACCTCGGCCGAGGTGGCCGCGGAGACCACGGCCAAGGCCGGTCTGCTGTGGCAGCGCGGCGCGCTCGACTTCGCCGGCGGCACCGTGGTGCACATCAACGCGGGCGTCGCCGGGCTCGTCGGCGCCTACATGGTGGGCAAGCGCGTCGGTCTCGGCCGTGAGCCGATGCCGCCGCACAACCTCGTGCTGACCATGATCGGCGCCTCGCTGCTGTGGGTCGGCTGGTTCGGCTTCAACGCCGGCTCCGCGCTGGAGGCCGGCAACTCGGCGGCCCTCGCCTTCCTCAACACGCTGCTCGCCACCGCCGGCGCGGTCGTCGCCTGGTCGGCGGCCGAGTGGGCGCTCAAGCGCCATGCCTCGGTGCTCGGCGCCGCCTCAGGTGCGGTCGCCGGTCTCGTCGCGATCACCCCCGCCGCGGGCAACGTCGGTCCGATGGGCGCGCTCGCCATCGGCCTCATCGCCGGCGTGGTCTGCCTGTGGGGCGTCACCGGCCTCAAGCGCCTCCTCAAGGCCGATGACTCGCTCGATGTGTTCGGCGTGCACGGCGTCGGCGGCATCGTCGGCGCGCTGCTGACCGGCGTGTTCAACAACCAGGCGCTCGGCGGGCCGGGCCTCGTCACCGACTGGGTGAC
>DAIMYL010000179.1:0-1878 GCA_036734505.1 Steroidobacteraceae bacterium | reverse complement strand
AGGTCGCCGCCCTTTTTTTTCGCCTGCATCCCGGCTGATATGATGTCGGCATGCGAACCGGCTTCCTCGGTCTCGGCGCCATGGGCGCCCCCATGGCGCGCAACCTGCACAAGGCCGGCATGCTGCAAGGCGTCTGGAACCGCAGCGCCGGCCGGGCCAGCGAGCTCGCCCGGGAGCTCGGCTGCTCCGCCGCCGCGACCCCCGAGGCCCTGGCCCGCGACTGCGACGCGCTGGTGCTCTGCGTCTCCGCCGACGCCGATGTCCTCGAGGTCGTCCGCGCGCTCGCGCCCGGCCTGAAGCCGGGCACGCTGGTCATCGACTGCTCCACCGTATCGGCGGACGCGGCCCGTACGGCCGGAGCTCTGGTGGCCGCGCGCGGTGCGTCGTTCCTCGATTGCCCGGTGAGCGGCGGCGTCGAAGGCGCCCAGAAAGGCACGCTCGCCATCATGTGCGGCGGCGACGAAGCGGCCTTCGAGCGCGCCAAGCCGGTGCTCGAGGCGATGGGCCGCACCGTGCGCTGGTTCGGTCCGCAGGGCGCGGGTCAGGCCACCAAGGCCACCAACCAGATCATGTGCGCCGGCATCATCCGTGCGGTCGGCGAGGCGATGGCCTTCGCACGCGCGCAGCACCTGCCGCTCGAGCGCGTGGTCGAGACCTTGGGCCAAGGCGCGGGCTCGTCCTGGTATTTCGTGAACCGCGCGCCCTACATGGTGCGCGGCAGCTTCCCGGCGGGCTTCCGCGTGCGCCTGCACGAGAAAGACCTGCGCATCTGCCGCGACATGGCCGCCGCGAGCGGCGTCGCGCTGCCGGTGGTCGACGATGTGCTGCGCGAATACGCGGAGCTCATCCGTCGCGGCCACGGCGACGAGGACATCTCCTCCATCTACCGCCTCAAGCAGGAGCTCTTCGAGCAGGCGCCGTTCGCGAACCCGCCGCCCGACGCCATCGCCGCGCTGCTGCGCCGCATCCGCACCGTCGCGGTGGTGGGGCTCAGCAGCGACCCCTCGCGCCCGAGCCACGGTGTCGCGCGCCAGCTGCAGCGCTTCGGCTATCGCATCATCCCCGTCACGCCCACCGCCGAGGAGGTCCTCGGCGAGCGCTGCGTGCCCTCGCTCGACCGCCTCGGCGATGTGCTGAAGCCCGGCGAGCAGGTCGATCTCGTCGATGTGTTCCGTCGTCCGGAACATGTCGCCGCCGTCGTCGACGACTGCATCCGGCTCGGCCTGCCGGCGCTCTGGCTGCAGGACGGGGTGGTGGACGAGGCCGCCGCGCGCCGGGCGCGTGCCGCGGGCGTCTTCACGGTGATGGACCGCTGCGTGTACCGCGACCGCGCTGCGCTCGGCGCCTGACGCGACACGCCCCATGGAAGCCTTCCCGCGCAACTTCACCAAGATGCACGGTCTCGGCAACGATTTCATCGTGTTCGAGGCCGCGGCCGATGCGCCGCTTCCGGATGCGGCGTCGTGGCGTCGCCTCGCGGACCGCCACACCGGCATCGGCTTCGACCAGGCGTTCGTGGTGCTGCCGCCGCGCAGCGTCGGCACCGATGCCTACTGGCGCATCTTCAACGCCGACGGCGGCGAGGTCGAGCAATGCGGCAACGGCGCACGCTGCGTCGCCGAATGGTTGCGGCTCGCGGGCCGCGCGGGTGCAGGCGGCTCGAGCGGCGGCGACCACGCTTCCGCGCTGCGTCTCGAGAGCGCGGGCGGCATCATCGCCGCGCGCTTCCCGGCGTCCGGTCAGGTCGCCGTCGACATGGGCGTGCCGCGGTTCACCGCGGGCGCCGCGGCCGACGGCGACCACGAACTCATCCTCGACGACACGACCGTGCGCTTCACCCAGGTCTCCATGGGCAACCCGCACATCGTGCTGCGTGTG
>DAIMYL010000178.1:0-4101 GCA_036734505.1 Steroidobacteraceae bacterium | reverse complement strand
CCACGAGCCGCGATGCCGCGCCGCCGAACAGACCGCGCACCTCGCCGAAGCAGCGTGCACCCGGCACGAAAACGGTCTCGCCGACACGACGCGCATCGGCCTTCGCGCCGACCTCGCGGATGCGGCCGACGGATTCGTAGCCCGGGACGAGCGGATATCCCATGCCCGGGAACGGCGGCATCTTGCCGGACCAGAGAAGCCTTTCGGTGCCGGTGCTGATGCCGCTCCAGTCGACGTCGACGACGATCTCTTCGGGTGCAGGGTCGCCCAAGGGCAAGCGCCTGAGCGCGAGTTGCCCAGGACCCTCCATAACCACGGCGAGAGCGTTCAATCCGTGACCCATGCAGGCCTCCCGACCTGACACCGCCAAATGTCAGTCTACGCTTACGATAGTGGGTGTCAATATCTTTAGACACTCTGTCGGGCCCGTTCGCCGGGGTGACCCCGGGCCGGCGCCGATGCCCCCTCCACTAGCGGCGGCGCGCCACCAGCACCCGGGTCTGCAGCGGCACCCGGGTCGCGCGTTCCTCGGGCGGCTCGAAGCCGGCCCGCTGCAGCATCCCGGCGAGCTCTTGGGCGGTGCGCGGACGACCGCTGCCCATCGCCCAGAGATAGACACCGAAGTACGCGTCGCCCATCCGTTCCGCGCCGGAAGTGCCCGCGAGCGGCTCCGCGATCAGCAGCGTTCCGCCTTGCGGCAGGGCGGCCTGGGCGGCAGCCAGCAGCCGCTCGACCCGCGGATCGTCATGGTCATGCAGCACCCGCACGAAGGTGATGAGGTCGGCCCCCGCCGGCAGCGGATCACGGCTGAAATCGCCGGGCGTCACGGTGGCGCGCCCGGCAAGACCGGCCTCCGCGAAGCGCGCCGCCGCCTGCCCTGCGACGCCCGGCAGGTCGAACAGCGCGAGCTCGATCCCCGGCACGCGGCGCGCCACGGCGCGCAGGAAGGTGCCGTCGCCACCGCCGACATCGAGGACCCGCCGATGGCGCGAGAAGTCCCACGCATCGAGGATCTCCTCCGCGACCAGGCCTTGGGAGGCCGACATCAGACGCGTGTAGGCCGCGGTCGAGGCGGCCTCGACGCCGCCGGGCTCGGCCGCCGCCGCGTAGGGCCAATAGCGCGCCAACGCCGTGGAACCGCGAGGAGCACGCAGCATCGCCACCGGATCGACGAGATCGGCGTAGAGCACGGCGTGATGCTCGATCATGGCGAGCACGCCGGGGTTGCCGAGCAGCGCGGCGCCGCGCCGGCCGAGCGCCCATGCACCCTCCCCGCGCGGCTCGACGAGTTCGAGCGCCGCCGCAGCGCGCAGCAGCGTCGCTGCCGGCGCCGGCGCGAGCGTCCCTTGCGGCAGAAGGTCGGCGGCCGCGACCGGTCCGTCGCGCAGCCTCTCGAGGACGCCGAGCCGCAGGCACGACAACAACACCTGCGACCACACGAATCCGGCGACGATGTCGAACAGTTCGCGGGCCTCGCGCCGCGCCAACGGGCGGGTCGGCAGGAAAGCGGCGGCCGCGCGCTGGAAGCGCGGATCCATCAACCAACGGTTACGGCGATCGCGCCAGCGATCGCGCAGTCGCGTGGTCCAGGGTGCGCGCCGGCGCGCGTCGGCCGTCAAGCCGCGCGCCGCAGCAACTGCTCAGGCAGCAGGCGCTGCGCCTCGAGGTCGACGAGCTCGCGCAGGAACTCCGCGCCCGGGCAGGGCGGGATGGAGGCCGAGGCACCGGCGATCAGCCCCTCAAAATATTTGACCGCGCCGGCGAGCCCGAACTGCGTCACCGCGCTCGGCCGACCGAGCGCCTCGTCGCGCCCCGCGGGCTTGCCGAGCTCGTCCTCGGTGCCGAGCGCGTCGCGGATGTCGTCGGCCACCTGGTAGGCCTCGCCCAAGCGGTCGCCGAGCGCACGCCAAGGCGCCGGATCCGCACCGGCCGACAGCGCGCCGCCCACGGTCGCGGCGACGAACAGCGCACCGGTCTTGAGACGCCGGTATTCCTCGAGCGGCGTGGCGTCCTCGCATTCCCAGGCCTGGCCGGCGACGATCCCGCCGGGCGCGCCCGCAGCCCGCGCGAGCGCGAGCACGATTCCGGGCAGCCGATCCGGCGCATCCGCGAACGCGCGCGCCACGTTCTGGAAGGCGAGCACGATCAGCGCATCACCGACCAGCAGCGCGATGCGCTCATCGAAGGCGCGGTGCACCGACGGGCGGTTGCGGCGCACCTCGGCATCGTCGAAGCAGGGCAGATCGTCGTGGACGAGCGACGCGCAGTGCAGCAGCTCGATGGAGGCTGCCGTCGCCTCGGCCAGCGGCGAATGCGGTTCGCCGCAACCGGCGGCGATCGCGAGACAGAGCCGGGGTCGGATGCGGGCCCCGCCCGGGAACACCGCATAGCGGATGGCGGCCGCGAGGCGCGGCGGACAGCCGAGCGTCTCGCAGGAGGACACCGCGGTTTCGAGCGCCTGCTCGATGGTGGAGAGACTTTCCATGCAGGCTCCTGCAGACCCCCTCCAGCCACGCAGGCCCGCTGGAGATTGTCCACTTTGCTTGTCACACTAAACCGTCATGGAATATAGACACCCTTCCGAGACCCGTCAAACCGCTGCGCCGGTCGACACCGCGGGGCCGGTGTTCACCGTCCCGGTCGCCGACCGCGGTTACGCCTGGTGGTACATCGACGCCTGGAGCGACTGCGGTCGCCATGGCCTGACGATCATCGCCATGCTGGGCTGCGTCTTCTCGCCCTGGTATGCGCGGGCGCGGCGGCGCGCGCCGAGCGGCGACGCCGTCGACCCGCTCGCGCACAGCGGGCTCAATGTCGCGCTGTACGGCGCCGTCGGGCATCGCTGGGCGCTCACCGAACGCGGCGCGCGGGATCTCCGGCGCGCACCCGGTCGGCTCGCCATCGGCCCGAGCTCCCTGGAATGGGACGGGCAGGAACTCGTCGTCCACATCGACGAGGTGACCTCGCCGTGGCCACGCGGCCTGCGGGGCAAGGTCCGTGTGCGGCCGCAGGGCCGTCTGCACCACGGTTATGGGCTGGACGCCGCCGCGACCGGCACGCCGCGTCATCTTTGGTGGCCGATCGCACCGCGCTGCCGCGTCAGCGCCGAGTTCGCGCAGCCCGGTCTCGCGTGGCACGGCGACGGCTATCTGGACGCCAACGCCGGCTGCGCACCGCTCGAGGACGATTTCGAGTCATGGAACTGGTCGCGCGCGCATCGCGGCGACGAGACCCGCGTCTTCTACGACACGGTATGGCGCGCCGACGCACGGCCGGGGACCCCGCCGCAGGGCCGGTCGCTCGCCCTCGCCTTCGACGCGCAGGGCGCGCAAGACATCATCGCACCGCCGGTGCAGCGTCTGCCGACCACGCCCTGGGGCATCCGCCGCGAGACCCGCAGCGACCACGGCCGCGGCGCGCGGGTGCTCGCGACCTTGGAGGACGGCCCGTTCTATGCGCGCTCGCGCATCGAGTCGCATCTCGACGGCGGCCTCGCGATCGGCTTCCACGAGAGCGTTTCGCTGCGGCGCTTCGCCGCCCCATGGGTGCAGCTGCTGCTGCCGGTGCGCCTGCCACGCCGACCGATCGCGCGCTGAGCCGTCACCCGACCCGACCCGGCTCCTCGTCGCGCTCCAGGCGCTCGAAGGCGGCGAGCGCGAGCGCGAACTCGCGCACCAGCAGGCTCTCGCCCGCCAGCACATCCCCCGTCACGCCGTGCCGCGCGTCGTGTTCGACCACCGCATCGATGAGGAAGCGCGCCTCCGGCAAGGCGTCGGCGGCATCCATCACGCGCGGCGTGGTCACCGATGCGGTGATCGCCTGCAGCAGCAGCAGCATCTTGCGCCGCGCGGACACCACTGCGCGGGTCGTGACCGAGTCGCCGCCCGCGCGGGCGACCTTCCGGCCGATCTCGGCGTACATCAGTCGCGCCGCGTGGATCGCCGGGCGGCACTCCACGGGCAGTTCGGTGACGCCGACCGCCGCACGGTCGTAGAGCCGCTGCGCTTCGTCCACCAACCGCGCCACCACGCGCCCGAGGTCCGGCTCGAACTGCGGGTCGGCGAGCCATTCGTCGGCGTCGATGCCGGCCTCGGCGAGCCA
>DAIMYL010000177.1:0-4110 GCA_036734505.1 Steroidobacteraceae bacterium | reverse complement strand
CCGCGAACGCGAGCGTGCGCACCCACGGGATGGCGCAGGTGTACGCCGCCGCGTGCGCGACCCGCGCCCAGAAATAGACCATCGCGCAGACCGCCGTGGCCGGGCCGTTCGCGCCCGCGACATGCGCGGTGAGGATCAGCGCGGCGAACACCACCAGGTTCTCGACGGCGTTGTAGTGCGCGGCCTTCAGGCGCTGCGCCCAGGGCGCCAGCGGCTTCGGGTCGGTCGGATAGCCGACGGCCTGGGTGAGGCCGCGGACGGCGATGAGGTTGAGGATGTACGGCACCCACATGAGCACCGTGAAAACGCAGGCGTAGACGAGCCAGGTCAATTCGACGGTCATGACGGAGCCCCCTGATATTGTTGTTGTCGCAGGCATCATCCCCCACGGCCTCGGCATGCGCAACCGGTGCGCGGGTGGCCTGCATCGGTTGCATGACGCTTGAGGGATGCGCGACGATCGCGAAGGAGCGCGCCCCCAGATCCCTCGCGACCCGGTCGATATGACGCTGAGACCCGCCACGCCCCAAGATCTCCCGGCGATCCTCGCCCTCAACCTCGAGTCCGAGCGATTCCTGAGTCCCTTGACGCCGGAGCGGCTCGCGCATCTCCATCGGCATGCCGACCTCCATCAAGTCATCGAAGACGGGAGGCAGGTCATGGCCTTCGTGCTCGCCCTGCGCGAGGGACAGGACTACGACAGCCCGAACTATCTTTTCTTCGGGAACCGCTACGCGCGCTTCCTGTATGTCGATCGGGTCGTGGTGGCCGCCGCGGCGCAAGGCCGCGGGCTTGGGCGCGCGCTCTACGAGGCGGTGTTCGCCCATGCGTCGCGGGTACAGCTGCCCTGGGTCACCTGCGAGTACGACATCGAACCGCCGAACCCCGCGTCCGAGCGCTTCCATCGCGCCTTCGGATTCATGGAGGTCGGTCGCCAGTCGGTGGCCGGCGGCAAGAAGCAGGTGTCGCTGCAGGCGGCATCGGTGCGGCCCGGCGGTTAGGTCCGCCGTCCGTCGCTCGGGTACTCTTCATCCCGTGACCCGTCCCGTCCAGAACCGCGCTGCACAGACCCGCGAGCTGCGCATCATCGCCGGCCAGTGGCGTGGCCGTCGTTGGCGGTTCCCCGTCGGACCCGACATCCGGCCGACACCGGACCGCGTGCGCGAGACGCTCTTCAACTGGCTCGCGCCGCATATCCGCGGCGCGCGCGTGCTCGACCTCTTCGCGGGCAGTGGTGCGCTCGGCCTCGAGGCGCTGTCGCGCGGTGCGGCGCAGGCGACCTTC
This sequence comes from Steroidobacteraceae bacterium, assembly GCA_036734505.1. Taxonomy (GTDB): domain Bacteria; phylum Pseudomonadota; class Gammaproteobacteria; order Steroidobacterales; family Steroidobacteraceae; genus UBA964. Next base: position 2,826 of record DAIMYL010000177.1, on the reverse strand, counting down.
GTCGACGCCGATCCGCGCGCCGTGGATGCACTGCGCGTGCGTTGCGCGGAGTGGAGCAAGGCCTCGCAGGATGCGGGCACGCCGGTGGGCGGTGCCGAGTTCCATCGGGCCGATGCGCTCGCGTTCCTCGCCGGTCCGGCCGGTCGCTCGTCGTCCGGTCCTGTCGTCGTGCCGTTCGATGTGGTGTTCCTCGATCCCCCGTTCGGCGCGGCGCTCTGGGGCAAGGCCGCGACGCGGCTCGAGACGGGCGGCTGGCTCGCGCCGCAGGCCCTCGTCTACCTCGAGGCGCCGGCCGGCGCGCTGCCGCCCGGTCTGCCGGCCACGCTGCGACCGTGGCGGGACGGCAAGGCCGGGGAGGTCGGTTATCATCTTCTGCGCCGCGATGCGCGGCCGGAAAGCGACGAGGCGACCGCGACATGACCCGCAACGCGATGTACCCGGGCACCTTCGACCCGATCACCAACGGCCACATCGACATCGCGAGCCGCGCGGCCAAGATGTTCGACCGCGTCGTCATCGCCATCGCGGCCAACCCCGGCAAGGCGCCGCTGTTCACGCTCGAGCAGCGGATCGCCCTCGCTCGGACGGCCACCGCCCACATCCCGAACATCGAGGTGACGGGCTACGCCAAGCTCACCGTCGAGTTCGCGCGCGAGCACGGGCTCGGCTTCATGCTGCGCGGCCTTCGTGCGGTGTCCGACTTCGAGTTCGAGTTCCAGTTGGCCAACATGAGCCGGCATCTCGCGCCCGACATCGAGACCGTGTTCCTCACGCCGAAGGAGCAGTTCACCTTCATCTCCTCGACCTTGGTGCGCGAGGTGGCGGTGTTGGGCGGCGATGTGACGGAGTTCGTGCACCCGGCCGTGGCCGAGGCGCTGAAGACGAAGCGGCGCGTCCCCGCGGCTTGACCGGCCGCGCGCGCTCCGTGCCGCGACGCGTCGCCGCCGCGAGCGGCATCGGCGCGCCGGCGCGCGCGAGGTCCACCGCCCGCCACAGATACCAGGCCGCCGCCGAGCGGTAGGGCGCCCAGCGGGCGCCGTGCTCGGCGAGCGCGCGCGGTGTCGGCAGGTCCGCGAGGCCGTAGGCGAGCCGGAAGCCGTTGCGCACGCCGTAGTCGTCCACCGGCAGCACATCGGGCCGACCGAGCTGGAACATCAGCATCATCTGCACGGTCCATCGGCCGATGCCGCGTACCTGGGTGAGCCGCTGCACGATCGTCTCGTCGTCGAGCGCCATCAGCGACGCCGCGTCGGGCACCACACCCGAGATCGTGTGCACCGCGAGATCCTTGAGCGCTGCGGCCTTGGCCGCCGAGAAGCCGACCGTGCGCAGCGCCTCCGGCGCGGTGTCCCGCACCTGTTCGGGGGTGGGGAAGGCGTCGCCGTGCACCGCACCGCCACGCGTGTGCCCGCCGCCCCCGCGCTCCGCATACAGCGCGACGAAGCGCGCGAGGATGGCGTCGGCGGCCTTGCCGCTGATCTGCTGCGAGGCGATGGCCTGCGCGAGATGCCGGAACGGCGAGGCGCTCGCCTCCGCGCGCAGCCGGTAAGGCCCGGCTGCCGTGACCAGCGCCGCCATCACGGGGTCGGTGCGCCTGAAATGCGGCAGCAGCGCGCGGCGGTCGGGCGCGCGCGTCATCGCTGGCATGCGGGACACCAGTAGGTCGAGCGCTGGCCCTGCACCCGCTGGCGTACCGGCGTGCCGCACTTGCGGCACGCCTCGCCCGCGCGCTCGTAGACGAAGAGCTTCTGGCGGAAATAGCCCGGGTTGCCGTCGACGCCCACATAGTCGCGCAGCGTCGTGCCGCCGACCTCGATGGCCTTGGCGAGCACCGTGCGGATGGCATCGGCGAGCCGGTCGCACTCGGTGCGCGTCAGTCCGCGCGCTTGGCGACCGGGACGGATGCCGGCGCGGAACAGCGCCTCGCTCGCGTAGATGTTGCCGACGCCCACCACCACCTTGGCATCCATGATGAACTGTTTGACCGCGACGCGGCGCTTGCGCGAGGCGCGCCACAGCGTGCCGCCGTCGAAGCCCGCTTCGAGCGGCTCGGGGCCGAGCTGCCGTAACAACGGATGCTCGGCTGGATCGCCCTCCACCAGGTGCAGCGAGCCGAAGCGCCGCGGATCGTTGAAGCGCAGCGTCTCTCCCGAGTCGAGCACGAGGTCGAAGTGGTCGTGTGTGAGGCGCGGCGTCGTCGCCGGCAGCACGCGCAGGTTGCCCGACATGCCGAGATGCACGAGCAGCGTCGCGGGCGCCTTCAGCGCCCCGCCGTCGAGCCGGAACAGCAGGTACTTCGCGCGGCGCAGGGCGGCTAGGATGGTCGCGCCCTGCACCTTGGCCGGCAGAGAAGAGGCTACGCGCCAACGCAGCCGCGGTTCGTGCACGAGCAACGCGCGCACACGATGCCCGACGACATGCGGCTCGACGCCGCGGCGCGTGGTCTCGACTTCAGGGAGTTCCGGCATGACGGGGGACCGTCGATGCGGGTGGGGGATGGGGCGCACCCTGACGGGCGCGCCGCGCCCTTACTTGATCTTCGTTTCCTTGTACGACACGTGCTTGCGCACGACGGGGTCGTACTTCTTCGTCTCCATCTTCTCGGGATGGAGGCGCTTGTTCTTCATGGCCACATAGAAATGGCCCGTGCCGGCGGAGGACAGCAGCTTCACTTTTTCGCGCATGGCTTCGGTCTCCGGCTCAGATCTTCATGCCCTTGGCGCGCAGGTCGGCGACCACCGCGTCCAGGCCGTTCTTCTCGATGGTGCGCAGGGCGTTGGTGCTGACGCGCAGCGACACCCAACGCTTCTCGCCCTCCAGCCAGAA
>DAIMYL010000176.1:0-4179 GCA_036734505.1 Steroidobacteraceae bacterium | reverse complement strand
CCCACCGGCAGCACGTTGTCGTCGCTGTCGCGGTCGATGCGCTTGTTGTAGGGGTCGACGCCCGCGTAGGCGGGCTTCGCCGCCGTCTGCAGCACGATCCTCTGCTCGCCGTCGCGCAGCCGGTGCCGCTCGAAGGCGAGCACGCTCTGCCGCGTGAACCCCTCCTTGCCGGGCTCGGCCGTGAACACGCCGATCTCGAAGGCCTCGTCGAGCGGGGCCGGCGTCTCCTTGCCGAGCCCGTCGGCGTAGAGCTTGCGCGCAGTCACCGTGAGCGTGGTCTCCCATCGGCCGCCGGCGACCTGCCGCGTCGTCGCCGACCCGACCTTGAGGTCGTAGAGCGTGATGCGCTCGAAGAGGTCGACGATGAGCTGTTCGTGGTCGGGTCCCGCCTCCTCGCGCAGCACCCGCAGGAAGTCGCTGGCGTTGGAGTAGGGCGCGGGCTTGAAGGCGTACTGCGCGAGCAGCCGCTGCAGGGTGCGGTCCACGACCTCGACACCGAGCTCCTCCTTGAGGAGATACATCGCAAGTCCGCCCTTCTGGTAGTGGATGTAGCCCTGGTTCTCGACGCGGGCGAGCGGCAGTTCCTCCAGCCGCTCGCTGCCGCGCGCGCGCAGGTAGCGGTCGAGCTCGTACTTCAGGAACTTGCGGATCTGTTCGGGTCCGTAGACCTCCTCCATCACCCGCAGCGCCGAGTACTGCGCCATCGCTTCGATGAGCAGCGTCGCGCCCTGCTGGTACGACGGCACCAGCTGGTGTCCCCACCACTGGTGGCCGATCTCGTGCGCGGTGATGTAGGTCACCATGTCGATGTCCTCCGGCTCCTTGCGGTGCTGGATGAACCCGATGGCCTCCGAATACGGCACGGTGTTGGCGAAGGACTGCGCGAAGGATGCATAGGCCGGGAACTCGAGGATGCGCAGCTGCTTGAACTGATAGGGGCTGAAGGACTCCGAGAGGAGCTGCAGCGAGGTCTTCATGGCCTCGAGCATGGTCCGCACGTTCATGTCGTGGGGCGGATGGTGGTAGACCGCGAGCTCGACATCGTTCCAGCGGTCGCGGGCGACCGCGTAGCGCGCCGACTGGATCGAGAAGAAGTTGTTGATCGGCGCGTCGGTCTTGTAGCGCACCGTGCGCCGGCCGTCCTTCACCGTCTCCGAGACCCGGTAGCCCGGCGCGATGGCGAGCTGGTCGGCGACCGTGGACAGCGTGATGTCCGCGTCCACCCAGTCGCTGTCGCGGCGCAGCGCGCTGTAGGCGCGCGCGCTGTCGTCCTCCAGCTTCGGCGGCCGCGACTCCGGCGCGAGGCCGCGCTTGCGCCGCTCGGCGCGGTCCTGCAGGTAGTTGCCCTGTTCGGGTCCGAGCGTCGGCGCGATCTCCGAGTTGTCGAGGAAGGTGCCGTTCTCCACGAGCCGCGTATCGACGGCGCTGTGCTGGAAGCCGTGCCGGGCACGGCGCAGCTCGAAATCGAGCGCCGTGCGGGCGCCGGGCGCGAGCGGTTGCGCGAAGCGGTAGATACGGTAGTTGAACCGCGGCAGCTCGCGGGCGAGCGTCGCACCCTGCACGCCGATGCTCTTCACCTCGAGGTCGCGCGGCAGGCTGACATGCACTTCGGCGAGCGGGGCGCCGCTGCGGTTCTCGAGCGCGTAGCGGCCGCGGATGTCGGCGCGCCCTTCCTTCGGGAAGAGGTCGACCGCCAGCGTCACCGCGGTGATGCGCGGCTGGGGCAGGGCCTCGTGGATGGCGAGCGTCTTCTCGTAGTCGGCCGCCCAATCGCGGTTCTCGTCGGCGGTGCGGTATTCATTGAGGACATTGGTGTTGTACCAGATCCAGCCGCCGAGCCCTGCCATCGCCAGCAGCGCCAAGGCTGCGAGCGCGCCCGAGGGGCCGGCGAGGCGCTTCGGCAGGCGGGAGAGGCGCGTGCGCAGCGCATCGACCGTACCGCGACGCCACAGCGCCGCCGCCAGCACTCCGAGCAGCAGCGCGCAGGCCGCCCAGTAGGCCCGGAACCACGCCGCGACGGCGGCGAAGATGCCCTGACCGTTCATGTCAGACAGCGGTTCCGGGGGCGAGGCGCCGTAGAGATAGAGCGGGTGCTCGAAACCGAGGTTGCTGAGCGTCGCGCGCGCGACGATGAACAGCATCATCACCAGCCAGCCCATCGCCTTCGACGGCGCCACCGTCTGCACGAACACCGCGAGGATGGCGAACAGCGTGACATCGAGGGTCCAGGGCAGGACATACCACTGCAGGTAGTGGCCGATCTCGAGGTCGGTGTGGCCCTTGAGCAGCTGCACCACCATGGCCATCAGCGCACCGCCCAGGATGGTGGTGAAGAGCACCAGCGTGATCGCCAGCATCTTCGGCAGCGCGAAGGCCCAGTCGGGCGCGGGCGTCGCATCGATGATCTCGTGCATGCGCCGGTCGCGGCTGCTCCACACGAGTTCGCCCGCGTAGTAGATGGCGATGAGCAGCGGGATGAGGTTGAAGCTGCCGGTGAGCGTCTCGACCATCACCCGGGTGACGGGCAGGGTCGAGGTGCCGTAGCCCTCGTCGGCGTACCAGAGCGCGCTGAACGCGTTCACGCAGCCGATCAACACCAGCACGATGTAACCGGGATGGCGGAAGGCGGCGGCCATGTCGTGGCGCACGAGCGCGGCGAGCGCCGCGAGATCGCGGCGCCCCGGCGACAGATCCGCTGCCGCGGCTGCGGTGCGCGCGGTGATCGCCGTCGTGCCGCCCGTGCCCGGCGTCGCCGCGGCGACCGTGGCAGCAGCCCGCTTCGGCGCGCCGCCCGGCGCCGCCTTCGCGGAGCGGTCGCCGACGCGGTAGAGGCGCATCGCGACCGCGAGCACCAACGCCGTGACGCCGACCCACAGCAGGCGGTTCCAGAGCAGCGGTCCCTCGAGCGCCGGCATCAGCGTGTTGCGGTCGGCCGCGGTCCAATACTTCGTGAGGATCTGCAGCGCCGCGACGCCGAACGGATCGAGCAGCGTGATGACGGGCTCGTGGCGCGGATCGCTGAGCAGGCCGAGCGTCACGAGGTAACCGACCAGCAGCACCATCACGCCCACATAGGTGAGCGACAGCGAGCGCGTGACGAGCGCCACCGAGTACAGCAGCGCCGACATGACGAGCAGCGTGGGTCCGCAGAGCGCGAGCCAGGCGTATAGATACCAGCCGGCGCGGAACGGGCCGACCGTCTCGGGGTCGATCCAGGGCATGGCCGCGCCGAGCGCGTTGCCGATGGGCACGGCAGCGAGGGCCAGCATGCCGGCGAGCCAGGCGCCCGCGAACCGGCCGAGCAGGTAGTCGCGTACCTCGAGCCGGGAACTGTGCAGGATGCCGCCGAAGCGCGTCTCGTCGTCGCGCACCACGGCGTTCGCGACGAACGCTGCGGCCACGAACAGCCCGAACAAGGTCAGGATCAGCGTGGTCTGCGCGATCACGAACGGCGCGTTGACATGCACATTGCCGCCCTTGCCGCCGATGGTCAGCTGGTCGGAAGCCGCGGCACCGAAGGCCATCAGCAGGAACACCCCGAAGGTCACCCAGAACGCCGGCGAGCGCAGCTGATAACGCAGCTCGAAGGCGGCGACATGGCGCAGCATGACGGCGTCCTCAGGCGGCCCGCCGCTGCGCGGCGAGCGTGGCGAAGTAGACATCCTCGAGGCCGGCGGTGGCTGGCGTGAAGCCTTCGCCGGGCGGGGCATCGGCGAGCACATGGACGACGGTGCGGCCGCCCGAGAGTCGCGTGGCGATCACCTGTGTCGCGGCGCGCAGCGGCTCGAGCTCCTCCTTCGCGATGACCTTGCGCCACACGCGGCCCTGCAACGCGTCGGTGAGGTCGGCGGGGGCGCCGTCCGCGACGATGCGTCCGCCGGCGAGGATGGCCATGCGCGGGCAGAGCTCGGCGACATCCTCGACGATGTGGGTCGAGAGGATCACCACCACGTTCTGGCCGATCTCGGCCAGCAGGTTGAGGAAGCGGTTGCGTTCCTCGGGGTCCAGGCCGGCGGTCGGTTCGTCGACGATGATCAGCCGCGGGTCGCCGAGCAGCGCCTGCGCGATGCCGAAGCGCTGGCGCATGCCCCCCGAGAACCCGGCGACGGCCTTTCGGCGCACCTCCCAAAGATTGACCTGGCGCAGCAGGCGCTCGACCGCATCGCGCCGCTCGCCGCG
>DAIMYL010000175.1:0-4183 GCA_036734505.1 Steroidobacteraceae bacterium | reverse complement strand
GGCTCAAGGCCTTCGTCGAATTCGTCGCCGCGAACCTGGTACCGGCGCTCGCCGGACAGGCCACGCAGCCGTCAGGCTAAAATCGGGCCATGTACCGCGCACCGCTCAAGGACCTCGACTTCGACCTCCGCGAACTCATCGGCGAGACCGCCCTGCAGGGCTGTCCCGCGTACGCGGATTATTCTTTGGATACCGCCGGCGCGGTGCTCGGCGAGGCGGCCAAGTTCGCCGAGACCGTGCTCGACCCGCTCTACAAGGCCTTCGACCGCGACGGCGCGCGTTGGACGCCGGAAGGCGTGCGCGCGCCGAAGGGCTTCAAGGCGGCCTACGACCAATATGTCGCCGGCGGCTGGCCCGCGTTGCGCGCCGCGCCCGAGCACGGCGGTCAGGGCATGCCCTGCGTGCTCGGCGTCGCCGTCGAGGAGCTCTGGGCGGCCTCGAACCTCTCCTTCAAGCTCTGTCCGATGCTGACGCAGGGCGCGGTCGAGGCGTTCGAGCGTTTCGGCACCCCCGAGCAGAAAGCCAGGTTCCTCGAGAAGATGGTGAGCGGCGAATGGACCGGCACCATGAACCTCACCGAGCCGCAGGCCGGCTCCGACCTCGCCGCCATCCGCACCCGCGCGGTGCCCGAGGGCGACCACTACCGGCTCTTCGGCCAGAAGATCTTCATCACCTGGGGCGAGCACGACCTCACGCCCAACACCATCCACATGGTGCTGGCGCGCATCGACGGCGCGCCGCCGGGCGTGCGCGGCATCTCGATGTTCATCGTGCCGAAGGTGCTGGTGGGCGAGGACGGTACGCTCGGGGCGCGCAACGATGTGCACGCCATCTCCATCGAGCACAAGCTCGGCATCCACGGCAGTCCGACCTGCGTCATGGCCTACGGCCAGAAGGAAGGCGCGATCGGCTATCTGGTGGGCGAGGCGAACCGCGGCCTCGAGTACATGTTCGTCATGATGAACGCGGCGCGGCTGTCCGTCGGTCTCGAAGGCTATGCGGTCGCCGAGCGCGCGTTCCAGCAGGCCTCGCAGTGGGCGCGCACACGCGTGCAGGGCAAGCCGGTCGGAGCCTCCGTCGGCGCCTCGGCGGCCGCGCCCGCGACGATCATCCATCACCCCGATGTCAAGCGCATGCTGCTCATGATGAAATCGCAGGTCGAGGCGCTGCGCGCGACGGGGTTGTACGCGGCCCTGCAGCTCGATCTCGGCGCGCGCCATGCGGATGACGCGACGCGCGCGTCGGCACAGGCCCGCGGCGACCTGCTGATCCCGGTGGTCAAGGCCTGCAGCACCGAGTCCGGCATCGAGCTGGCCTCGCTGGGCCTGCAGGTGCACGGCGGCATGGGCTTCATCGAGGAGACGGGCGCCGCGCAGCCCTACCGCGATGTGCGCATCACCACCATCTACGAAGGCACGACCGCCATCCAAGCCAACGATTTCATCGGCCGCAAGATCGCGCGCGACGGCGGCGCTGCGCTGGCTTCGCTGCTCGCCGACGCCGATCGCGAGCTCGCGGCGCTCGACGCCGCAGGCACGCCGCACGCCGCCGCGGTGGCCGCTGCGCGTGACGCTGCGCGCGAGGCCGTGGCGGCGCTCGCCGGCGCGGGTCGTAGCGTGCTGACCGCGTGGGCGCAGGGGCCGGAGCGCGCGTTCGCGGTCTCCGTGCCGCTGCTGCGGATGACAGGCCAGGTGCTCGGCGGTTGGCTGCTCGCGAAGTCCGCCGCGATCGCCGCGAAGCGCCTCGCGGCGGGCGATGCCGACGCGGAATTCCTGCGCGGCAAGATCGCCTCGGCGCAGTTCTACGCGGCGCATGTGCTGCCGCAGGCGCATGCGCTCGCGCGCGTGGTCGAGGGCGGCGCGGCGAGCGTGCTGGACGTCGACGCGGCGGTCATCTGAGCATGCGCGCCGTCGCCCGCATGGTCACGGCGCTGACGATGGTCGCGGCCGTCATGACGGCGGCGATCGGATCCGCGGCACGCGCCGACGTCATCCCGCCGGGCGTGCGCGAAGCCGAGCAGCGGCTGCGCGACAACCCCAAAGCCTTCGACCGCGTCGACCAGTTCTGCGCCCAGCGCAAGGTCGGCGCGGCCTGCACGCTGCCGGGCGATGCGCTCGCGGGCGGCGGCGCGGGCGTCTGCCGCAACGCGCTCGACGACACCCGCACGCGCATCGATCTCAGCTGCGTGCGCCGCGCGACGGTGACCATCGACCGCGGTCTGCCGGCGGGCGGATTCGCGCTGCCGGCCCATGTCTGCGCCGATCCGGAGGGCGCGGCGGTCGCGCGCGAGCGCGGCTACGGCTGCACGCCCGCGGCGCAGCCGCTGCCGGCCCGGTTCTGCGCGGGACGCAGCGTCGGCGCCGCCTGCGAGGCGGCGCTCAGCGTCGACGGCAAGCCGGTGCGCAACGCCGGCGTCTGCGCGCGCGTGACCGAGTCCGCGCCGCGGTTCTACTTCCGCGGTTGGCAGGTCGCCCAGCGCGATGTGCTGCAGTGCGTGTCGGCGACACCCGTCGTGCGCGACCACAAGCCCGTCTCATGGTGGCAGAAAGTCCGGCAGTGATGCCGCGCCGCCCATGAGGCCGCAAGCGTGACGCCGCAGCCGTGAGGCCGCGAGGCTGATGGGCCAATCCGCGGCGCTCGCGTTGACGCTCGGCGTCGAGTCCCTGGTCGTGCTGATGTGGCTGCGCAGCGCCGCCGTCTCGGTGCCGTGGCGGCGGATGGCCATCGCCGCGTTGCTGCCCTCGTTGCTCACCCATCCTGTCGCATGGCGCGCCGCGTCCGCGCTGTCGGCCGACGGCTATGTGGCAGGGCTCGTCGCCATCGAGACGGCGGTGGTGCTGGTCGAGGCGGCCGTGCTGCGCGCGCTGCTGCCGATCGACGCGCGCCGCGCGCTCGTCGGCGCTGTGGCCGCGAACCTCGCGTCGTTCACGGCCGGGCTCGCGCTGATGGCGCCCGTGCCTCTCCATCTCGTCGCGCTCGCGCTCTTCGGGCTGCCCCATGTGGTGTGGGAGATGGCGTTCGTGCGCAGCCGTTACGGTGCGCGTTGGCCCCGCCGTTGGTGGCACGCGCTGTGGGCGGTGCTCGCGTTGCAGGCGATGGTGCGCGGCGGCGATGCGCTCGACATCGTGCCGTCGCAGTGGGTCCAGGCCGCCGACATCGCCACGCTGGCGTTGATCGGTGCGCTCGTCGCCTGCGCGCCGCGCGGCACGGGCGCCGCGGCCCGTCTCGTCGGCGCGGCGGGTGCGATCGCGCTGGTGTGGCTGCTCGCCGCCGGCGAACTGATCGTCGCGCTGCTGTGGCTGTCGCTGCTGCACAATTTCACGCCGCTGCTGCTCGCCTGGGACCTCGCGCGGGAGGACGCATCGCAGCGTCCCGTGGCCTGGGGCGTCACCGCCTTGCTCGTGCTGCCGCTGGGGGTGGTCGCGGCGGCGCTCGCCGTGCCCGCGTTCGCGGATTGGGTGGCGGCGGCGCAGGGCGGCGCGTCCGATGCAGCACCGCTCGCGGCGCAGCTGCCGTTCGGTGCGGCACCGCAACTGCTGCCTGCGCTGCTCACGGCGCTGGCGCTCGCGCAGTGCGCGCACTATCTCTGCGTGATCCACCTGTTGCCGCAGGCGGAAGCGCGCCGCAGCGGTCGGTCGCCGTTGCCGGGGCGCGGCCGCGCCGCTGCGCTGCTCGCCACCGCCGCGCTCGCGGTGTATTTCCTCATCGATCCGCCGTCGGCACGCGAGCTGTACGCGGTCGCGGCCGGCGCGCACGCCTGGCTGGAGTGGCCGGTGCTGCTGATGGCCTGGCTCGGCGGCGGCGCGCTACTTGCGCAGGCTGGCGAAGGCCTCGAGCGCCGCCACGCGTGAGGCCTTGAGGTCGACGACCGGTGCGGGATACCCGCCGAGCGGGCCCGCTGCCGATTCCGGCACCCAGCGCTGCCGGTAGCCGGCGTCGGGATCGAATTTCTCCGCCTGGCTCTCCGGGTTGAACACGCGGAAGTAGGGCGCGGCGTCGGCGCCGCAGCCCGCGCACCATTGCCAGCCGAGCGTGTTGGCCGCGAGGTCGGCATCCACCAGCGTGTCCCAGAACCAGCGCGCGCCTTCGAGCCAGTGCAACCGCAGGTTCTTGACCAGGAAAGAGCCGACCACCATGCGCACGCGGTTGTGCATCCAGCCGGTGTGCCAGAGCTCGCGCATGC
>DAIMYL010000174.1:0-4198 GCA_036734505.1 Steroidobacteraceae bacterium | reverse complement strand
TCGACGGTCGATCCGCGGCTCAACTACGAGCAGGCGCTCGAGCTCTCGTTGCTCGTCGCGGAACGGGCGGGCGCGACCCGTCGGGCACGAAGGCCGCGCTGAACGCGGTCCCGCCCGTCAGGCCGATGCGCGGGCCAGCGTGCCGGTGCAGGCCGTCGGTCGCGGGCAGCCGCTGCTGCGCGGGCAGATGAGGCTCGCCGGAGATCCCGCGGCGCGCGACACCCAAGCGATGTTCAGCACATGCCCGACGTTGCGGATGGCGGCGGCGGCGTCCGCGGGCAGCGGCGCGCTGCCGCCGGCACGACGGCATGCGGCGTCGATGCCGCCGACGAGCGCCTGCGCGTCGAGGCCTTGCGCCGAGAACGCGGGCGCGAGGTCGATGCCCACCGACAACACATGCGAGGCACCGGCAGCGTCGCGGGTGCGCAGCGAGTGGCAGCAGAAGAGCCGCGGTGCGGTGCCGTCATGCATCACCGAGACCTGCGATACGGGCGGCATCGACTCCGCGTCGGGTGCGCGGTCGCGCAGCAGCCGGAACACCGCCCAGTGCGGACAGGGGTCGGGCACCAGGCTCATGTTGCCCCAGGGCAGCGGGATGCCGTTGCCGCGATACACGGCGCGCAGGTAGCCCGGTTCGTAGCCGTCGAAGAAATGCCAATGGCGGTAGGGCGACACCGCCGTCATGCGGCGCATCATCACCGCAGAGGTGATGCCGAGCCGTGTCCCCGCCGACAGTTCATGCCGCTCGCGGACCAGGAAGCGCCGGAAGGGCTGCTTGGGGCAGAGCAGCGCCCCGGCGAAGGCGCTGCATTCGAAGTCGCGCCAGGCGAGCAGCACATCGCGCGCCGACATCGCGGCGGGAGCGCTGCCAGGCGGTGTGTCCTCGAGGCCGGCCCCTGCGGCGCTGTGCGGCGGGACCACGCCGTCGCCGTTGTGCAGGATGCGATGGCCGACGAAGAAGGCGAGGGTGTATTTGAGCCGCGCCTCCTGGTCCTTGAGGCGGCGGTTGATGACGATGGTGCCCGGCGGCTCGAAGCGGGCCCGCAGCAGCCTATCGGCGCGGCCGGCGCGGCCGTCGTCGGCCCAGCGGACGCTGAGGCCCGTCTCGCGCACGATCGCGAACACCTCGTCGAGGCTCAAGGGCATCCGACGGCGCCCGACCGTCTCGGCGGCGCGCTCTATGTCCGGGAACTCGTTGCGCCGGGTCTCCTGCCATGTGCGGACGAGAAGGCGTGCGAACTGCGTGCCGCTGGTGCCGGTCTGCGCCAGCAGTTCCGGCAACGCGACCTGCAGCAGTTCCCGCGAGAACAGGAACCCCGGTTCCAACGGCATGGCCATGGGCGCGGGCTGGGCATCGGCGGGCTCGGTGTCCGCGATCCCCGCGCCGGAAGCCGCAGCCACGGATTGCCGGTCGAGGAACCATGCCATGTCCTTGCCGAACACGGCGGCCAACACCCCGAGCATCGCACCGGAAGGGACGCGCTTGCCGGTCTCCACCATGCTCAGGTAGGACACCGAAGGTGCGTGCTGCGCGTCGATCTGCACGCAGCGCGCCGAGAGCTCCTCGAGGGTCAGGCCGTTCCGCTTGCGAAGTCCGCGCAGGCGGGAGCCGAGGAAGTGGCCTTGGCGAAGCAATCCGGTCATGTGAAATTGACAGCGTGAAATTTCGACTGTGAAAATTTTACGCCTCGGCGCCTAGAATTCAACCCATGCCCCGCCTCGCCATCGTCGCCGACGCACCCGCCCGACCCGCCGACGAGGGGGTCCTCACCGACGGGGCGCTCGCCTTCCTGGCCGAGCTCGTGGAGCGTTTCGGGCCCAGGGTCCAGCAGCTGCTCAAGGCGCGCGAGATGCGCCAGGCGAGGCTCGATGCCGGGGAGTCGCCCGGCTTCCTGTCCGAGACCGCGGCGGTGCGGGCCGGAGACTGGCGCGTCGCCCCGATACCGGCGGATCTGCAGGACCGTCGCGTGGAGATCACGGGTCCCACCGATCGGAAGATGATCATCAACGCGCTGAACTCGGGTGCGCGGGTGTTCATGGCCGACTGCGAGGACTCGATGTCGCCGAGCTGGGACAACGTGGTCGCCGGTCAGGCGAACCTCCGCGATGCGGTGCGGCGGCGCATCGACTTCACCACCCCCGAGGGCAAAGCCTATCGGTTGGTCGACAGGCCGGCGGTGTTGATGGTGCGGCCGCGCGGCTGGCATCTGGTGGAGAAGCATCTGGCGCATGTCGATGCCGCGTACGCCGGCGTGCCCGTCCCCGGCGCCCTGGTGGACTTCGGTCTCTATCTGTTCCACAACCATGGCGAGCTCGCGGCCCGCGGCACCGGTCCGTACCTCTATCTGCCCAAGCTCGAGAGCCATCGCGAAGCGCGCTTGTGGGCGGAGGTCTTCGACTTCACGGAGCGCCGGCTCGGGCTCGCCCACGGCACCATCCGCTGCACCGTGCTCATCGAGACGATCCTCGCCGCGTTCGAGATGGACGAGATCCTGTTCGAGCTGCGCGACCACATCGTCGGTCTCAACTGCGGACGCTGGGACTACATCTTCAGCTTCATCAAGAAGTTCGCGCAGCGGCCCGGCTTCCTGCTGCCGGACCGGCAGCAGGTGACGATGACCACGCATTTCCTGCGGTCGTATTCCCTGCTCTGCATCAAGACCTGCCACCGCCGGGGCGCGTTCGCCATGGGCGGCATGGCGGCGCAGATCCCGATCAAGAACGACCCGGTCGCCAACGACGCCGCGATCGCCAAGGTGCGCGCGGACAAGGAGCGCGAGGCGGGCGACGGGCACGACGGCACATGGGTCGCGCACCCGGCGTTGGTGCCGGTCGCCATGGAGGTCTTCGACCGTCTGATGCCGACGCCCAACCAGTTGCACCGTCTGCGCGACGACATCGAGGTCGGCGCGGGCGACCTGCTGCAGGTGCCGCAGGGCACCATCACCGAGGCCGGGCTCCGGAACAACATCAGCGTCGCCCTCCAGTACATGGCTGCTTGGCTCTCCGGCAACGGCTGCGTGCCCATCCACAACCTCATGGAGGACGCCGCGACCGCCGAGATCTCGCGCGCCCAGGTGTGGCAGTGGATCCGCGACCCGCGTGGGGTCCTCGACGACGGCCGCAAGGTCACCGCCGGACTGTTCCGCGCGATGCTCGCGGAGGAGCGTTCACGGCTGCGCGGCGCGCTCGGCGAGGCGGCGTATGACGCCGGCAATTTCGACCGCGCGGCGGTCCTGCTCGACGGCATCACGACCGCCGAGGCCTTCGAGAGTTTCCTGACCACCGTCGGCTACCGCGAGCTCGCCTGAGTTCGCCGCCGCCGGAACGCCGACCTTCGCCAAGGAGTGCACCATGACGCTGCGAGACGCCGGACGACTGGAACGTGACTGGAACGAGAGCCCGCGCTGGAAGGGCGTGCGGCGCGGCTATACCGCCGCCGATGTCGTGCGCCTGCGCGGCACGGTGCATGTCGAGCACTCGTTGGCGAGGCTCGGCGCCGAGAAGCTCTGGCGTCACATGTCGTCGATGCCGTTCGTCAACGCGCTCGGCGCGCTGACCGGCAACCAGGCGATGCAGCAGGTGCGCGCCGGCCTCAAGGCCATCTACCTCTCGGGTTGGCAGGTCGCGGGGGACGCCAACCTCTCTGGCGAGATGTATCCCGACCAGTCGCTGTATCCCGCCAACTCGGTGCCGCAGGTCGTCCGCCGGATCAACGCGACGCTCATGCGCGCCGACCAGCTGCACCATGCCGAGGGCGACGACGCGATCGACTGGCTGCAACCGATCGTCGCCGACGCCGAGGCCGGTTTCGGGGGCGTGCTGAACGCGTTCGAGCTCATGAAGGGCATGATCGAGGCGGGCGCCGCGGGCGTGCATTTCGAGGACCAGCTGTCCTCGGCGAAGAAGTGCGGCCACATGGGCGGCAAGGTGCTGGTGCCGACCCAGGAGGCCGTCAACAAGCTGGTCGCCGCACGGCTCGCCGCCGACGTCTCCGACGTGCCGACCATCCTCGTGGCGCGCACCGACGCCGAGAGCGCGAACCTGCTCACCGCGGACGTCGACGAGCGCGACCGGCCGTTCATCGACGCCGCCAAGGGTCGCACCAGCGAGGGCTTCTTCTACGTGAAGGCGGGGCTGCAGCAGGCGATCGCCCGCGGCCTCGCCTACGCGCCGTACGCCGATCTGTTGTGGTGCG
>DAIMYL010000173.1:0-4201 GCA_036734505.1 Steroidobacteraceae bacterium | reverse complement strand
CGCGGCCACGATGGTGACCGCCGGCATCTTCATGGTGGCGCGGCTGTCACCGCTCTTCGAGCAGTCCGAGGCCGCCATGTCCTTCGTGCTGGTGGTCGGTGCGACGACGGCGCTCTTCATGGGCCTGCTCGGCGTCGTCAACAACGACATCAAGCGCGTGGTCGCCTATTCGACGCTCTCGCAGCTCGGTTACATGACCGTGGCGCTCGGCGTGTCCGCCTACAGCGCCGCCATCTTCCACCTCATGACCCACGCCTTCTTCAAGGCGCTGCTGTTCCTCGCCGCGGGCTCCGTGATCATCGGCATGCACCACCAGCAGGACATGCGGAAGATGGGCGGTCTCGCCAAGGTCATGCCGATCACCGCGATCACCTGCTGGCTCGGGTCGCTGGCGGCCATCGGCACGCCGTTCTTCTCGGGCTTCTACTCCAAGGACTTCATCATCGAAGCCGCCCACGGGTCGCAGCGCTGGGGGGCGACCTACGCCTACTGGTGCGTGCTCATCGGCGTCTTCGTGACCGCGGTCTACTCGTTCCGCCTGATCTTCATGACCTTCCACGGCGAGCCGCGGTGGGGGCAGGGCGGGGCGCATGACGACCACGCGCATGACGACCATGCGCATGACGACCATGGCCACGGCGGTACGCCGCATGAGAGTCCCTGGGTGGTGACGCTGCCGCTCATCCTGCTCGCCGTGCCGGCGGTCGCGATCGGCTACCTCACCGCGCAGCCGCTGCTCTTCGGCGGGTTCTTCGGCGACGCCATCCAGGTGCTCGAGAAGAACGATGTCATGCGCGAGCTCGCCTCGCACTTCCACGGTCCGGCGTCCTTCGCCCTGGAAGCGCCGCTGCATCCGCCGTTCTGGCTGGCGCTCGCGGGCGTCCTCGTGGCCTGGTTCACGGTGCTGAAGCGGCCGCACGCGCTCGACGGGCTCGCCGCCGCGCTCGCCCCGTTGCGCCGCGTGCTCGACAACAAGTACTACTTCGACTGGTTCAACGAGAACGTGCTCGCCGCCGGCAGCCGTGCGCTCGGCCGCGTCTTCTGGAAGGCGGGCGACCAGACGCTGATCGACGGCGCGCTCGTCAACGGCTCGGCGGGGCTCGTCGGCGCGCTCGCCGGCGTCGTGCGCCGCGTGCAGACCGGCTATCTCTACACCTACGCGTTCTGGATGGTGATCGGCCTTGCGTTGCTGCTCGGCTGGTTCCTGCTGCGCGCCTGACGGACACCGGGGACACCGACACAGATGCAGGGCATGGGATTGTTGTCGACGCTGATCTGGCTGCCGATCGTGGGCGGCCTCGTCGTGCTCGCGCTCGGCGATGCACGCATCGCGCTGGCCCGCTGGGTGGCGCTCGGCGCCGCGGTGGCGGCGTTCCTGCTCTCCGTGCCGCTCTACACCGGCTTCGACGCCTCGACCTCGGCCTACCAGTTCGTCGAGCAGCTGCCGTGGATCCCGGCCTTCAGCGCCACCTATCACTTGGGCGTCGACGGCATCTCGCTGCCGCTCATCCTGCTCACCACCTTCACCACGATCCCGGTGGTGGTCGCCGCCTGGACGGTCATCGAGAAGCGTCCGGCGCAGTACTTCGCGGCCTTCCTCGTCATGGAAGGCCTGATGGTGGGCGTGTTCGCGGCGCTCGACGCGCTGCTCTTCTACTTCTTCTGGGAAGCGATGCTGATCCCGATGTTCCTCATCATCGGCATCTGGGGCGGACCGCGGCGCGTCTACGCGACCATCAAGTTCTTCCTGTACACCTTCCTCGGTTCGGTGTTCATGCTGATCGCGATGATCTACATGTACCTGAAGGCCGGCAGCTACGACATCGCCGCGTTCCACGCGCTGCCGCTGACCTACACCGAGCAGTTCTGGATCTTCCTCGCGTTCTTCGCGGCCTTCGCGGTCAAGATCCCGATGTTCCCGGTGCACACCTGGCTGCCCGACGCGCACGTGGAGGCGCCGACCGGCGGCTCGGTGGTGCTGGCGGCCATCATGCTCAAGATGGGCGGCTACGGCTTCCTGCGGTTCTCGCTGCCCATCACGCCGGACGCCGCCCGCGAACTCGACATGCTGATGATCGTGCTGTCGCTCATCGCGGTCGTCTACATCGGCTTCGTCGCGCTCGTGCAGACCGACATGAAGAAGCTGATCGCCTACTCCTCGATCGCGCACATGGGCTTCGTGACGCTCGGCTGCTTCCTCGCCTTCGACATCGCGCAGGCGACCGGCGGCCTCAAGGGCGCGGGCATGGGCATCGACGGCGCGATGGTGCAGATGGTGTCGCACGGCCTCGTGTCGGGCGCCATGTTCCTCTGCGTGGGCGTGCTCTACGACCGGCTGCACAGCCGTGAGATCGCCTCCTACGGCGGTGTCGTCAACCGCATGCCGGCCTTCGCCGCCTTCTTCGTGCTGTTCGCGATGGCGAACTCCGGCCTGCCCGGCACCTCGGGCTTCGTCGGCGAGTTCCTGGTGATCATCGCCGCCTTCAAGGCCAGCTTCTGGTACGCCTTCCTCGCCGCGACCACGCTCATCCTCGGCGCCGCTTACACGCTCTGGCTCGTCAAGCGCGTGGTGTTCGGCCCGGTGGCCAACGACGGCGTGGCCTCGCTCGAGGACCTCAACGGCCGCGAGTGGTTCGTGCTGGGCCTGCTCGCCGTCGGCGTGCTGGCGCTCGGCGTGTATCCGGCGCCGTTGCTCGAAGTCATGCAGGAATCCGTGCGGCACCTGGTCGAGCAGGCCACCGCCAGCAAGTTGCCCTGAGGCCGCCGATCCATGGACCACCACGTCACGCTCGCCTCGCTCGCACCGGCCCTGCCGGAGATCTGGCTCGCCACCGCGGCCTGCGTCGTGCTGCTGGTCGAGGCCTTCGCCGGCGCCGCCGCGCGACGCATCATCCCGACGCTGACGCTCGCGCTGCTCGGCCTCGGCGCGGCCGCGACGCTCGCCTGGGCGCAGGTCGAGGCGCCGACCGTGCTGTTCTCGGGCATGTACCTCGCCGACCCGCTGGGTACGGTGCTCAAACTCCTGTCGTTCCTCTTCGTCGCCGTGGCGCTGCTCTACTCGCGGCCTTCGTTGGAGGCGAGGGGGCTCCTCAAGGGCGAGTACTACGTGCTGGTGCTCACGGCGCTGCTCGGCATCTGCGTGATGGTGTCGGCGGGGAGCCTGCTCAGCGTCTACATCGGCGTGGAACTGCTCGCGCTGTCGCTCTATGCCTTGGTCGCGTTCGACCGCGGGTCGGGCGTCGCGGCCGAGTCGGCGATGAAGTACTTCGTGCTGGGCGCCATCGCCTCGGGCTGCCTGCTCTACGGCATGTCGCTGGTCTACGGCATGACAGGCACGCTGCTGCTCGGCGAGATCGGCGCGGTGCTGCAGGGCGACCCTTCGCTCGGCGTCATCATGGGCATCGTGTTCCTGGTGGTCGGCATCGCGTTCAAGTTCGGCGCCGTGCCGTTCCACATGTGGGTGCCGGACGTCTACCACGGCGCGCCGTCGCCGGTGACCCTGTTCGTCGCCTCCGCGCCCAAGATCGCCTCGTTCGCGCTCGCGTACCGGCTGCTGGTCGACGGTCTCGGCGGCGTCACCCCCGCTTGGACGCAGATGATCGCCATCGTCGCCGTGCTGTCGGCGCTGGTCGGCAACCTCGTCGCGATCGCGCAGACCAACCTCAAGCGCATGCTCGCGTACTCGGCGATCGGCAACGTCGGCTTCATCCTGCTCGGTTTCGTCGCCGGCACCGAGCGCGGCTACGAGGCCGCGCTCTACTACACGGTGGTCTATGTGCTGATGGCGCTCGGCTCCTTCGGCGTGCTGGTGCTCGCGAGCCGCCGCGGCTTCGAGGCCGACGAACTCGACCACTACAAGGGCCTGCACGCCCGCGATCCGCTGCTCGCCGTGCTGATGATGGTGATGATGTTCTCGACCGCCGGCATCCCGCCGTTCGTCGGTTTCTGGGCGAAGCTGCAGGTGTTCGAGGCGCTGTGGGCGAGCGGCCATCTGCCGCTCGTGGTGTTCGGCGCCGCGGTGTCGGTCATCGGCGTGTTCTATTACCTGCGCGTCGTGAAGCTCATGTACTTCGATGCGCCGGGCGACCTGCCGGTCCCTGAGCGGCACACGGGCGTGCGCCTCACGCTCGCGCTCAACGCGGCGGCGGTGGTCGCGCTCGGGCTCTTCCCGCAGGCGCTGCTGGAACTCTGCCAGCGGGTC
>DAIMYL010000172.1:0-4260 GCA_036734505.1 Steroidobacteraceae bacterium | reverse complement strand
CTCGCCGATGCGCCGCGCGTGGGCGTTGGCGCGGGCGGCGAGCCGCAGCCACAGGTCGTCCTCCAGATACGCCAGCCACTGCGCGGCGACATAACGCATCTTCGAGAAGAGGTGTCCCGCCCTTTTGCGACGGAACTCGAAGTCGGCGGCGCGGGCCGGATCGAAGAACACCACGGCCTCGGCCGCGAGCGCGCCGTTCTTGGTGGCGCCGAAGGACAGCACATCGACGCCGGATGCGCCGCTCGCCTCCGCTGGCGTGCAGCCGAGCGAGGCGACGGCGTTGGCGAAGCGCGCGCCGTCCATGTGCAGCAGCAGACCCTTCGCGTGGGCCGTGGCCGACAGCGCCTCCAGCTCATCCGGGGTATAGATCGTGCCGAGCTCGGTGGCCTGCGAGATCGATACCGCACGCGGCTGCACCGTGTGCACGGCCGTGGGATTCTCGGCGATGCCGCGCAGCAGCGCCTCCGGCGTCAGCTTCGCGCCGGCGCCCGGCAGCAGTTGCAGGCGCGCACCTCCGGTCATGAACTCCGGGGCGCCGCATTCGTCGCGGACGATATGCGCCTGCTCGTGGCAGAACACCGAGCCGTACGGCGGGACCAGAGTGGCGAGCGCCAACGCGTTCGCCGAGGTGCCGGTACCGACGAGGAAAACCCGGACCTCGCGCCCGAAGACCTCCGCGAACCGCCGCTCCGCCCGGGAGGTCCAGGCGTCGTCCCCGTAGCCCCGCGCGTAGCCTCGGTTGGCCTTCTCGAGGGCGGCCATCACTTCCGGGGCCGCCGGGGCGGTGTTGTCGCTCTTGAACCAGCGTGACATGGACGCAGATGCTACCGCAGCCCGTTATCATCGGGCAGGTGATGATGGGCGAGTCGATGGAGAGCTGGGAGTTCAGGACCAGTCCGCGGGCGCGGCGGTTGTCCGCGCGGGTGCATCTCGACGGCAGGGTGGAGATCGTGCTGCCTAGGGGCGCATCACGCGAGACGGTCGAGTCGTTCGTCGGCCGCCATCGCAGCTGGATCGAGGCGCGGGTCGCCGAGCGGCTGGCCCATGCGCCGGCCCCTTTCCCGCCGCGCGACATCGAGCTGCACGCTCTGGGGCAGCGCTGGCATCTGCATCTGGCAGGCGGCCGAGGCGCCCCGCGTGCGGAGATCACCGCGCCGGGACTGCTTTCGCTGCGCGGCACCGGCGAGCGTGCCCGTCTCGCTGCGGCGCTGCGCGACTGGCTCAAGGACCATTGTCGGGAGCCGATGCAGGCGCGCCTCGCCGAGCTCGCAGGGCAGCACGGATTCGCGTTCGGCAAGCTGCAGCTGCGATGTCAGCGCACCCGTTGGGGCTCCTGCTCGCGGCGCGGCGTCATCAGCCTCAACATCTGCGGTGCGTTCCAACCGCCGCCCGTGCTGGATTACCTGATGCTGCACGAGTTGGCCCACACGCGGCACATGAACCACTCGGCGGCCTACTGGCATGCCGTGGAGGCGGTGTGCCCCGGTTGGCGGACGCTCGACCGCGAACTCAGCCGCGGATGGCGTCATGTCCCCTCGTGGGTGTTCAGCTGACGGTGACCCGTCGGCGCCGCCCGCGCCACACGCGCCAGCCGAGGAGCAGTGCGAGCGCCGTCGCATAGATCAGCGGCTCGCGGATGTCGGCCTTCACCTGCCACCAGTAGTGCCACACGGCGAGGACCGCGATCGGGTACACGAGTCGGTGCAGCGTCTGCCAACGGCGGCCGAGGCGGCGCATCATGCGGTCGGTGGAGGTCACGGCGAGCGGTACGAGCGCGAGCAGCGCCGCGGCGCCCACCCAGATGAAGGGTCGTTTGGCGAGTTCGCGGCCGAGGTCCGCCAAGGAGAGGTCGAGCTCCAGGACCGCGTACACGAGGAAATGCAGCGCGGCGTAGAAGGCCGCGAAGAGACCCATCATGCGGCGCAGTCGCAGCCATGACGGGATGCCGCTGAGGTCGCGCAACGGCGACACCAGCAGCGTGACGAGCAGGAGGTTGAGCGCGGTCTTGCCCGTGACATGGGTGAGCTCGCGCACCGGGTTGGGTCCGAGGTCGGCGCCGGCGACGCCGAAGATGCCGGCGATCAGCCATGCCGCAGGCGCGGCGGCCAGCGCGAACGCGAGCGGCCGCGGGGGCGGCGGCAGGCGGAACGGCAGGCGTGGGGCGGTCACGCCGTCAGCGGTTCAGTAGAACCGCCGCAGGTCCAAGCCGCGGTACAGCGAGGCGACCTCTGCGGCGTAGCCGTTGAAGGGCAGGGTGTCGATGCGGGGCGCGAGGAAGCCCGCGCCGATGCGGCGCTCCTTGGCCTGGCTCCAGCGCGGGTGGTCCACCGCCGGGTTCACATTCGCGAAGAATCCGTACTCCTCAGGCGCCGCGACATTCCAGCTGGTCCGCGGTTGCCGCTCGGTGAAGCGGATGCGGACGATGGACTTCACGCTCTTGAAGCCGTACTTCCAAGGCACGACGAGCCGGAGCGGCGCGCCGCTCTGGTTCGGCAGCCACCGTCCGTGCAGGCCGACGGCGAGCAGCGTCAACGGGTGCATGGCCTCGTCGATCCGCAGCCCCTCGACATAAGGCCAATCGAGCACCCCCGTGCGTTGTCCCGGCATCTGCCTCGGGTCGAGCAGCGTGGTCAGCTCGACGAACTTGGCGCGCGAGGTCGGCCGGAAGCGCTTCAGCAGGTCGCCGAGCTGGAAACCGAGCCAAGGGACGATGCGCGACCAACCCTCTACGCAACGGAAGCGGTAGACGCGTTCCTCCAGGGCATGCGGCTTGATGATGTCCTCGAGCGTGAAGCGTCCCGTGACCTCCGCTTCACCCGCGATCTCGACGCTCCAGGGGCGCGAGCGGAAGCGCTGCGCGTTCTCGAACGGGTCGCGCTTGTCGAGACCGAACTCGTAGAAATTGTTGTAGGTGGTGATCTCGTCCCAGGTGTTGGGCGGCTCGCTGACCGACCAACGCGCGTTGCGCTTGAACGCCGGCACCGGCGGCAGGGGTGCCGGGCCCGCCGCACCGCTTCGGGCAGCCTGCGCGAGGGCGGGTTCGGAGAGCGGCGCGAGGCCTGCCGCGGCCGCCGAGGCGGCGAGCACGGACAAGACGCGACGCCGGGAGAAGTCCGTCGCCTCGCTCGGGACATCGGATGGAAGGATTCGATGATGCTTTCCGAAATCCATTTCGAAACAGTCCTTTAGAACCAATATTTAAAGCCTATTGGCAGGTCCGACGCAGCCCTCCTGAGCCGCGGATCGGCGTTGACCAGCACCGCCCGGTCGACGAGACGGAGGTGGGGCAGGTCGGGCCGGGAGTTACCGTACCCCACGATGGGCCTGCCGGGGAAGCGCGGCAGGACGCGGCGCAGGCGATGCGCCTTCTCCTCGTCGCGGACATTGGTGCCCGCAAGTCGCCCGTCGAGCCGGTCGCCGTCCCAACGCACCTCGCTGCAGACACATTCATCGAGGCCGAGCGCGGCGCCCAATTCGGGCGCGTAGAGGTCGACCGTCGCCGTCATCAGCACGAGATGGTCCCCGGCGGCTCGGTGCGATGCGATCGCGGCCAAGGCGTCCGGGAACACGCCGCGGCGCAGCAGCGACGGGATCCACTCGCGCGTCCAGGCCTCGACCTCGGCGCGCGAGGCGCCGCCCATCACGCGACGGATCAGCGCGCCCTTGAGTTCGCCGTGGTCCGCGAGCCGCAGCGCGAAACGCAGCAACGACGGCAGGACCCCGAGGTAGCCCGCGAGTCGCCACGGATGGCGCAGCGCGAAGCCGAACACATAGCCTGACAGCGTATCGCGACGCGTGATGGTGCCGTCGAGGTCGAAGAAGACCAGTTGCGGCGAGGGAGCGCGGGGCAGTTCGGGATCGGCCACCCGCGCGCGCCCCGTCAGCCCGCCGCGATCTGCCGCAGCACGTACTGCAGGATGCCGCCGTGCCGGTAGTAGTCGCGCTCCTTCGGCGTGTCGATGCGCACACGCACCTCGAACTCGATGGGGGCGCGACCGTCGTCGGGCCGGGCGGTGACCTTCACGGTGCGCGCTTCGGCGTCCTTGAGGTCGCCGAACTCGAAGACCTCACGGCCGGTGAGGCCGAGCGACTGCGCGTTCTGACCGCCGGTGAACTGGCAGGGCAGGACGCCCATGCCGATGAGGTTCGAGCGGTGGATGCGCTCGAAGCTCTCGGCGATGACCGCCTTCACGCCGAGCAGCATCGTGCCCTTGGCCGCCCAGTCGCGCGACGAGCCGGTGCCGTACTCCTTGCCGGCGA
>DAIMYL010000171.1:2863-4278 GCA_036734505.1 Steroidobacteraceae bacterium | reverse complement strand
CCGGCGTCGACGGCGCGGTGCTGACCGTGCAGAAGGCGGAGTAGGGGCTACTTCCGCCAGAACGTGGCGGTGAACAGGATCAGGACGCTGAAGATCTCGAGGCGTCCGAGGATCATGCCGACGGTGCAGATCCAGGTCTGCACATCGGTGAGCACCTGGTAGGTGCCCGCCGGTCCGGTGGGACCGAGCGCGGGACCGAGGTTGTTGACGCTCGCCACCACCGAGGTGAAGGCCGTGACCAGCGGCATGCCGGTCAGCAGCATCGCGAAGGTGAGCACGGCGATGGTCTGGAAATACAGGAAGATGAACGCCAGCACCGAGTAGGCGATGCGGTCGGGCACCACCTGACCGCCGATGCGGACCGGGATCACAGCGGAGGGGTGCACCAGCAGCTTCATCTCGCGCTGCGCCTGACGCGCGAGCAGCAGGGTGCGGAACATCTTGATGCCGCCGCCGGTGGACCCCGTGCTGCAGATGATGCAGGAGAGGAAGATCATCCAGACCGGCGCGAACACCGGCCACAGCCCGTAGTCGTCCGACGAGAAGCCGGTCGTGGTGGCGACCGACACCACATTGAACGCGGCGTGCCGCAGCGCGGCGGCGAAGTCCGGGAAGGTGCCCTGCGCCGTGAGCAGCACCGCGATCGCGAGCACGCTCGCACCGACCAGCGTGAAGATGACCTTGGCCTCGGAGTCGCTGCGGTACGGCGCGAGGGTGCGGCCGCGCAGCGCCATGAAGTGCCGCGAGAAGTTGAGCGCCGCGACCAGCATCAACGCGATCAGCACCAGCTCGACGGCGACCGAATCGAAGGCGCCGATGCTGGCGTCGCGGGTGGAGAACCCGCCGAGCGCGACCACCGAGAAGCCGTGGCAGATGGCGTCGAACCAGCCCATGCCCGCGAGGCGCAGCGCGACGACGGCCACCACGGTGAAGCCCATGTAGGTGAACCACAGCGCCTTGGCGGTCTCGGTGATGCGCGGCGTGAGCTTCTCGTCCTTGACCGACCCGGGCGCTTCGGCGCGGTAGAGCGCCATGCCGCCGACGCCGAGCAGCGGCAGCACGGCGACCGCGAGCACGATGATGCCGATGCCGCCGAACCAGTGCATCGCGTGCCGCCAAAGATTGATGGAGGGCTGCAGGGCGTCGAGGCCGGTCAGCACGGTGGACCCGGTGGTGGTGAGCCCGGAGACCGCCTCGAAGTAGGCGTCCGTGAAGCTGAGGCCGGGCAGGGCGATCATCAGCGGGATGGCGGCCGACAGCGACATCAGCACCCACGACAGCGTCACCAGCAGGAAGCCGTCGCGGGCCTTCAGCTCGCGCTTGTGGCGGCGCGTGGCGGCGGCGATCGCGAGGCCGAGCACCACGTTGATGCCGGCGGCGATGGCGAAATCGTCGAAGGTGCCGTCCTGGAAGAC
>DAIMYL010000171.1:0-2763 GCA_036734505.1 Steroidobacteraceae bacterium | reverse complement strand
CCACGTTGATGCCGGCGGCGATGGCGAAATCGTCGAAGGTGCCGTCCTGGAAGACCAGCGCGCTGACGAGCGGCATCAGGAAGGTGACGGCGAACACCGCCATCATCATCCCGAGGACATGCGCGACGGCGAGCATGGCGTGCGGCCCGGCCCTCAGCGCCGGCCGGAGGTCTCGCCGAGGAACAGGCGCTCCACCTGGTCGACATGGCGGCGGTCGGTGATGAACAGCACCACATGGTCTTCGGCCTGGATCACGGTGTCGTGGTGCGCCATGAACACCTCGTTGCCGCGCACCACGCAGCCGATGCGCGCGCCCGCGGGCAGCGCGATCTCCTCGATGCGCTTGCCGACCACGCGCGAGCTGCGCTGGTCGCCGTGGATGATCGTCTCCAGCGCCTCGGCGGCGCCGCGGCGCAGCGAGTGCACCTGCACCACATCACCGCGCCGCACATGGGTCAGCAGCGAGCCGATGGTGATGGTCTGCGGCGACAGCGCGATGTCGATGCTGCCGTTCTCCATCAGCTCGGCGTAGGAGGGCTTGTTGATCAGCGCCATGACCTTGGCGGCGCCGACCCGCTTGGCGAGCATCGCCGAGAGGATGTTCGCCTCCTCGGAGTTGGTGAGCGCGACGAAGACATCGCAGTCGTCGATGTTCTCCTCGACGAGGAGGTTCTCGTCGGCGGCGTCGCCCTCGAGCACGATCGCGCTCTCCAGCATCTCCGAGACGCGCCGCGCACGCTTCGGGTCGCGCTCGATGAGCTTGACCTGGTTCTCCTTCTCGAGGCGCCGCGCGAGCGCGAGGCCGATATGGCCGCCGCCCGCGATCACCACGCGCCGCGCCGGCTTCTCCTCACGGCGGATCTCCGCCATGAAGCGCCGGATGTCGTCCTTGGCGGCGAGGAAGAACACCTCGTCGCCCTCCTCGATGACGGTGTCGCCCTCGGGCTGGACGCTGCGGCCGCCGCGGTAGACGGCGACCACGCGCGCCTCGGTGTCGGCGATGTGCTCGCGCAGCGTGCGCAGCTGCTGGCCGACCAGCAGCCCGCCCTTGCGCGCCGCGAGGCCCACGAGCCGGACGCGGCCGCCCGCGAAGTCGAGCACCTGCAGCGCGCCGGGGTAGCGGATCAGCCGCTCCACATACTCGGTGACCAGCTGCTCGGGGCTGATCCAGACATCCACCGACAGCGCCTCGGCGCTGAAGAGCTTCGGGTGCTTGGTGTACTCGGCCGAGCGGATGCGCGCGATCTTGGTGGGCGTGCGGTAGAGGGTGTAGGCGACCTCGCAGGCCATCATGTTGACCTCATCGCTGCTGGTGAGCGCGATGAGGATCTCGGCATCGGGGACGCCGGCGGCTTCGAGGACGGAGGGGTAGGCGGCGTTGCCGGCGACGGTGCGGATGTCGAGCCGGTCCTGCAGCTCGCGCAGCAGGTCTTCGTCGGTGTCGACGACCGTGACCTCGTTGGCCTCTTCGCGGGCCAGCTGTGTGGCCGCAGTACGCCCGACCTGCCCGGCGCCGAGGATCACGATCTTCATGGCGCGCATAGGCTACTCCCATGCGGGTATGCTTGCCACCATGAGCCAGAAAGCGATGTCGTCCGCGCCGGCGGACGGTCCGGGTACCCCTTCCGGGGGCGAGTTCAGCCGCGGTTGGAAGGCGCTGGCCGCGAGCTTCGTCGGCACGGCCTTCGGCGCCTCGCCGCTGCCGTTCAACACCATCGGCTTCTTCATCGAGCCGCTGCAGAAGGAGTTCGGCTGGAGCCGTACCGAGATCAGCCTCGGCATCACCATCTACGGCCTGCTCGCCGCGCTGCTCGCGCCGGTGTTCGGCCGGATGGCGGACCGCTACGGCGTGCGGCCGGTGGCGCTCGGGTCGCTGTTCGCGTTCGGCCTCGCCTTCGGCTCCTTCGCGCTGATCCCCGGGTCGCTCGCCTGGTTCTACTTCGTCTGGGTCCTGGTCGGGTTGGTCGGCATCGGCTCGACGCCGGTCACCTGGACGCGGGCCATCAATCTCTGGTTCTACCGCCACCGCGGCCTCGCGCTCGGGCTGACCCTGATGGGCACCAGCCTGTCGGCGGTGCTGTTGCCCATGATCACCGTGGCGCTGCTCGACTGGCAGGGCTGGCGCGCGGCCTACGCCGCGCTCGCGCTGCTGCCGCTCGCCGTCGCGCTGCCGATCGGTCTGCTGCTGTTCCGCGAGCCGCGGCCCGAGGAGCGCCCGCCCGAGCTGCGCGTCGCCGCCGCGGGGCGGGCGCCGGGCGCGCTCGCCGAGCTGCCGGGCGTGAGCTTCGCCGAGGCGCTGCGTACGCGCGGCTTCTGGCTGCTGTGGATCTCCATCCTGCTGGTGTCCTTCGCCTACGGCGGGTCGCTGGTGCACCTGCCCTCGATGCTCTCGGCGCAGGGCTTCACCCGCGGCGATACCGCGTCGGTGATGGCGGTGTTCGGCCTCTCGATCGCGGCCGGCCGGCTCATCACCGGCCTGCTGCTCGACCGGTTCTGGGCGCCGTACGTCACGCTGCCCATCCTGTCGTTGCCGGCGCTCGCCTGCTGGCTGCTCGCGACCGACCACTCGATGACGATGACGGTCGCGGTGTTCTCGGCGTTCCTGCTCGGCTTCGCGGCGGGCGCCGAGACCGACCTCATCGCCTACCTCGCCGGCCGCTACTTCG
Organism: Steroidobacteraceae bacterium; assembly: GCA_036734505.1. GTDB lineage: Bacteria > Pseudomonadota > Gammaproteobacteria > Steroidobacterales > Steroidobacteraceae > UBA964. The sequence goes on along the minus strand of DAIMYL010000171.1, from coordinate 97 downwards.
GCATGGCGAACTACGGGCAGATCTACGGCGTGCTCTACATGGCGTTCGGCATCGCCGCGGCGCTCTCGCCGACGGCCTACGGCTGGGTGCGCGACAC
>DAIMYL010000170.1:0-4286 GCA_036734505.1 Steroidobacteraceae bacterium | reverse complement strand
AGGTGACCTGGTACTTGACGGTGTTCTCGGCGAACGCCGCCTGCTCCAGTTGGACATCGACCGTGTTGCCATCGACCGACGGCGCGACCGGGGTGCGGTAGAGAAGTTCGGGATCCGCCATCCCGGGGCTACCGGCCGGCGTACCGCCCGTCCGCAGATGCCCGGACGAGGTCGCAGCCAAAGTGACGGTCCCGCCATCGCCCCGCGCGGCGGAGAGGGCCTGGCGGAAATCGAAGTCGCGGGCCTGGAAACCCGGCGTATCAGCGTTCGCGAGGTTGCGCGCGAGCAGCTCGGCTCGACGCGAACGCAGCTTGAGCGCGTCTGCGTGGACTCCAAGATGTGCATCGAGATCGAACATCGCGTTCACTCCGACGGAAAAATGACTTCAGGCCAGATGTAGCAAGCCCCGTGCCAAGCGGCTTCCGATCGGGTCATGGGCCAAATCCGGGGCATATCGGGTCGGTGGATGGGCACCCCTTCCAGGCCGGGCGGCAGTCGTTTGCCGCCGCAGCGGCAAGCGGACCGCAGAGGCATAGATATGTGATGGCTCATGGCACGACACTTGCTGATTCCGTGCCATGCGATCCGCTATCGGTTCTTTGACGCTATCCGCCTCCCTCACCCTGCTCGGCATGCCCGAGGCGTGGGGCAACGCGGACCGGTTCCAAATACAAGACTTGCGTGCGATCACCGCCGCCGCGGAGGCGGCCGTCGAGTCCCGCGGACGCGGCGTCGACGCTCAGGCCGATATCCCCGACCCCCGTCTGCGACTCACCTCCTGCGCCACCCCCCTCGAGACCTCATTGCCGCCCGCTCTCAAAGGCCCGCGTCTGTCGGTCCGGGTGTCCTGCAGTGGGGCCACGCCGTGGAGCGTGCTGGTCCCCGTCCGGGTCGAAACCACCGCCAACTTCGTGGTGGCACGGCGAGCCCTGGTTCCCGGCACGCTGCTGTCGGCGGATGACATGCAGACCGTCGAGCGCCGCATCGCGGGGTTCGCCGACTGCTGCGCCGCCGATCCGGCGGCCGTGCTGGGGCGGAAGGTACGCCGACCCGTACCTGCGGACGCCCCCATCCCGCTCGACAGCGTCGAGGCGGCGCCGCTCGTGAGACGCGGCGAGATCGTCACCGTGCTCGCCGGCGCCCCGGGGTTCGAGGTCCGTTCCTCCGGTATCGCCATGGCGGACGCCAAAGAAGGTGATGCAGTTCGCGTCCGCCACTCGACCTCCCTCAGGGTCATCCAGGCCCGAGCCGATAGCAAAGGTGTAGTCAGAGCGGATCGCTGAAGGTCGGAAAAAAGTCCTAAAGTATTCTCCGCGTCGGCCGTTAACCCAGCAGACGCCCCGCAAAGGTGGTTGAAATGTCAACGAAAATCAATGGCTTGGATGTCCGCCCTGCCGCCCCCACGGGCACGGCCGCCGTCTCCCGCAGCAAGGATTCCTTCAACGGGGAAGGCTCGCATGTCGGCGGTGGAAACACCGGTGTGCAGATCACGGACACGGCTCGGCACCTGGCCACCCTCGAGCGCTTGGTGACGAGCGGTTCGGCGGTCGATGAGGCCAAGGTCGCCGAAGTGAGCCGGGCCATCGAGCGCGGCCTGTTCGAGATCCATCCCGAGAAGATCGCTGACCAGTTGCTGCGCCTCGAGCAGTCGCTCGCCCGCGCCTCCGGCCGCATGCGATGAGCGGGGTCTTCGCCAACGCCGCCGCACGCGAGGACTGCCGCCGCGGTCTCGATCGCCTGCTCACCGAAGAGCTCGCCGCCCTCGCCGAGCTCGAGCGGTTGCTGCAGGCTGAGCGCGAGGTGCTGGTGCGCAACGAGTCGCCCGAGGCCCTCGAGGACGCCTGCGCACGCCGTCAGGACTGCATGGGCGGGCTGCTGCGGGTCCAGGACGAGCGCCGCAGCCTCGTGCGCGCGCTCGGCTTCGAAGCCGACGCGGCCGGACTCGAGCGTCTGCTGCGCGAATGCGACCCGCAGCGCTCGTTACCGGCGCGTTGGGGCGAATGCTCCGAGCGTGCCCGCCGCTGCCGAGAGATCAACGACTTCAACGGTGCGTTGGTCGCGACGCGCATCCGGCGCGTGACGGGCCTGCTCGAGCTGATCACCGGTCGCCGCTCGGAGACGCCGGTCTACGGACGCCAAGGCCAGCAGGCCTGGCGCAGCGCCGGGCGGCTGCTCGCCACCGAGGCCTGATCCGCGAGGATGACTAGGTAATCCTACCGATGCCGCGCGCTGTCGCGGCGGGTAACCTGTGGCCATCCCTCTCCTATCGGACTCATGGCCATGAAACCGCTGAAGCGCATCCTCGTCGCCGTCAAGGATCCGTCCGCCCGCACGATGCCCGCCTTGCGCAAGGCGGCGCAGTTGGCGCGTGCCTCGGGGTCGACCCTCGAACTCTTCCATGCGCTCTCCGAGACGGTGCTGGTGGACGCGTTGGAAGCGCGTCGTCAGAGCCTCCGCGAATATGAGGTCCAGCGCCGCGACGCTGCGCTCAAGCGCCTCGAGACCGTAGCGCGCCGCCTACGCAAGCACGGCATCGAGGTGGCGACGGGCGCGGAGTGGGACTACCCTGCCGCCGAGGCTCTGGTCCGCCATGCACTGCGCACCGGCGCCGACCTGATCGTGGCCGAGCGTCACGCCTCGCGCCATGTCGCCGGCTGGATGCTCGCCTACACGGATTGGGAACTGCTGCGCGAAGCGCCCTGCCCGGTGTTGCTCGTCAAACAGGCCCGACCGTGGCACCGCCCGGTCGTGATGACGGCCGTCGACCCGTTCCACACGCACGCGAAACCCAGCCGGCTCGATCACGCCTTGCTGCAGGCCAGCGCCCGCATCGCCACCGACCTGCGGGGCAAGCTGCGCATCGTGCATTGCGTGCCGCCGGCTGTGGTGGTCAGCGCAGCGCTGGCTCCGGCACCGGTGGTCATCGACACCAGCGCCGCCACCATCGCCCGTGCCCGCAAGGCGCTCGCCGCCGAGGCGTCGCGTCTGCCGCTGCCGTCGCACCAGCTCAAGGTGGTCGAGGGATCGGCGCGCGAGGCCATCCCGCAGCTCGCCAAGTCGCTCGGCGCCGATCTGGTGGTGATGGGTGCGCTGTCGAGGTCCGGCCTGAAGCGCCTGTTCATCGGCAACACCGCCGAGGCGGTGCTCGATGCGCTGCCCTGCGATGTCCTCATCGTCAAGCCCGGCCGGTTCGAGACCAAGGTCGAGCGGCGCAGCCGCGGCGCGCAGCTCATCGCGCTGCCCACCGCTATGGGCGCGTAGTCAGCGGGCCATCGCCAGCGCGGCGCCGGCGGCGGCCAACATCGCGAAGTGCGGCCCGGCGAGCTGCATCGCGTAGCGCAGACCGCCGGTCGTCGCCGCGACGACGATCTTGGTGATCGTGTTGGCGGCGAGCGCGAGCAGGATCGCGAGCGAGGCGACCGGAAGAGCGAGTACGCCTTCGGCCGCAAGCGTTCCCGCCGAGGCCGTCGCCGAGTGCGCATCCGCGAGGCCACCGAGACCGATGCCGACCAGCGCGCCCGCTTCGCCGAAGCGCTGCACCAGCCAGGCTGCCACCCAGGTCAGCGCCGTCACCGTGGCGCTGAACGCCAGCGCGTGCAAGGGCTGGAACGCACGGCTCTCGTCCGCCAAGGCATCACCCGGCGTGACCGCGGCGCCGCCGCGCCAGAAGAACCACGCCGAAGCGACCGCGACGGCGGCCATCAGCAGCGCCGGAAGGGTCCAGCGCAACATCAAGGGCGGATGGGCCACAGAGAGCACCATCAACACCTGCAGGGCGGTCGCGATCGACGAGCAGAGCGCAGCGGCCGCGATGAGCCGCGTGTGGGTGGGCATCGCGCGGACCTTCAGACCCATCGCGCCGATGGTCGCCGCGCTCGAGACGAAGCCGCCGAAGAACCCCGCGAGCGGCAGCCCTCGCCCCGGACCGAGCCAGCGCAGCGCGACATGTCCCAGGCCGTTGATCGCGAGCACCAGCAGCGTCAACTGACCCACCCGCCGCGGGTTGACGACGCCCAAGCCATCGACCGCGCGGTCCGGCAGCAAGGGCAGCAGCACCAGCGCCGCCGCCGCGAGCAGCATCATGTCGAGCACCTCGCGCTCGGTGAGCGTGCGGCTGACGAACCGGTGCAAGGCCTCGCGCAGCAACAGCGTCAGCGCGACGACGACGCCGATCGCCGCCGCCAAGGCCGGCTGCACCGTCGCGTAGGCGCCGAGCAGGTAGGTCGTGAAGAGCGTCACCTCGCTGGTGACGCCCGGGTCGACGCTGCGGCTGCGCCAGTAGGCGA
>DAIMYL010000169.1:0-4303 GCA_036734505.1 Steroidobacteraceae bacterium | reverse complement strand
GGCGCAGCCACGGGCGGCGCGTCGAGGCCGCGCAGCGCCGTGTAGAGCCGACCCAGCGCGGCATCGGCCTGCTGGATCTGCGTCAAAGAATAGTTGATCGGGCCGCGGTACTGGCTGCCGATGAGGAAGAACCGCAGCACCTCGGGGTGGCGCACCTTGCCCGAGTCGAGCACGGTGCGGATGGTGAAGAAGTTGCCGAGCGACTTCGACATCTTCTCGTCGTCGACGTTGACGAAGCCGTTGTGCATCCAGAGGTGCGCGAAGTGCGCGCCCGTGGCGGCGCAGGACTGGGCGATCTCGTTCTCGTGGTGCGGGAACTTGAGGTCCATGCCGCCGGCGTGGATGTCGAACTCATCGCCCAGGATGTCGGCCGACATCACCGAGCACTCGATGTGCCAACCCGGCCGCCCCGGACCCCAAGGAGAATCCCACGACGGCTCGCCGGGCTTGGCGCGCTTCCAGAGCACGAAGTCGAGCGGGTCGCGCTTGGCGGCGTCGACCTCGATGCGCGCACCGGCGCGCAGGTCGGCGAGCTTCTTGCCCGAGAGCTGCCCGTACGGCGCGAACGACGACACCGAGTACATGACATCGCCGTCGTCGGCCACATACGCGTGACCGCGCTCGATGAGCCGCTCGGCGAGCTTGATCATGCCCGGGACATACTGCGTCGCGCGCGGCTCGTGGTCGGGGCGCAGGATGCCGAGGCGGTCGTAGTCCTCGTGCATGGCGGCGATGAAGCGCTCGGTGAAGACATCGATCGGCTCGCCGAGCTCCGCGGCGCGGCGGATGATCTTGTCGTCGATATCGGTGATGTTGCGCACGAACACGACGCGGTAGCCGCGGTGCGCCAGGTGCCGCCGGACCACATCGAAGGCGACCTTCGAGCGCGCATGGCCGATGTGGCAGAAGTCGTAGACCGTGTCGCCGCAGAGGTACATGCGCACCTCGCCGGGACGGATCGGGCGCAGGTCCTGCTTCTGGCCGGTGAGCGAGTCGTGGATGCGGATCATGGCGGGGCCGTATTCGGGGCCCGCGATGATAACCGCTCGAGGCGGGCGATGGCGCGGGCCGGGGTCATGAGCGCGATGAGCGGCGCGAGCTCGGGGCCCTGCAACTGACCGGTGAGCGCGAGGCGCAGGGGCTTGAAGAGCGCCGGACCCTTGCGACCGGTCGCGGCGGCGACCGCCGCGGTGACGGCCTTCCAGTCGGTGCCGTGGGCGCGCAGCGCATCGGCCGCAGCGCCAAAGAATGCCGGCCCCGCCTCGGCGAGCAGCTGCGCCTCGGCGGGCGCGGGTGGCGGCAACTCACCGAACACCACCGCGGACCAGGCCGCGACCTCGGCGGGCAGCGTCAGGTTGTGGCGGACGACATCCACGAAGCTCTGGGCCGCGGCGGGGTCGAGCCCGGCGGGCAGCGCCGGTCGCAACCACTCGAGCGCGGCGGCGGGCGTGAGCGACTGCACCGCCGCCTTCTGCCAGGACTCGAGCTGCGCCGGGTCGAAGCGCGCCGGCGAACGCACCAACCGCGTGGTGTCGAAGCTGCGCGCGAGCGCATCGAGGTCCTGCAGACCCTCGGCCTCGCCCGAATGCCCCAACCGATAGAGGTGGTTCACGAGCGCGACCGGCAGATAGCCCGTCTCGCGCAGCTCGCGCAGCGTCTTGGCGCCGAGGCGCTTGGAGAGCGGCGAGCCGTCGGCGCCCGTGATCAGCGAGAGGTGGCCATAGGCGGGCGCACGCAGGCCGAGCGCTTCGGCGATCAGCAGCTGGCGCGGGGTGTTGGAGAGATGGTCCTCGCCGCGCAGCACCACGGTGACGCCGCTGTCGGCGTCGTCGAGCACATTCGAGAAGAAGAACGCCGCGCTGCCGTCGGCCCGCCGCAGCACGAAGTCGCCGATATCGGCGCACTCGAACACCTGATCGCCGTGGACGAGGTCGGTGAACGCGACGCGGCCGCGGTCCGGCACGCGGAAGCGCAGCGTCGGCTGCCGGCCCTCGGCGAGCCGTGCGGCGCGCTGGTGGGCGTCGAGCCCGCGGCAGGTGCCGGCGTAGCGCGGCGGACGGCCGGCCGCCAGCTGGCTGCGGCGGCTGACCTCGATCTCGAGCGGCGTGCAGTAGCAGGGATAGGCGCGCCCGGCGGTCTCGAGCCTTGCGAGCGCCTCCGCGTAGGCGGGTCCGCGCGCCGACTGCACGACGATGTCGCCGTCCCAGTCGAGACCGAGCCAGCGCAGGTCGTCGAGGATCTGCGCGGCGAACTCGGTGCGGCTGCGGGTGGCGTCCGTGTCCTCGATGCGCAGCAGGAACCGCCCGCCGCGACCGCGCGCCAGCAGCCAGTTGAAGAGCGCGGTGCGCGCGTTGCCGAGGTGCAGTTCGCCGGTCGGGGACGGCGCGAAACGCGTGATGGGGATGACCGGGGCCGCAGCGCCGGCCTGCGGGGAAGCCATGGATCCGCCGTAGAGCGCAAGAACGGCCGAAAAATTACCATACAATCGTCGCGTGAAGTACCTGTTCGTCTCGGACCTGCACCTCGAAGCGGCCGCACCGCAGGCGATCGACGCCTTCGTCGGTCTGCTCGGCGGCGAGGCGCGCGAGGCGGCGGCGGTCTACATCCTCGGCGACCTGTTCGAATCCTGGGTGGGCGACGACGACCCCGACCCCGCACGCGACCGGGTCTGCCGCGCCATCGCGGCGCTGACGGCGAGCGGCGTGCCGGTGTTCGTGATGCACGGCAACCGCGACTTCCTCTACGGCGCGGGCTTCGAGACGCGCACCGGCGCGACGGTGCTGCCCGACCCCTGCGTCGCGACGCTCTTCGGGCGGCGCGTGCTGCTCACCCACGGCGACCTGCTCTGCACCGGCGATGCGGCCTACCAGGAGCTGCGCAGCACCGTGCGCGCCGCCTCCTTCCGCGAGCGCGTGCTGGCGCTGCCGCTCGAGGCGCGGCAGACGCTCGCCGATGCGGCCCGCGCCGGCAGCAAGGCGCATGTGGCGGCGCAGCGCGCCGAGATCATGGATGTCACGCCGGACGCCGTGGTCGCGGCCTTCCGCGCCACCGACACCCGCGTGATGGTGCACGGCCACACGCATCGCCCCGCCGAACACGGGCATGTGGTGGACGGCGAGCAGGCGCTGCGCGTCGTGCTCGACGCGTGGTACGACGGGGGCAGCGTGCTGACGCTGGACGCGTCAGGCTTCGCGCGGCGCGCGATCCCCTTCGCCTGAGGCAGACCCAGCTGCGCCCGCCTCGCCTGTGGCAGGCGCACCCGAGTGGAAGCGGAACTCCGGGTCGGGCGCGGTCGCGGCCTCGGCCTCGACCGCCGCTAATTCTTTGAGCCTGCGGGCGACCGTACCGCGCGGATCCTCGAGCCCCGCCGTCTGCGCATGCCGCTCGGCGAGCTTCAGGTACAGCTGGAAGTGCCGCGCCTCGGAGGCCTCGAGCGCGGCGTAGAGCTCGGCGACGGGCGCCGGCAGCGCCGTGCCGCCTGCCACGCCGTCCGCCGCACCGCCCGCCGGACGCGCCGCGAGCAACCGGAAGCGCTCGCAGGAGCGCGCCTCGATCAGCACGCCGCAGAGCAGCAGGTCGAGCTTGCGCCAGGGCTCGTGGGTGCGCATCGCCGCGCGCAGCCGCGAGGCGTAGCGGCCCGGCTTCACCCGCAGGTACGGCACGCCCTGCTCCTGCATCAACCGGTCGACCTGCTCGAAATGCCGCAGCTCCTCGCGGGCGAGGCGCGAGAGCCGCGCGGCGAGCTCACGGTCCTCGGGGTAGGCGAACATCATCGCGAGCGCCGTCGAGGCGGCTTTCTTCTCGCAGTTGGCGTGGTCGGAGAGCAGCTCCGGCCAGCGGCGCACGGCCTCGTCGACCCAGGCCGACGGCGTCGGCGCTTGCAGCGGGAAGGTCTCCACGGGGGCGCGGCGCAGCTGACGGGTGCCGGGGCGATGCGGGCGCCGCGGTCAGACGCCGCGCACCACCTTGAGGTTGCTCGGGCCGCGGCGGCTCGCCTTGGCGGCGTCGGAGCGGTTCTGCTGCAGCCGCGCGAGGTACTCGGGCGTCACGTCGCCCGTCACGTACTGCCCGGAGAAGCAGGAGGTGTCGAACTCGTTCACCCGCGCGTCGTCGTGGCGGCAGGCCTGCATGAGGTCGGTGAGGTCCTGGTAGATGAGCCAGTCGGCGCCGATGGCCTGCCGCACCTCCTCTTCGGTGCGTCCGGCCGCGACGAGCTCGTCCGCCGCCGGCATGTCGATGCCGTAGACATTGGGGTAGCGCACCGGCGGCGCCGCCGAGGCGAAGTACACCTTGCGGGCGCCGG
>DAIMYL010000168.1:0-4360 GCA_036734505.1 Steroidobacteraceae bacterium | reverse complement strand
CGGCGCGGGAGTTGCGCAAATATCAGGGCAACATCTTCAATCCTGATGATCCGGGCGTGGAGGTCGATGTGACCACTGCCTTGACTCGCAACGGCTGATGACCCCTTGAGGTCCCACCCCGCCGCCCTCTGACCGAGGGCGGCGGGCGGTTACTCGCAACAACCGTAAATGACTGCCAGGGATGGCTGATGCTCGCCGCTTCCTTGGTCTCTTTTATATGTGGCCTTTTTTGTCCGCATTTGACCGTCGGAAACTGAATCGATTTGACCGCGGCAATCCGAGAGGTTTGACTCGGCGCTTTGCCCCTGACGTTCCGTCGCACATCCGTACGACGGGACGGCAGGGTACGGCTGGTCCGATCATTGCGCGACAGTCGTAGACGGCACCAGTCGACCATCACGCAGTTCCAACACCCGGTCGGCAGAGGCGACGGTCTCCTGCCGATGGGCGACGCTGATGCGGGTGATGCCCATCGCCGCGATCGCGGCGGTGATTTCGCGCTCGCGCTCGCCATCGAGGTGTGAGGTGCCCTCGTCGATGAACAGGATGCGCGGTCTGCGGTAGAGCGCGCGGGCGAGCAGCACCCGCTGTTTTTGTCCGCCCGACAGGGTGGACCCCATGTCCCCGATCAGGGTCTCGTATCTCATGGGCATGGCATTGATCTCGTCATGGATCGCCGCCACCTTGGCGACCTCGATGACCCGTTCCATGTCGACGGTATCGTCGAACAGCGCGATATTCTCCGCGAGCGATCCCGTGAACAGGCTGTCCTCCTGCATTACGGCGGCGACCTGCGCGCGGTAGGCGCGCAGGCCGTAACGCTCGGCCGAGGTGCCATCGACGAGTAGTTCGCCCGACTCCGGCGCGACCAGACCTAGCAGCAGTTTCATCACCGTGGACTTTCCGCCGCCCGAGGGTCCGGTGATCACCACGTGCTCACCCGGCGCGACCGACAGATCGATCCCGCGTAGCACCGGCGGGTCGTTGGCGCCATAACGGAAGTGGACGCCATTCAGCGCGACGGCGCCCGCCAAAGGGTCGCGCGGCCCGCTCCCGGCCTCCACGCCGCGGTCCTCGGGCGAGAGCGCGATATCCGACAGCCGCTCGAGGTGCAGCCGCAACTTGCGGAACGCGACCCACCTCTCGACGAGTTCGCCGCCGCGCATCGAGAACATCCGCTTGTACGCCATGAAGGCGAACAGCATGCCGAGGCTGAAGCCCTCGCCCGACATCACCATCCGCATCGCGAGCCAGACCAGCACCACGTTCTCGATGCCGAAGATGAGCACGTTGCACGCTTGGTTCCAGATAGCGATGCGGCGGCCGCGCACATCGGCGTTCACCGCGTCCGCCATGCGCGCCTGCCACGCGGCGTGGCGCAGCATCTCGCGCCCGAACAGGCGCAGCGTGGTGATGCCGCGGATTGATTCCATCAGCGAGCTCTGCTCCTTGCCGCGGAACACGATCGACGCTTCGACGGCCTCGCGTTCACGCTCGAAGGAAACGACCCGGATGGTCGCATAGAGGATAAAAGCGAAGGTGGCGATGCCCGCGAGCAGGGGGCTGTACCAGTACATCAGCGCCAGCACCGCGATGGTCATCACGCCGTCGATGAGGCCCTGCACCGCCTCCGACGTCAGCACGTGCTGCACCGGGTTGATCGACTGGAAACGCGACAACACATCGCCCATGTCGCGTCGGCCGAACCAGTCGACCGGCAGACGCAGCAGGTGGCGCACGACATTCGAGGCGATGCCGAAGCTGAGCGAACTGCTCGCCGCAAGCAGTACGAATGCGCGCAGCGTATGGGCAGCGACCTCCACCAGCACCAGCAGCGCGAAGCCGACCGCGAGGACCACCAGCAGGTCGGCGTCCATGGCGGGCAGGGCGCTGTCGACGGCGAGTTGCAGGTAATACGGGCTCGCGAGTACCACGAATTGCAGCAGGATCGAGAGCATGAGCACCTGTGCGAGCGCGCTCTTCAGGCCGCTGCCCTTGCCCCACAGCTGCCAGAGGCGCAGCGTCTGGCGCTGGTCGCCGCGCTCGAATCCGGCGCCAGGTCGCAGTTCGAGGGCGACGCCTGTGAAGTGCGCGGAGACCTCGGCGAGCGGCAGCCACGCCGTCCTTCCGTCGGGGTTGTGCACCAGCGCGCGCATGGCCTTGCCACCGCCCTCAATTCGCTCGAGCACCACGAAGTGGCTCATGTCCCAGTGCAGCACCGCGGGCAGGTGCAGGTCGCGCAGACGGTCCAAGCCGAGCTTGAGCGCGCGGGGCGAGAGCCCGATGCCGTTGGCCACTTCCATCAGCGTCTTGAGGGTGGCGCCGCGCTGGCTGGGTGGGAAACGGCGGCGCAGCGAGCCGAGGTCGATATCGAGCCCGTGGTAGCCCGCGACCATCGCGAGGCAGGCGAGTCCGCACTCCGCCGATTCCGACTGGCGGACGAGCCTGACGCGCTTGCGACCGAAGAAGCCGAGTTCGAGCAGATCAGACATCTTGTCGGCCGCGTACCGCTAGTAGGGGCTCGAACAGCCATTGGAGCAGCGAGCGGCGGTCCACCACCACGCGCGCGGACAGCGTCATGCCGAAGACCAACGGCTCCTTGCGACCGTAGGCATCGACGGAGTCGCGGTCCAGTCGGACCGTGACCGGGTAGTAGGCGCTGCGCGCGCCGTCCGTCGTCGGCGCGACCACGGGCGCCCGCGCCACGGTGCTGATGGTGCCGCCGACGGTACCGAAGTTCTGGTAGGGGAAGGCGTCGATGGCGAGCCGGACGCGCTGCCCGCTGCGGATGAAGCCGATGGCGGAGGGCGGCACGCGCAGTTCAGCGACCGGCCGCGCGCCCGAGGGGACGACGAGCATCAGTGCGCGGTCCTCGGTGACGGCCTGACCGACGCGCGCCGTCAGCGCCGTGACCCGACCTGGGACCGGGGCGCGCAGGACTTGGCCGCGCAGGCCAGAGACCTCGGCGGCTTGCTCGTCCGACTCGGCTTGCATCGTCGCGAGGCTCGCACGCTCGGCACGCGCGTCCGCCGCGGTCCGTACCTCGAGCTGGTCGAGCTCGCGAAGCGTCGCCCGCTTGGCGAGCAGCGATTGGCTGAGCTGGGCCAAGGACTGGCGCCGCGAGGAGACGACATCCTCCCGCTGCTGCAGGTCGCGCGGGCTGACGAAGCCCGACGTCCCGAGGGCGCGTAGCCGTGCGAGATCTGCCTCGGCGGTGGCGACCAGCCGTTCCTGCATCGCCACCTGCTCGGAGAGGCGCTCGACCTCGTCCATGAGCCCACGACGCTGCATCGCGAATTGCGCCAGCCGCGCATCGGTCTCGACGGTGATCGCCGCGAGGCGCTCGTTGAGGCTCGCACGGCGGCGATCGATCGCGGCGGCCATGCGCGCCCCCGCCGATGCGTCGCCCGGCCCGTCGCCCGGCGTCTGCACGGTCGCCAGCACGAAGCCCGCCGGCACTTCCTCGCCTTCGCGTGCGGGAAGCGCCGACAGGACACCCGCACGACCAGGCACGATCGCAGCGACGCCGATGTCGGCGGCGATCTCACCCGACACTGTTTGGATCCGCGAGTAGCGGGCGGTGGCGAGAAAGACGATCGCGAGCGCGACGATGGCGAAGAGCAGCCACCCGACCCAGTGCCAGCCCAAGGGCACAGCCAGACTGACATCGCCCAGCAGGCGTTGCCCCTGCGCTGCGCTGACTTCTTTCCTGAACACGCTGATTTGCCCCCACGGTGCAGCCGGGTTGCACTCGCTCTCAGGCCGATGTTAGCCGCTTACGATGCCCTAGTGTAGCGTCGCCTGTGAAGATGGATTTCGACAACTTGTTGCTCCGGAGAGCGGCGTCGTACCGTATCAATCGTCGGATCAACAAAGCGGGCGCTGCCCGCAGGAGCGTGGAAGATGATGATCGAGCGCAAGCCGGACAGCGGCGACTTGGAAGAACTTTCGATCGACGAACTCGCGCAGGTCGCGGGCGGTTCGTCGGGGGGCGGCTCGGGTGACGGTGGCGATTTGGCCGACGACGACGGTTGTCCGAAGCCGCCGGGGTGTAAGCCCCCCTTTTCCGTAAAGTGCGGCTGATGTCCTACATCTCCCGCCGCCTCCACAGGCGGCGGGAGATGGGTTATCTTTGGGGGGGGGCATGACGCGCCCCTTCATCCACCGTCCGTCCCTGCGCGCGCTGCGCGTCGCAGGCCTCGCAGCCCTCCTCACGCTTGCCGGTTGCGCCACCGCGCCTAGCGGGTCAGACAAGCCCGCTGCCCCGTCGGAGCGTCCGCAGCTGCTCGCAGCGGGTCCCGCTCCCGCCCCCGCGCTCGCACCGGCGACGGCCGCCGCGCTGCGCGAGCGGCGCATCTGG
>DAIMYL010000167.1:0-4375 GCA_036734505.1 Steroidobacteraceae bacterium | reverse complement strand
GCAAGGACCGCACCACGCTGCTGGTCTCGACCGGGCACACCGAGGCGCCCGGCGCGCTGCACCGGTTGCTCGAGCCGCTCGCCCGCAACCGCGTGAGCCTGACGCGCATCGAGTCGCGGCCCTCGCAGCGCCGCAAGTGGGACTATGTGTTCTTCATCGACCTCGAAGGCCACGCCGAGGACCCGCCGGTCGCGCGCGCGCTCGCGCGCCTCAAGGACCGCGCCTCGCTGTTCCGCGTGCTCGGTTCGTATCCGCGCGCCGTGCTCTGAGGACCGTCCCCTGACCTCCGCCCCGCCGACCGCAGCTTGGCGCGTCGCACCCGTTGCGGCGGCCCGCGGCCGGTTGCGCATCCCGGGCGACAAGTCCGTGTCGCACCGCGCGCTCATGCTCGGCGGCATCGCGCAGGGTCTGACGCACATCGAAGGCTTCCTGGAGGGCGAGGACTGCCTCGCGACGCTCGGTGCACTGCGCGCGCTCGGCGTGCCGATCGCGCGTCCGGCACCGGGTGTGGTCGAGGTGCAGGGTGTGGGACGCGACGGTCTCAAGGGCTGCACGCAGGCGCTCGACATGGGCAACGCCGGCACGGCGATGCGGCTCTTCATGGGACTGCTGGCCGGCCAGCCCTTCGATTCGACGCTCATCGGCGACGCATCGCTGATGCGCCGTCCGATGGAGCGCGCCGCGGCGCCGCTGCGTCTGATGGGCGCGCACATCGACACCCGCGAGGGCCGTCCGCCGGTGCACATCCGCGGCGGGCAGCGTCTGCACGGGATCGATTTCGCGATGCCGGTGGCGAGCGCGCAGGTCAAGTCCGCGGTGCTGCTCGCGGGTCTGTACGCCGCGGGCGAGACGCGGGTCACCGAGCCTGCCGTCACGCGCGACCATACGGAGCGCATGCTGGGCGGTTTCGGCGTCGACATCCGGCGCGAGGGCGCGACCGCGATCCTGCGCGGCGGTCAGACGCTGCAGGGCGCGCGCATCGCGGTACCCGGCGATTTCTCCTCGGCGGCGTTCTTCATGGTCGCGGGCAGCATCGCCGGCGCGGGCGGGTTGGCGATCGAGAACGTCGGTCTCAACCCGACGCGCACGGGGCTCCTCGAGCTGCTGCTCGCGATGGGCGCGGACATCACGGTCGAGGACCGCCGCGACGACGGTCCCGAGCCCGTCGCCACGCTCATCGTGCGCCCGGCGCGCCTGCGCGGCATCGAGGTGCCCGCGCATGTGGTGCCGCTCGCCATCGACGAGTTCCCGGTGTTCTTCATCGCCGCCGCCTGCGCGGAAGGGCCCTCGCTGCTGCGCGGCGCCGAGGAGCTGCGCGTCAAGGAAAGCGACCGCCTCGCCGTGATGGCCGAGGGGCTGCGCGCGCTCGGCGTCGACCATGAGCTGCTGCCGGACGGCATGCGGCTCGCGGGACGCGGCGGGGCGGGACCGGTGTTCCGCGGCGGCGCCATCGACAGCCACGGCGATCACCGCATCGCGATGTCCTTCGCCGTCGCCTCGCTGCAGGCCGCCGGCGAGATCCGCATCGCCGACATCGCCAATGTCGCGACCTCGTTCCCGGGGTTCGCGGACCTCGCGCGGGGCATCGGCCTGCAGTTGGAGGCCGCGTGAGCGCGGGAGGCCCATCCGGCGCGTCCGTGTCCGTGGTGGCGGGCGACGGACCCTCCGGGTCCGGCAAGGGCACTGTCTGCCGACGGCTGGCGGGACAGCTCGGTTGGCACCTGCTCGACAGCGGAGCCCTCTACCGCCTCACGGCGCTCGCGGGCCGGCGGGCAGGTCTCGGCCCCGAGGACCGGGCCGGCCACGCGGCGCTCGCCGGGCGCATGGCCGTGGTGTTCGGCGTGGCCCCGGACGGCGGGGAGCTCATCACCCTCGACGGGGAGGATGTCACCGGGCTCGTCAGGGCCGAGGAGACCGGGCAGGGCGCCTCGCGGGTCGCCGCCTGGCCCGAGGTCCGGACCGCCCTGATGGGCCGCCAGCGGGCCTTTGCGGAGCCGCCGGGCCTGATCGCCGACGGCCGCGACATGGGGACCGTGGTCTTCACCGACGCCCCCCTCAAGATCTTCCTGACCGCGAGCGCCGAGGAACGGGCCCTCAGGCGCTATAAGCAGTTGAAAGACAAGGATTCCGCTGTTAGTCTTGCCGCCCTTTCGCGGGAGATCGCCGAGCGCGACCTGCGGGATTCAACCCGCAGCGTGGCACCGCTCAGGCCTGCGTCCGACGCGTTCGTGATCGACTCCACCGGCATCGCCGTGGAGGAGATCGTCGAACGGGTGATCGAACTCGGACGCGCGCGCGCCCTTTGGCGCTGACCCTCCGAAACCTTCGATCGGCTTTCCAAGGTGGCTCGGCAAGGATGCCGGGCCTTGTGTGCAACCCCCCGCGGCCGCGGAACATGGCCATCGGGACAACCCCGCGGTGCTCCGGCACCGCACGAGAGACGAAATGACCGAATCATTCGCACAACTGTTCGAACAGAGTCTGGCCAGCCAGCGCATCCGCCCGGGCCAGATCCTCTCCGGCCTCATCGTCGACGTCGGCACCGACATGGTGATCGTGAACGTCGGCCTGAAGTCCGAGGCCGTGATCCCCGTCGAGCAGTTCAAGAACGAGCATGGCGAGATCGAGGTGAAGGCCGGCGACATGGTCGAGGTCGCCCTCGACGCCGTCGAGGACGGCACCGGCGAGACCCGCCTGTCGCGCGAGAAGGCCAAGCGCGCCCGCACCTGGACCCGCCTCGAAGAGGCGTTCAACAACGCCGAGATCGTCACCGGCATCATCACCGGTCGCGTCAAGGGCGGCTTCACCGTCGAGATCGAGCATGTCCGCGCGTTCCTGCCGGGTTCGCTCGTCGACGTGCGCCCGGTCCGCGACACCGCCTACCTCGAGAACAAGCCGCTCGAGTTCAAGGTCATCAAGCTCGACCAGAAGCGCAACAACGTCGTCGTGTCGCGCCGCGCGGTCGTCGAGCAGGAGTTCTCCGCCGAGCGCAGCGCGCTCATGGACAACCTGCAGGAAGGCTCGGTCGTCAAGGGCACCGTCAAGAACCTCACCGACTACGGTGCGTTCGTGGACCTCGGCGGCATCGACGGCCTGCTGCACATCACCGACATGGCCTGGAAGCGCGTCAAGCATCCGTCCGAGGTCGTCAAGGTCGGCGACGAGATCGATGTGCGCATCCTCAAGTTCGACCGCGAGCGTTCGCGCGTCAGCCTCGGCCTCAAGCAGCTGGGCGCCGATCCCTGGGAGAACATCGCCCGCCGTTACCCGCCCAACACCCGCGTGTTCGGCAAGGTCACGAACATCGCCGACTACGGCGCGTTCGTGGAGATCGAGGACGGCGTCGAGGGCCTGGTCCACGTGTCCGAGATGGACTGGACCAACAAGAACGTCAACCCCTCCAAGGTCGTGCAGACCGGTCAGGAGGTCGAGGTCATGGTGCTCGACTGCGACGAGGAGCGTCGGCGCATCAGCCTCGGCCTCAAGCAGTGCGCGTCCAACCCGTGGCGCGAGTTCTCCGAGAACCACAACCGCGGCGACAAGGTGTCGGGCCAGATCAAGTCGATCACCGACTTCGGCATCTTCATCGGCCTGCCGGGCAACATCGACGGTCTCGTGCACCTCTCGGACATCTCCTGGGATGTCGCGGGCGAGGAGGCCGTGCGCAGCTTCCAGAAGGGCCAGACCATCGAGGCCATGGTGCTCGCGATCGACCCCGAGCGTGAGCGCATCAGCCTCGGCATCAAGCAGCTCGCGAAGGACCCGTTCGCCGGCTACATCGCCGACAACCCGAAGGGCAGCATCGTCCGCGGCGTCGTCAAGGAAGTGGACGCGCGCGGCGCGGTCATCGACCTCGGCAACGGCATCGAGGGCCAGCTGCGTGCTTCGGACATCGGTCGCGACCGCGTCGAGGACGCGCGCCAGTTCCTGAGCGTCGGCGACGAGGTCGAGGCCAAGTTCATGGGCGTCGACCGCAAGACCCGCAGCATCTCGCTCTCCATCAAGGCCAAGGAGGCCCACGAGGAGGCGGAGGCGATGCAGAGCTACCGTTCGGAGCAGGGTCCGGCCACCGCCGGCACCAGCCTCGGCGAGCTGCTCAAGGCGCAGATCCGCTCGGACGCTGACAAGGGCTGAACCCGGAGCGCCGCGTCCCCGTGAGGGGGCGCGGCGCGCCGTCGGCTTCGACGCGGGGACGCACGGGGCAGGGCATGACGAAATCCGAACTCATAGAGCTCATCACCGCCAAGCAGAAGCATCTGCCGGCGAAGGATGTCGAGCTCGCGCTCAAGCAGATGCTCGAGATCATGAGCGATGCGCTGGCCGCCGGCGAGCGCATCGAGATCCGCGGTTTCGGCAGCTTCTCGCTGCACTTCCG
>DAIMYL010000166.1:0-4413 GCA_036734505.1 Steroidobacteraceae bacterium | reverse complement strand
CGCCATGAACAGCGCTTCGAGGTCGTGGCCCTGTTCGCGCAACAGCAGGGCGGCGCCCGCCGAATCCACGCCGCCCGAGACGCCGACGATGGTCTTCATGGTGTCGCCGCGCTGCGGGTCCGCGGGGGCGGCCGACCGCTCAGCGCGCGGTGGCGAGCCGCGCCGCGAGACCGACGTAGT
The DNA here is from genome assembly GCA_036734505.1 of Steroidobacteraceae bacterium. Classification (GTDB taxonomy): domain Bacteria; phylum Pseudomonadota; class Gammaproteobacteria; order Steroidobacterales; family Steroidobacteraceae; genus UBA964. The sequence continues at coordinate 4,233 of DAIMYL010000166.1, read as the reverse complement.
CGGCGGGGCGCAGCGCCGCAAGCCGCGCGCGGGCGTCCTCGGGCAGCGGCAGCGACGCGACGAACTCGCGGTAGAGCGCCTGATCGATGCGACGGCCGCGGGTGAATTCCTTGAGCAGTTCGTAGCCGTCGGGCACGCCGGCGGCGCGCAGCACGGTCTGCACGGCCTCGCCGAGGACCTCCCAGGCGTCGTCGAGGTCGGCCGCGATGCGGACCGGGTCCGGTGCGACCTTGCCGAGCCCGCGCTCCAGCGCGCGATGGGCGATGAGCGAATGGCCGAGCGCCACGCCGAGGTTGCGCAGCACGGTGGAGTCGGTGAGGTCGCGCTGCCACCGCGACACCGGCAGCTTCTCGGCGAAATGCCGCAGCAGCGCGTTGGCGATGCCGAGGTTGCCCTCGGCGTTCTCGAAGTCGATGGGGTTGACCTTGTGCGGCATGGTCGAGGAGCCGACTTCGCCGGCGACGGCCCGCTGACGGAGATAGCCCAGGCTGATGTATCCCCACATGTCGCGCGCGAAATCGATGAGCACGACGTCGAGCGCCGCGAGCGCATCGCAGTACTCGCCTATCCAGTCGTGCGGTTCGATCTGGGTGGTGTGGGGGTTGTATCCGAGACCGAGCGACCCGACGAAGGCGCGGGAGATCGACGGCCAGTCGACGCCGGGCGCGGCGGCGACATGCGCATTGAAGTTGCCCACCGCTCCGTTCCACTTGCCGAGCGCCTGCACCGCCTGCCAACGGTCAGCGGCGCGCGACAGCCGCGCGGCGACGTTGGCGAACTCCTTGCCCAGGGTGGTGGGGCTCGCGGTCTGACCGTGCGTGCGCGACAGCATCGCGAGGCCGGCGTGCTCGCGGGCGAGCCCGTCGAGCTTCGCCGCGAGCGCGCGTGATACGGCGACCATCTCGTCGCGGGCGCCGACCAGCATCAGCGCATACGAGAGGTTGTTGATGTCCTCGGAGGTGCAACCGAAGTGCACGAGCTCGAGCGCGGCCGGCGACGCACCGGCGGCCGCGAGGCGATCGCGCAGCCAGTACTCGACCGCCTTCACATCGTGGTTGGTGCGCCGTTCGATGGTCTTGACGGCCTCGCAGGCATCGGCGGGGACATCGCGCGACAGGGCCTCGGCGGCGGCGATGACGGTCGGTGGCACATCCGCAGCGGCGGCGAGGCCGGACGGTCTCTCACGGACCAGAGCGACGAACCATGCCGCCTCCACCCGGATCCGGGTGCGGATCAGCGCCGCTTCGGACAGATGCCCGCGCAATGGATCGGCACCGCGCGCATAGCGGCCGTCGACAGGCGAGAGGGCGTGGAGCGGATCGGACTGCATGGGTAAGGGAGGGCCGTCGGTGTTAAAATGCGATTGTACCGCAGGCGCACGCTGCGTCCGGTCCAGACCGCCGGGATCCCAAGATTTGCCTCCGCACAGCCCATCCGCATCGCCCAGCCCCGCCAGCCTCGGTCCGGCGGAGCTGCGCGAGCTGATCTCGCGACGCGTCATCCCGTCCCCGAGCGCCGAGCCGATGCGCGATTGGCGTCGTCGGCTCGCCGGCGGCGAGGGACGATCGATGCGCGAGCTCTTCGCCAGACCGCCGGTGCCGGCGGCCGTCCTCGTGCCGATCGTGGACCGTGCCGATGGTCTTGCCGTGCTGCTGACGAAACGCTCCAGCCGACTGCCGCACCACCCTGGCCAGATCAGCTTCCCGGGCGGACGGCTCGAGTCCACTGATGCCGATGCGGTCGCCGCCGCGCTGCGCGAGACCGAAGAAGAGATCGGGCTCCCGCGGTCGCTGGTCCGGGTGGCGGGCTTCCTGCCCGATCACCTGATCCCCGTCTCCGGGTATCGGGTGACGCCCGTGGTGTCGTTCGTCGACCCGCGATACGAGTTGCGGCTCGATCCCACGGAGGTCGACGAGGCTTTCGAGGTCCCGCTCGGGCACTTCCTCGATCCCATCAACCATGTCGCGCGCGTGCGCGAGTTCGCAGGCGAGGCCATCGAGTTCATCGACATGCCGTTCGGAACCAGGAACATCTGGGGCGCGACCGCTGGCATGCTGCTGACGCTCTATCGGCTGCTGCGCGGCGAGGAGCTCGCGGCGTGAGCGCATCCGCGCCGTCCATCGCCCGCTTGCTCGAGGTGATGCGGCGTCTGCGCGATCCGGAGGGCGGCTGCGAGTGGGACCGCGCCCAGACCATGCAGTCCATCGTCCCGCACACGCTCGAGGAGGCGCATGAGCTCGCTGACGCCGTCGCCGGCGGCGATCGCGTCGCGGTGCGTGACGAGCTCGGTGATCTGCTGTTCCAGGTGGTGTTCCTGTCGCGCATCGCCGAGGAGCAGGGCGCGTTCGATTTCGACGCCGTCGCCGCCGCCATCGCCGACAAGCTGGAACGCCGCCACCCGCATGTGTTCGCCGCGCCCGATGCGTTGAGCGCCGCCGAGCAGACGGTCGCCTGGGAGGGCTTCAAGGCGGCGGAGCGCGCCGCCGCGGGGCAGGCGGGCACGCTCGACGGGGTCGCGCGCGCGTTGCCCGCGCTCACCCGCGCCGCCAAGCTCGGCAAGCGGGCCGCCCGTGTCGGCTTCGACTGGCCCGATCCCGGCGGTGTCCGCGCCAAGGTCGACGAGGAGCTCGGGGAGTTCGAGGAGACGCTGCGCGACGGCGAGCCGACGGCGAGGCAGGAGGAGGAGCTCGGCGACCTGCTGTTCGCGGTCGCCAACTGGGCGCGGCACCTCGGGCTCGACCCCGAGGCGGCGCTGCGCGCCAGCAACGCCAAGTTCGAGCGCCGCTTCGCGCGCATGGAGATCCTGGCGCGGGAGCAGGGCGTCGCGCTCGAGGCCCTGGATCTGGACGCGTGGGAGGCTTTGTGGTCGCGCGCCAAGGGGCAGGGCTAGAATGACCGCCGTGAACGCGCAGCAACCCGATCTCCAGGCCTGGCGCCCGGATTCCTGGCAGGCCCGTCCTGCCCGCCAACAACCGGCCTATCGCGATCCGGCGGCGTTGGCCGCTGCGGTGGATCAGCTGTCGCGATTGCCGCCCATCGTCGTGTCCTGGGAGGTCGAGCGGCTGCGCGAGGAGCTCGCCGCAGCGCAGCGCGGCGAGAGCTTCCTGCTGCAAGGCGGCGACTGCGCCGAGAGCTTCGATGACTGCGAGTCCGGCCGCATCGCCCAGCGGCTCAAGATATTGCTGCAGATGAGCCTGGTGCTGGTCCACGGGCTCAAGAAGCCCGTCATCCGCGTCGGTCGCATGGCCGGCCAGTACGCCAAGCCGCGTTCCGCCGACACCGAGACGCGCGACGGCGTGACGCTGCCGTCCTATCGCGGCGACATCGTGAACCGCCCCGAGTTCACCGCGGCGGCCCGTGAGCCGGATCCCTCCTTGCTGCTGCGCGGCTACGAGCGCGCAGCGCTCACCATCAACTTCGTGCGCGCGTTGATCGACGGCGGCTTCGCCGACCTCCACCACCCCGAGTATTGGGACCTCGGCTTCGTCGGACATTCCCCTTTCAAGGCCCAGTACGAACGCATCGTCACCTCGGTGGCGGACGGCCTCGAGTTCTTCGAGACCATCAGCGCCAAGGAGGTCCATCAGTCCCTGCGGACGGACTTCTACACCAGCCATGAGGCGTTGGTGCTGCACTACGAGCAGGCGCAGACCCGGCACATCCCGCGGCAGGGGCGGTGGTACAACCTGTCGACCCACATGCCGTGGATCGGCATGCGTACCGCGGAGATCGGCGGCGCGCATGTCGAGTATTGCCGCGGCATCGCCAACCCGGTGGGCGTCAAGATCGGCGCCGCGATGGACGCCGACTGGTTGCAGAGGCTGGTCACCACGCTGAACCCCGAGAACACCCCGGGCCGGCTCGCGCTCATCCACCGTTTCGGGGCGAAGGACCTCGAGACCGCGTTGCCGCGCGCGATAGAGGCCGTGCGTGCCACCGGGCATTCGGTGCTGTGGATCTGCGATCCGATGCACGGCAACACCGAGAACAGCTCCGGCGGATACAAGACGCGCCGCTTCGACAACATCCTCAAGGAGGTCGAACTGTCGTTCCGCGTCCACGAGGCGATGGGCTCGCATCTCGGCGGTGTCCATGTCGAGTTGACCGGTGAAGACGTCACCGAGTGCACGGGCGGGGCGCGTGGCCTCACCGACGAGGACCTGCAGCGGGCGTACCGCTCGACGGTCGATCCGCGGCTCAACTACGAGCAGGCGCTCGAGCTCTCGTTGCTCG
>DAIMYL010000165.1:0-4415 GCA_036734505.1 Steroidobacteraceae bacterium | reverse complement strand
CGACCCCGACAGCCCGGTCACCACGACCAAGCGGTTGCGGGGGATGTCGAGGTCGCGGCCGCGCAGGTTGTGGGTGCGCGCCCCCCGGATCCGGATGGGGTTCATGTGGTGAGGGACCCGCGGGTGCGGGACGCGTTGTGCAGGAAAAACAGCCGGTTAGTGTACCCCGGCCAGCCGGGAGGGGCCAAAGGGGGCCCGCAGGCGGTGCCAGGGGGGTATTCCGGTGTGTTTTGCCCGGATATTGGCGGTGCAGGGGGGGCGGGGCGCGCTTAATATAGGCATCCCCCGTCTCTCCCGGCCGGTGCCCCAGGCGCCGGCCCCTACAAGAAAGGATCCCCCATGGCTCGCGGCATCAACAAGGTCATCCTCGTCGGCAACCTCGGGCAAGACCCCGAGACCAAGGCCATGCCCTCCGGCATGACGGTCTGCAACCTGCGCATCGCCACCTCCGAGTCCTGGAAGGACAAGCAGACGGGCGAGATGAAGGAGCAGACCGAGTGGCACAGCGTGGCGATGTTCGGCCGTCTCGCCGAGATCGCCGGCGAGTACCTGCGCAAGGGCTCGCAGGTCTACATCGAAGGCCGGCTGCGCACCCGCAAGTGGCAGGACAAGGAAGGTCGCGACCGCTACACCACCGAGATCGTCGCCAACGAGATGCAGATGCTCGGCAGCCGCGGCGGCATGGGCGGCGGAGAGGGCCGCAGCGAGTCGCGCGCGGCGGGCGGCGGTGGCCGCGGCGGCGAGGGCGGCTACAGCGATGCGCCGCGCGGCGGCGGCAGCAGCGACCAGTTCGACGACGACGACATCCCGTTCTGAGGACCCGCGCCGCGCGCATGCCTGGCCGCTACTTCATCAAGTCCTTCGGTTGCCAGATGAACGAGTACGACTCCGCCCGTATGGGCGACGTGCTCGCGGATTCGCTCGGCCTCACGGCGACCGACGATCCCCGGCAGGCCGATGTGCTGCTGATGAACACCTGTTCCGTGCGCGAGAAGGCGCAGGAGAAGGTGTTCTCGCTGCTCGGCGAGTGGAAGCTCATCAAGGATGCGCGTCCCGGCGTCATCATCGGCGTCGGCGGCTGCGTGGCGAGCCAGGAGGGCGAGGCGATCACGGCGCGCGCGCCGCAGGTGGATCTCGTGTTCGGTCCGCAGACCCTGCACCGCTTGCCCGACATGCTCGCCGAGCTGCGCCGCCACGGGCGTTCGGTGGTCGACATCAGCTTCCCCGAGATCGAGAAGTTCGACCGGTTGCCCGAGCCGCGCGCCGAGGGCGCCTCGGCCTTCGTCTCCATCATGGAAGGCTGCAGCAAGTACTGCAGCTTCTGCGTGGTGCCCTACACCCGCGGCGACGAGATCAGCCGGCCTTTCAGTTCGGTCATGGCCGAGGTGCAGAGCCTCGCCGCGCAGGGCGTGCGCGAGGTCACGCTGCTCGGCCAGAACGTGAACGCCTACCGCGGCCCGATGGACGACGGCGTCGAGGTCGACCTCGCCACGCTGGTGCACCATGTCGCGGCGCTGCCCGGCATCGACCGGATCCGCTTCACGACCTCCCACCCGCTCGAGTTCGACGACAGCCTCATCGAGGCCTATGCCAGCGTCCCCGAGCTGGCCGCGCACCTGCACCTGCCGGTGCAGTCCGGGTCCGACCGCATCCTCGCCCTGATGAAGCGCGGCTACACCGCGCTCGAGTTCAAGGAGCGCATCCGCAAGCTGCGGGCGGTGCGCCCCGGTATCGCGGTCACCTCCGACTTCATCGTCGGCTTCCCCGGAGAGACCGAGCGCGACTTCGAGGCGACGCTGCGCCTCGTGCGCGAGCTCGACATCGACCAGTCGTTCAGCTTCATCTACAGCCGCCGGCCCGGTACGCCTGCCGCGTCCTTGCCCGACGAGGTCACGCCCGAGGAGAAGCAGTCGCGCCTCGTGCGCTTGCAGGCCTTGCTGGACGAGCAGGCCCGTGCGCGCAGCCTGGCGATGGTCGGCAGCGTGCAGCGCGTGCTCGTGGCGCGCCCGTCGCGGCGGGATGCCAACGAGCTCGCCGGCCGCACCGAGGACAACCGATGGGTCAACTTCGCCGGCCCCGCCGGGCTCATCGGCCGTTTCGCCGACATCGAGATCACCGAGGCGAGAGCGCACTCGCTGCGCGGCCGCATCGTCGCGGGTGAAGCGCATGCCTGACCATCCTGCCGACCTCGGCGGCGGCGTGACGCCCGCGCTGCGCGAGTTCGTGCTCGCACCCGCCGACAACGAGCGCCTCGCCAACCTCTGTGGTCCGCTCGACGCCAACCTGCGCCTCGTCGAGACGCGGCTCGGCGTCGACCTGCGCCGTCGCGGCGACTCGTTCGTGGTGCAGGGCGATGCCGCCGCCGCCGCCGAGTCGCTGCTGCGCGAACTGTTCCGCCTCGCGCGCACCGAGGACATCACCCCCGAGACCGTGCACCTCGCGCTGCGCGACCATTCGGGCGACGGCGCGGCGGGCGGGTCGGGCGGCGCCGGTGCGCTCGGCGCCGCTGCGGGCGCCGCGTCGGGCGAGGGCGGCGAGGGCGACGACGCCGAGGCGGGGCTGCGCACGCTGCGCGGCACCATCCGCGCGCGCGGCCCGAACCAGCGCGAGTACCTGCGGCGCATCCGCCGCCACGACCTGACCTTCGGCGTCGGGCCCGCGGGCACCGGCAAGACCTATCTCGCGGTCGCCTGCGCGGTCGAGGCGCTGCAGTCCGACCGCGTGCGCCGCATCGTCCTGGTGCGCCCTGCGGTCGAGGCGGGTGAGCGGCTCGGCTTCCTGCCCGGCGATCTCACCCAGAAGGTCGACCCGTACCTCCGCCCGATGTACGACGCGCTCTACGAGATGATGGGCTTCGACCGCGTCGCCAAGCTCATCGAGCGCAACGTCATCGAGGTCGCGCCGCTCGCGTTCATGCGCGGCCGCTCGCTCAACGACTCCTTCATCATCCTCGACGAGGCGCAGAACACCACCGTCGAGCAGATGAAGATGTTCCTCACCCGCATCGGCTTCGGGTCGCGCGCGGTGGTGACCGGTGATGTCACCCAGACCGACCTGCCGGCCGGACGGATGTCCGGGCTGCGCCATGTCATCGCGGTGCTGCGGGATGTGCAGGGCGTCGCGTTCCAGTTCTTCGAGGCGCGCGATGTGGTCCGCCACCCGCTCGTGCAGCGCATCGTGCTGGCCTACGAGGGCGACGAGGAGCTGCGCGGTCCGCCGGGCGGCCGTGCAGGCGGGCCTTCGGGGGGCGAGCCGCGATGAGCGCTGTGCGTCGTCCGCCGCTCGCCGTCGACCTGCGTTGCAGCGTGCGCCGCGGCGCACCGGTAGCCACCCGTGTCACGGCTTGGGCGCGCGCCGCGCTCGGCGCCGGCGGGCGCGGTGGCGAGGTCGCGGTGCGCGTGGTCGGGCTCGCCGAGGGTCGTCGCCTCAACCTCGTCTGGCGCGGCCGGGACTACGCCACCAATGTGCTGTCGTTCCCGGTGCCCGCGGGCGGCGAGGGCAAGGTGCGCGGGCGCGCCCGCGGTCATGGGCGCCGTAGGCGTTTCATCGGCGACATCGTGCTCTGCGCGCCCGTCGTGGTGCGCGAGGCGCGGCAACAGCACAAGACCCCGGAGGCGCACTGGGCGCACCTCGTGGTGCATGGCTGTCTGCATCTGGTCGGCCTCGACCACGAACGGCCCGCCGACGCGCGCCGCATGGAGCGGCGCGAGCGGCGCGTGCTCTCGGCGCTCGGCTTCCCCGACCCCTATCTCGAGGTGGACGGGGGCCTCACCGCCGATGGTGACATACCGTGACGAACCCCCGATATAGCGCGATGAGCTGGATGCGGAAGCTCGGTCGCGCGCTCTCCGGCGAGGCCGAGGACCGCGACGACCTCGTGCAGCAGCTGCGCGAGGCGCAGGGCCGCGGACTCATCGACGCCGAGGCGCTTCGCATGCTCGAGGGCGTGCTCGGTGTCGCGGAACTGCAGGTGCGCGACATCATGGTGCCGCGCGCGCAGATGGTCGCGGGGCGCCGCGATGAGCCGCTCGAGAGGCTGCTGCCGGCCATCGTCGAGTCCGGGCACTCGCGCTACCCGGTGATGGACGACGACCGCGACGACATCGTCGGCATCCTGCTCGCCAAGGATGTGCTGCGCGTCTACGCGGCCGGCGGGTCGGACGACTTCGACATCCGCGAGTGCATGCGGCCGGCGGTGGTCGTGCCCGAGTCGAAGCGCGTCAACGTCCTCCTCAAGGAGTTCCGCCGCAGCCGCAACCACATGGCGATCGTGGTGGACGAGTACGGCGGCGTCTCGGGTCTCGTCACCATCGAGGATGCGATCGAGCAGATCGTCGGCGACATCGACGACGAGTTCGATGTCGACGAGGAGCACGACATCCGCCGCGAGGGCGAGCGCCAGTTCCTGGTGCGCG
>DAIMYL010000164.1:1883-4423 GCA_036734505.1 Steroidobacteraceae bacterium | reverse complement strand
GTCAAGGGCATGAACGACCTGCTGCCCGCCGAGGCGCCGCTCTGGCAGCACCTCGAGGGCACGGTGCGCGACCTGCTGCACGCCTACGGCTACGACGAGATGCGCGTGCCCGTGGTCGAGCACACCGAGCTCTTCAAGCGCGCCATCGGCGAGCACACCGATGTCGTCGAGAAGGAGATGTACAGCTTCGAGGACAAGGGCGGCGAGCGTCTGACGCTGCGCCCGGAGGCGACCGCCGGTCTGGTGCGCGCCGTCATCTCGAACGGCATGCTGCGCGGCGCGCGCCACAAGCTGTGGTGCATCGGACCGATGTTCCGCCACGAGAAGCCGCAGAAGGGCCGCTTCCGCCAGTTCCATCAGGTCGATGTCGAGGCCATCGGGTTCGCCGGGCCGGACATCGACGCCGAGCTCATCGCGCTCACGGCGTCGTTCTGGCGCCGCCTCGGCATCGGCCGCGTCGAGCTGCAGATCAACTCCTTGGGGACCGCCGAGGCGCGCCGCGCCTACCGCGCCGTGCTCGCCGACTGGTTCCGCGCGCGCCATGACGCGCTCGACGAGGACAGCCGTCGCCGCCTCGAGGGCAATCCGCTGCGCATCCTCGACAGCAAGAACCCCGCGATGCAGGAGCTGATCGCCGCCGCGCCTTCGCTGCCCGAACATCTCGATGCCGAATCGCGCGCCCACTTCGAGGACCTGCAGGCGATGCTGCAGGCGCTCGGCGTCCCGTTCCGCATCAACCCGCGTCTCGTGCGCGGGCTCGACTACTACTCCCGCACCGTGTTCGAGTGGACCACCGACGCGCTCGGCGCCCAGGACGCGGTCTGCTCGGGCGGCCGCTACGACGGCCTCATCGCCCAGCTCGGCGGCGAGCCGACCCCGGCCATCGGTTTCGCGATGGGCGTGGAGCGCGTGGTCGAGCTGATGTCCCAGGCCGGCAGCGCGCCCGCCGCCCGCGGCGCGGATGTCTATGTCGTGGCGCAGGGCGATGCGCCCGCGCGCGCCGCGCTGCCGCTCGCCGACGCCCTGCGCGCGGCGCTGCCCGGGCGGCGCGTCGAGGTCAACCTCGGCGGCGGCAACTTCAAGGCGCAGTTCCGCCGCGCCGACCGCAGCGGCGCGCCGCTGGCGGTGGTGCTCGGCGAGGACGAGCTCGCGCGCGGCGTCGCGCAGCTCAAGCCCCTGCGCGAAGGCGCGGGCGCGCCCAGCGAGATATCTTTGGCGACGGCCTCCGCGGCCGTCGCCCGATGGTTCGACGGACAGGCCTGAGCGGCCTCGAGGAGCAGCGAGCGTGATCGACGACTATTACAACGAGCAGGAGCAGTGGGAGCGCGTCAAGCAGTGGTTGCGCGAGAACGGCCCATGGCTGGTCGTGGGCGTGCTGCTCGGCCTCGGTGCGCTGGCCGGCTGGCGTTGGTGGGAGCAGCGGCAGGAGGCGCGCGCGCAGTCCGCGAGCGCCTCTTACGGATTGCTGCTCGAGACGCTGCAGTCGGGCGACCGCGCCAAGGGCCTGGTGCTCGCCGACGAGATCCGCAAGGAGCACGGCGCGTCGGCCTATGCCGACCAGGCGGACCTGGTGGCGGCGCGTGCGCTGGTGGAGACGGGCGAGTTCGGTCCCGCCAACGAGCGCCTGACCCGCGTGATGAAGGGGTCCAAGGACCAGCAGCTGCGGCTCGTCGCCCGCTCGCGCCTCGCGCGCGTGCAGCTCGCGCAGGGCAACGCCGACGCCGCGATCGCGACGCTCGCCGGTGCGCAGCCCGGCGCCTTCGGGCCGCTGTTCGAATCCATCCGCGGCGATGCGCTCTACGCCAAGGGCGACCGTCCGGGCGCGCTCGCGGCCTGGCGCAAGGCCGAGGCCGACGCCGCTGCGGCCGCCGGGAAGGGCGCGCCGACGGTCGATCTCGCCGCGCTGCAGCTCAAGATCGGCGATCTGCTCGCCGATGGCGTGAAGGAGCCCGTCGCTGCGGCGCCCGCCGCCAAGCCTGCCGCCGCCGCTGCGCCGGCCGCACCGGCCGCGCCGGCCGCGCCGGCCGCGCCGGCCAAGCCGGGTTCGCCGTGATGCGCGCCGCGCCGTTCGCCCGTGTCGCGCTGCTGGCGGCGCTCGCGCTCGGCGCGGGTTGCGCCAACGACAAGGAGGTCGAGAAGCCCTCGGAGCTCGTCGACTTCCGCGAGAGCGTGTCCATCGACCGCCTGTGGAGCGCGTCGCTCGGCGGTGGCGACGATGTGATGCGCGTCGGGCTCGCTCCGGCCATCGACGCGGGCCGCGTCTATGCCGCCGGCCGTGACGGCGATGTCGCGGCCCTGCAGTTGGCCGACGGCAAGCAGCTCTGGCGCACGCGTACCAAGGCCACGCTCGCGGGCGGCCCCGGTGTCGGTGCCGGACTGGTGGTGGTCGGATCCTCCGACGGCGAGGTCATCGCGCTCGACGCGAAGGACGGCGCGCAGCGTTGGCGCGTCGCTGTGGGCGGCGAGGTGCTCTCGGCGCCGGCCGTCGCCGAAGGCGCGGTGGTGGTGCGCACGGTCGATGGCCGCCTGCGCGGTCTCTC
>DAIMYL010000164.1:0-1783 GCA_036734505.1 Steroidobacteraceae bacterium | reverse complement strand
GCGATGCTCGCGCTCGACTCGGGCCAGACCTGGTGGTCGCGCGAGCTCTCGAGCCACCGTGGCCTCGACATCGACGATGACCGCGTGTTCGTCGCCACCGCCGGCGGCGAGGTGGTCGCGCTGCGCCGCCGCACGGGCATCGAGCTCTGGCGCCAGGACGCGTTGCGCCGGCGCGGCCTGTCCGGCCCGGCCGCGCTCGGTCCTCATGTGGTGGTGGGCGACGCCGAAGGCTATCTGCACTGGATGGACGCCGAGACCGGCGCCTTCGTCGCGCGCGGCAAGGCGGGCGGTCGCGTGACCAACGCACCGCGCGTCGCCGACGGCATCCTCGTGGTGCAGGACGACGACGGCCGCGTCAGCGCCTTCCGGCCGCGCGCGCCGAAGCCCGCCGCCGCCGCGAAGACGGAGTGACGACCGCCCCCGTGGACACCTTGCTGCCCGTCGTGGCGCTGGTCGGCCGACCGAACGTCGGCAAGTCCACGCTCTTCAACCGCCTGACCGGCACGCGCGACGCGCTCGTCGCCGACATGCCGGGCGTGACGCGCGACCGTCAGTACGGCTACGGTCGGCTCGGCCCCGTGCCCTATGTCGTCATCGACACCGGCGGCCTCGTCGAGCAGCCCTCGGGCATCGAGCAGCCGATGCGGCTGCAGACCGAGCGCGCGATCGAGGAGGCCGACCTGCTGGTCTTCATCGCCGACGCGCGCAGCGGCCTCACGCCGCAGGACCACTTCGTCGCGCGCGAGCTGCGCCGCTCCGGCAAGCCCGTGTTCCTCGCGGTCAACAAGGCCGAGGGCCTGGACCCTTCCACGGCCGCCGCCGATTTCCACTCGCTCGGCCTCGGCGATCCGCTGCCCATCGCGTCGGCGCACGGCGACGGTTGCCGCGATCTCATGTCGCGCGTGCTCGAGGGCTACGACGCCGAGGCGCTCGCCGCCGCCGCCGCGCCCGACGACGGCCGCATCCGCATCGCCGTCATCGGCCGGCCGAACGTCGGCAAGTCCACGCTCGTCAACCGTCTCATCGGCGAGGACCGCGTCATCGCCAGCGACATGCCGGGCACCACCCGCGACAGCATCTTCGTGCCGTTCGCGCGCGACGGCCGCGAGTTCACGCTCATCGACACCGCCGGCGTGCGCCGCCGCGGCAAGGTCGAGGACGAGATCGAGAAGGCGAGCGTCGCCAAGACCCTGCAGGCCATCGACACCGCGCATGTGGTGGTGTTCGTGGTCGACGCGCACGACGGCATCGGCGAGCAGGACGCGAGCGTGCTCGGCCTCGCGCTGCAGCGCGGCCGTGCGCTCATCATCGCCGTCAACAAATGGGACGGCATCCCGATGGAGCAGCGCGAGGAGATCCGCCGCCTGCTCGCGCTCAAGCTCGACTTCGTGCCGTACGCGCCGCAGCACTTCATCTCCGCGCGCCACGGCACCGGCGTCGGCGAGCTGGTCGCCGCCACCATCAAGGCCTACGACGCCGCGATGACCGAGATCCCGACGCCGAAGCTCAGCAAGACCCTCGAGCGCGCGATGGTGCAGCACCAGCCGCCGATGGTGCGCGGCCGGCGCATCAAGCTGCGCTACGCCCACCAGGGCGGCCGCAACCCGCCGCGCATCATCATCCACGGCAACCAGACCGTGCATGTGCCCGAGGCCTACACGCGCTATCTCGCGAATGTGTTCCGGCGCGAGTTCGACCTCTTCGCCTCGCCGGTCGCGGTCGAGTACCGCACCGACGCCAACCCCTACGCCCGCGGCAAGGGGCGTCCGCAGCGGCTCACCGC
>DAIMYL010000163.1:0-4455 GCA_036734505.1 Steroidobacteraceae bacterium | reverse complement strand
GTGTATTTCTGCATTTTCATGGCGTTCGTCCCTAGTTACCGATGGTGCTCACCAGGCGTACCCGGCGGCTGTCGGGGATCTCGTTCCAAGCGAGCACGTGCATCTGCGGCACGGTCGCCCTCAGGAACCTTGCAAGAATCGGGCGCAGCGCCGGGGGGACCAGCAGCACAGCCGGCTGACCGCTGAGATCCTGCCGCCGCGTGGCCTCGACCAGCCGCTCCTGCAGCCGTTCGGCGAGCCCCGGCTCGAGGCCGGGCGAAGCGCCGCCGCCCGCGCCGACGGAGTTGCCGAGCACCTGTTCCAGCGCGGGGTCGAGGGTGATGACGGGCAGCTCCTGGGAGATGCCGGCGATGTCCTGGACGATCTGCCGGGACAGCGCGATGCGGACCTGCGCGACCAGCGTCTGCGGGTCCTGCGTGCGCCCCGCGTGTTCGGCCAGCGCCTCCAGGATGCTGCGCAGGTTGCGTATCGGCACGCGCTCGGCGAGCAGCGCCTGCAGCACCTTGACCACCACGCCCACGGACAGCACCTTCGGCACGAGGTCTTCGACCAGCTTGGGCGCGGTCTTCGCCAGGTTGTTGAGCAGGTTCTGGATCTCCTCGTGGCCGAGGATCTCGTGCGAGTGCTGCGCGATGAGCTGGCTGAGGTGCGTGGCGACCACCGTGCTCGCGTCCACCACCGTGTAGCCGAGCGACTGCGCATGCGCGCGCTGGCCGGGTTCGATCCACACCGCCTCCATCCCGAAGGCCGGATCGCGGGTCTCCATGCCCTGCAGGGTGCCGAACACCCGACCCGGGTTGATGGCGAGCTCACGGTCCGGATAGACGCTGCCCTCGCCCACCGGCACGCCGGAGAGCTGGATGCGGTACGCGTTCGGCGACAGATCGAGGTTGTCACGGATGTGCACCGCGGGCACGAGGAATCCGAGCTCCTGCGAGACCTTGAGCCGCACGCCGCGGATGCGCGCCAGCAGGTCGCCGCCCTGCGCCTTGTCGACGAGCGGAACCAGACGGTATCCGACCTCCAGACCGACGAGGTCGACCGGCTGCATGTCGTCCCAGCTGAGCTCCCGCGCCTCGCTCGGCGCCGACGACGGCACCGCGGTCGAAGGCGCCAGCGCTTCCGCCGTACGCTGCTTGTGCATGAACCAAGCCGCGCCGCCAGCGAGCGCGGCCATCGACAGGAAGATGATGTTCGGCATGCCGGGGATCAGGCCCAGCAGCGCGAGCACGCCGCCCGCGATGCCGAGCAACCGCGGTTCCGCCACGAGTTGGCGCGCCACCTCGCCGCCCATGTCCTGGTCACGCGACATGCGGGTCACGATCACCGCCACCGCCGTCGCGAGCAGCAGCGCCGGGATCTGCGCGACGAGGCCGTCGCCGATGGTCAGAAGCACATAGATCTTCGCCGCGTCGCCCAGCGACAGGCCGTGCATCATCGTGCCGATCGCCAGCCCGCCGATGATGTTGATGATGAGGATCAGGATGCCCGCGGTCGCGTCGCCGCGCACGAACTTGCTCGCGCCGTCCATCGAGCCGTAGAAATCCGCCTCCGATCGGACCTCCTGGCGGCGCGTGCGCGCCTCTTCCTGGTTGATGAGACCGGCGTTCAGGTCGGCATCGATCGCCATCTGCTTGCCGGGCATGGCATCGAGGGTGAACCGCGCACTGACCTCGGAGATGCGCCCCGCACCCTTCGTGATGACCACGAAGTTGATGATGGTGAGGATGATGAACACCACGATGCCGACGGCGTAGTTGCCGCCGATGACGAACTCCCCGAAGGACTCGATCACATGACCCGCGGCCCCGGTGCCCGTGTGCCCGTGCATGAGCACCACGCGGGTCGAGGCGACGTTCAGCGCGAGGCGGAACAGCGTCGCGATCAGCAGGACGGACGGGAAGATCGCGAAGTCGAGCGGCTTGCGCACCGTGAACACCGCAACGGTGATCATCAGCGACAGCGCGATGTTGAAGGTGAACAGCAGGTCGAGCGCCAACGCCGGCAGCGGCAGCACCACCATCGCGAGCAGCGCGAGCACGGCCACCGGGATGCCGAGACCGCTCAGCAGCAGTTCGCGCAGGGCGGGCGGGGCTGCCGTGGTGTTGGTGGGCGCATTCATGGCTTATGCCTCACGGCCGGTGACGGCCTGTTCGACGGCGGGATCGACCGCGGGCGGCGGCGGCGGCGGCTGACCCTGGCGGCGGGCCACCTTGAGCTGCCAGACATAGGTGAGCACCTGCGCGACGGCGACGAAGAGCGCGTGCGGGATCTGCCGCCCGATGTCGACATGCCGGAAGATCGCGCGCGCCAGCGGCGGCGCCGACACCATCGGCACACCGTGCTCGAGCGCGACCTCGCGGATGCGCGCCGCGATCTCGTCGGAGCCCTTGGCCAGCACCACGGGCGCGAGGTCCTGCTTCTCGTCGTAGCGCAAGGCGACGGCGTAGTGCGTCGGGTTGGTGATGACCACATTCGCCTTCGGGACATCCTGCAGCATCCGGCGCCGGGCGAGCGTCTGCTGCATCTGGCGGATGCGCGAGCGGGTCTCGGGCGAGCCCTCCGATTCCTTCATCTCCTCGCGGATCTCCTGCATGCTCATCCGCAGCTCCTTGGTGTGCTGCCAGAGCTGGAACGGCGCGTCGATCGCCGCGATGATCCCGAGCCCCGCCGCCATCGACAGCAGCGCGTAGAGGGTGATGCGACCGGCCTCGACGATCGCGGGCTCGATCGACTGCGTCGCCAGGGCGCCGATCTCGGCGAGCTGGGAACGGATGACGAGCACGGCGATGCCGGCGATCAGCGCGAACTTGGCGATCGACTTCAGGAGCTCGACCACGCTGCGCACGGAGAACATCCGTCCGATGCCCCGCACCGGGTCGAGCCGCTCGGGCTTGAAGGACAGCGCTTCCGAACTGAAGGTCCAGCCGCCGATCAACGCCGGCGACGCCACCGCCGCCACGAACATCGCGGCGAACAGCGGCACGATCGCCATCAGCGCGAGCGAACCTGAATCGCCGAGCTGACGCAGCATCACATCGTCCTGGGCCAGCTCCGAGCCGCGGACCTGCAGGCCGTCGACCAGCATGCGCATGAGCCCCTCGGCCGCGGACGCGCCGAACATGAACAGCGCGCCGGTCGCGGCGAGCGTCACCGCCGCGGCGCCGAGGTCGATGGATCGGGGGACCTGGCCCTTCTTGCGGGCGTCCTCCAACCGTTTCTGGGTCGGGCGTTCTGTGCGTTCTTGTGAGTCGTTCTCGGACATGACCGCCCCTCAGCGCCCCGGTACCTGCAGCGCACCTGCCTCGGCCAGCACCTGCTGCAGCAACGCCACGAAGCCCTGCTGCACGCCGGGCAGGCCGATCTGCAGCACCACGAGACCGAACACGATGGTGATCGGGAACCCGACAGCGAAGATGTTGAGCGTCGGCGCGGCGCGGCTGATGAGGCCGAACCCGATGTTGGCGACGAGCAGCGCGGTGAGACCCGGCAGCGCGATGGACACCGCACCGGAGAACAACAGCGTGCCGGAAGCAGCGAGGCGCAGCATGCCGTCGGTGCCGAGACCCTGCAGGCCGACCGGCAAGGTGCGGAAGCCGTCGACCACCAACTGGATCACGGCGAGATGCCCGTCGAGCGCGAGGAAGGTCATCACCATCAACACCACATAGAACTGACCGATCGCGGCGGTCGACGCGCCGCGCAGCGGATCGACGTTGAAGGCGAACGAGAGCCCCATGGTGTTGGCGAGCAGCTGGCCGGCGAGTCCGACGGCGTCGAAGACGAGCTGCAGCACGAACCCGATGCCGACGCCGATGAGCACCTGCTGCGCGAGCACCTGCAGGCCGGGCAAAGAGAACGGGTCGATGTCCGGCGCCGGCGGGAGCAGCGGCACCACGAGCCAAGCGATGGCACCGGCCAGCACGATGCGCAGCCGCGGCGGCACGAAGCCCGCACCGAAGACCGGCGCCACCATCAGCACGGCGGCGATGCGGAAGAACGGCCAGATCCAGTCACCGATCCAGCCCATCAGCTGCGAGGCGGCGATGTTCAGCACGGGCTCACCGGATCATCCCGGGGATCCCTTGGATGAGATCACGCGTGTAGGAGACGATGAGCTTCAGCATCCACGGACCGGCCACCACCATGGTCACGGCCATCCCGACCAGCTTCGGGATGAACGACAGCGTCATCTCGTTGATCTGGGTCGCCGCCTGGAACACGCCGACCACGAGGCCGATGACGAGCGCGGTGAGCAGCAACGGCATCGCGAGCAGCAGCATGGTGCCGAGCGCCCCGCTGCCCACCGACATGATCGCCTCCGGGGTCATCGCACGAAGCTCCCGGCCAAGGTCCCCATCACGAGCGCCCAACCGTCCACCAGCTCGATCAGCATGATCTTGTCCTTCGCGTTAAAGAATCAACACACTCGCAGGTGTATCACGAGTGGTGTGT
>DAIMYL010000162.1:2806-4479 GCA_036734505.1 Steroidobacteraceae bacterium | reverse complement strand
TCCTCGAGCACCACCACGAAGCCGGGCTCGCCGCCCTGCGGCAGCGGCACGCAGGCGCAGGCCAGCACGCGCGCCGGCGCCGCGCCGTCGGCCGCGAGCTCCAGCTGCTCGCGCCACTCCTCGCGCCCCGCATCCAGCCGCTCTCGCAGCGCCGCCACGAACTGCCGCAGGCGGGGGTCCGCGCTCTCGATGGCGTCGAGCTGCTGGCCCTCGCGACCGGCGAAATCGACGCCGAGGATGTGTCCGGCGGCCGCGTTGGCGAGCCGCAGCACGAGCGCACGGTCGACGGCCAGCACGCCCGAGGACAGACGCGCGAGGATCAGCGCGAGGCGCTCGCGCTCGCGCTCCACGGCGAGACGGCTCGCCGCGTTCTCCTCGCGCGCGCGCCGCAGCCCGAAGGTCATGTCGTTGAAGGAGTCGACGAGCGAACCCATCTCGTCGTCGGAGCTCGGCGGCACCCGCGTCTCGAGGTCGCCGCGCGCGACCGCGCGGGTGCCCGCCATCAGGTCCTGCACCGGCTTGAACAGCACCTCCGCCGAGAAGATCGCGCCGTAGATCGCACCGAGCAGCGTCACCAGCAGCACGAGCGTGAGCGTGACGCTGAAGCTGTACTTGAGCGGCTGGCGCAGGGCCTCGACGTCCGCGTAGGTCGAGCGCGAGCGGTCGACGGCCTCGGTGAGCTCCGCGAAACGGCTCGGCGGATCGTAGGTGGCGACCACGAAGCGCGCATCCTGCGGTCCGAGCATCCCGCCGGGCACCGGTGCAGCCGCGCGGATGAGGTAGTTGGAGCCGGCGAGCGGCTCGAAGCTCACATAGGTGGCGCCGTCGGCGATCCGGCGCACGAGCTCCGCTGGCGGACGGGGTGGCAAGGCGTCGGATACGGAGCGGCTCGCGACCCCGAGGATGCGCGCATGCTCGCCGTAGATGACGATCTCGTTGGCGCCGCTGGCCGCCAACTCGCGGTCGAGCTCGACCAGCATCTGGCTCGAGGGCAGACCGGCGAGGCGCTCGGCGAAGCGCTCGGCGATCTCGCCGTGCTCGCGCAGCAGCAGGTCGCGCACCGACCGCGACAGCGACGCCGAGTCGTTGAGGCCCTGCTTCACCTCGTCGCGGAACCAGCTGTCGATGCCGCGGTTGAGGAAGCCGAGCGAGAACAGGTACACGGTGACGAGCGGCAGCGCCACCAGCGCGCCGAACACGGCAGCGGTGCGCGCTGTGAGGCGGGAGCCCGGGTCGCCGCGCCGCCGCGCCGCGACCAGCTGCACCACCTTGCGCGCGATCAGCACCGAGAGCACCAGCACCGCGACCGCGCTCGCCAGCAGCACGACGGGCTGCAGCCGTTGGAACTGCGCCGAGTTCTCCACCGACAAGGACAAGGCCACCAATGCGCCGACCGCCACCAGCGCCGCGAGCGCCAGCAACGCGATCGTGCGCGCGCGTTTCACCGCGGCAGGGACCACGAGTACCACTCCCCTTCGAGCTGCCAGTCGTCGGACCAGAACATCAGCACGCGCAGGGTGTCGGTGAGACGACCGCGGCGCACGGTGGCGCGCAGGTTGACGAAGCACTCGCCGGGAGGCACCTGCGCCGCCACCAGCACCGGCCAGGCCTGCACCTTGCCGAGGTCCGCCAGCGCCTCGTCCAGCGTCGCGAACGACCGCTCGGCCTCGGGC
>DAIMYL010000162.1:0-2706 GCA_036734505.1 Steroidobacteraceae bacterium | reverse complement strand
GAGCGCACCTCCGGCACCCCGGCCAAGGCTTCGGCACGGGCGGGCGACGCGAGCGCGACGACGAGGACCGCGGCGCACCACGCCGCGACCGCCGTGCGCAGTCCGGCGAGCCACCGGTGTCCACGCTTGTACGAAGATCTCATGCTCCGTCCCCCCGTCCGAGACAAGCATAATAGAAGCCGTCGGTGCCCGCTTCCGCACCCGGCAGCAGCTGCACGCCGATCGGCAGCCGCAGCGCCCCGGGCGGCAGCGCCACGCCCTCCGGCCAGGGCGCCGCACGCGCCGCCGGCTCACGCGCCAGAAACGCCGCCACCACCTCCTCGTTCTCCTGCGGCAGCAACGAACAGGTCGCGTAGACCAACCGGCCACCCGGCGCGAGCCGCGCGAAGCAGGCGTCCAACAACCGCGCCTGGGTGCGGGCGAATGCCTCTATGTCGCCCGCACGACGCAGCAGCTTGATGTCGGGGTGGCGGCGGATGACGCCCGTGGAGGAGCACGGCGCATCGACGAGGATGCGGTCGAAGGGCGCCTCGTCGCCCAGCGCGCCCGGCACCGTGAGGTCCGTGACGCGCAGCCGCGCACCGATGCCGATGCGCTCGAGCGTGGATGCGACCATCGACAACCGCGAGCCGTCGACATCCACCGCGAGCAGGTCGGCGGGCGGCACGGGCCGCTGCAGCAGATGCGCGGTCTTGCCGCCGGGCGCCGCGCAGGCGTCGAGCACGCGCTGCCCCGGTCGCACATCGAGCAGCCGCGCGGCGAGCTGCGCGCCTGCGTCCTGCACCGAGACGCGGCCCTCGCGGAAGCCCGGCAACGCGGTGACCGGCACCGACACCGCGAGCACCACCGCCTCGGGCGCCCAAGGCACGGCACGCGCATCGTGACCGGCAGCCGCCAGTTCGGCCAGATACGCATCGCGGTCGCCCGCCACCCGCAGCACGAACGGCGGATGGGCGTTGGACGCCTCCAGAACGGCGGCGGCACGGTCGGGCCATGCCGCCTGCACCGCCGCGGCGAGCCATGCCGGCTGCGCGCTGCGGACGGCGAGGTCCTGATCGAGCGCCGAGAACACCGTCGCGCGCTCGCGCACGAAGCGGCGCAGCACGGCGTTGATGAGCCCGGTGGCGCGCTCGAAGCCGAGCGCACGCGCCGCATCGACGGCGAGGTGCACGCTCACCTCCGGCGCGCCGCGCGAGTGCTCTATCTGATGGGCCGCCGTGACCAGCAGCGCGCGCAGCGGCGGCGCGAGATCATCGGCCGGCCGCGCGACCAGCCCGGCGACCGCGGGTGCGAGCCGCAGATACCAGCGCAAGGTGCCGAGCGCGATGGCGCGGACGGCGGCGCGGTCGGGACGCGCCTCGGCCTCGGCC
Source organism: Steroidobacteraceae bacterium (assembly GCA_036734505.1). Classification (GTDB taxonomy): domain Bacteria; phylum Pseudomonadota; class Gammaproteobacteria; order Steroidobacterales; family Steroidobacteraceae; genus UBA964. The sequence goes on along the minus strand of DAIMYL010000162.1, from coordinate 1,336 downwards.
AGCGCGACATCCGCGGAACGACCCTCGTGCGCGACCAGAGACACGGCACGCGCCGCGGCGGCCAGCGTCGATGCGCCGGGCGCGTACGCACCGGCCTCGCGCCGTCCGGCGGGTGCGGCGGCGGCATCGGTGACCGCGGCCGCGGTGTGAACCGCATCGTTCATGTGAAGGTCTCCTCGCCTGCGCGCAGGCCGTTGGCGAACTCTTTGGCCGTCATGCTGCGCCGTCCGGCGCGCTGCAGCTCGAGGATGCCGAGACGGCCGCAGCCGCAGGCCACCACGAGCATGTCGTCCTCGATGCCGAGCACGGCGCCGGGCGCGGCGCGGGCGGCGGCGGTCGATGCCGTCGCGTCGGGCAGGGCGCGCGCGCGGTGGACGCGCACCTGCTCGCCCCGCAGCGCGGTCTCCGCCACCGGCCACGGCCGCAGCGCGCGCACGCGGCGCGCGATCGCGGCGGCGTCCTCGCGCCAATCGATCCGCGCCTCGGACTTGTCGAGCTTGGCGGCGTAGGTGGCGCCCGGCGCGGTCTGCGCGCGCGGCGTCAGCGTCCCCGCTTCGACGCCGTCCAAGGCCTCGAGCAACGCGGCGGCGCCGAGCGCCGCGAGCCGCGCGTGCAGCGCGGGCGAGTCCTCGTCGGGACCGATGGTGACACGGCGCTCGAGCAGCACCGGTCCGGTGTCGAGGCCCGCGTCCATCTGCATGATGGCGACCCCGGTCTCGGCGTCACCGGCGAGCAGCGCGCGCTGGATCGGCGCCGCACCGCGCCAGCGCGGCAGCAGCGACGCGTGGATGTTGAGGCAGCCGAAGCGCGGCAACGCCAGCGCCTCGGGGGGCAGGATCAGCCCGTAGGCGACCACCACCATCACATCGGGGTTCCAGCCGACCAAGGGAGCACGGCCCTCGGCGGTGCGCAGCGTCGCGGGCTGCGCCACCGGCAGGCCGTGCGCGAGGGCGAATTCTTTGACCGCGCCGTGCTCGACGCGCCGCCCGCGCCCGGCGGGCCGGTCGGGCTGGGTGAGCACCCCCACCACCTGGTGGCGGGATACGACCAACGCCGCGAGCGGCGGCACTGCGAACTCCGGGGTCCCGGCGAAGACGATGCGCATGGGTGCGGACGGCGCGGTCGTGGCGACGGACGGCGGTGGCGCGGCGCCGTGGCGGCGCCGCGGCGCAACGCGACAGCGCGGCTCCGGCCGGTGCGCGGCCCGCGGGCGCGCGGTCGCGCCGCTCCTTCTCGAGCTTGCGACGGATGCGGTCGCGCTTGAGCGAGGAGAGGTAGTCGACGAACAGCTTGCCCTCGAGGTGGTCCATCTCGTGCTGCAGGCAGACCGCGCGGA
>DAIMYL010000161.1:3069-4524 GCA_036734505.1 Steroidobacteraceae bacterium | reverse complement strand
CGCCACGTCGGCGCAGCGCCTCGCGCAGGATGAACTCGACCTGACCGTTGACGCTGCGCAGGTCGTCCGCAGCCCAGCGCTCGAGCTCCCGCCAGATCGCGGGGTCGATCCGCATCAGGAATGACTTGCGTTCGGCCACCGGCGCGTCAGCCGTAGAGCGTCCCGGTGTTGATCACGGGCTTGGCCTCCGAGTCGCCGCACAGCACGACCATGAGGTTGCTGACCATCGCCGCCTTGCGCTCGGCGTCGAGGTCGACGACGCCGCGGCGCGCGAGGTCCGTCAGCGCCATCTCGACCATGCTGACCGCGCCCTGCACGATCTTCTGGCGGGCGGCGAGCACCGCTTCGGCCTGCTGGCGGCGCAGCATCGCCTGCGCGACCTCCGGCGCATAGGCGAGGTGCGTGAGCCGCGCCGCGTCGACGATCACGCCTGCGGGCGCAAGCCGGGTCTGCAGCTCTGCCTGCAGCGCCTCGGACACCTCGTCCACGCCGCTGCGCAGCGTGATCTCGTGCTCTTCGCCGTGGTCGTAGGCGTACTGGCTGCCGAGATGGCGCACCGCCGACTCCGACTGGATGTGCACGTACTCCTCGTAGTCGTCGACGTCGAACATCGCTTGCGCCGTGTCCTGTACACGCCACACCACCACGGCCGCGATCTCGATCGGGTTGCCCTGCTTGTCGTTGACCTTGAGCCGCTCGCCGTTGAGGTTGCGCGATCGCAGCGAGATCTTCATGCGCGGATTCTTCTTCGGCGTCACCGTGATCTTGTCGCCTTCGGTGATGGTGGCCTGGGCGCCGCTGCCGTTCGAGTAGAACGGGTTGCCGAAGTGGAAGCCTTCCTTGCGCACCGTGCCCTTGTAGTCGCCGAACAGCACCAGCACCCGCGCCTCGTTGGGCTGCAGCGTGAAGAAGCCGGCGCGCGAGATGAAGAACGCGACGAGCAGCACGATGCCGAGTACCGCGAGCGGCGGGTTGCCGTTCGAGGCGCCGTGGATCGTGGCGGAGAGGCCTGCGGCAAGCAGGACGAGGACGACGGGGAGCATCAGCCAACCGCTGGTGACGGCGACGTCACGTTCGCGGCTGGCGGGGCGGGAGAGGGGGTTGGACATCGTGGGTACTTCCTGAAGATAGGGCAGGGATGCCGCGGGGTGTTTGCCGGGGTGACGATAATATTATGATGATATCATTTAGATGTCTACATGCGCCTTTTCACAACCGTTTTGCCCTAAAGCCGTGAATTTTCACAGGAAGTATTTCACCGGAGCGGCGTGTAGGATGCCGGCGGGGGCGGAGAGTTCAGATGTCGAGTTCGAACGGAGCCAAGGAACAGGTTCCGGCGTCGGCGGCTGTCGCCCCCCCGTCGGCCGTCGTCAACGCCCTCACCACCCGCGCGGCGTGGCAACAGGCCCGTGAGGCCTGCACCCGCGACCCGGGCGCCTACCACGCCGACATCGC
>DAIMYL010000161.1:1506-2969 GCA_036734505.1 Steroidobacteraceae bacterium | reverse complement strand
GAATTGGACCGGCATGTGCTCGCCGGACACGGCGCCGAGACCGCGTTCTTCTTCGAGGGCGACCGTTGGGACCAGTCGCTCGACGGCGGCCGCGGCGGTCCGGTGGTCTCCTACGGTGTGTCGCGCAGGCAGCTGCTGCTCGAGTCCGCGCGTTGCGCGGTCGCGCTGCGGCGGCTCGGCCTCAAGGCGGGCGACCGCATCGCCATCAACATGCCGAACATCGCCGAGCAGCTGTACTGGACCGAGGCCTGCAAGCGCTCGGGCATCGTGTACACGCCGGTGTTCGGCGGCTTCAGCGACAAGACGCTCTCCGACCGCATCCACAACGCCGGTGCGCGCGTGGTCATCACCGCCGATGGCGGTTACCGCAACGCGCAGATCGTCGCCTTCAAGGAGGCCTACACCGATCCCGCGCTCGACGGCTATGTCGCCGCCGAGGTCGCCGTCGAAGCCGTGGCGGGCGCGCTGCGCACGCTCGGCCTCGCGCCGGCGCAGAGCGAGGCGATCCTCGCCGGTGCGCGCGCCGCGACCGCCGCCGAGATCACGCTCGAGCGGTCGGATGTGATGCGCGGCGTCGGCCGCGCGCTCGAGGCGCAATCGGGCATCGGCTCGGCCGAGGCGAGCCGTATCCGCACCGCCATCGCCTCGGCGCTGGTGGCCACCCCGTCGCGCGTCGACACCGTCATCGTCGTGCGCCACGCGGCGCAGGCCGATCTCCTGTGGCGCCCGGAGCGCGATCGTTGGGCGCACGAGCTCACCGGCGCGGCGATGGACGAGATGCTGACCGCGGCGCGCGCCGCGGGCTTCGCGGTGGATTCGGAGCAGGCGTTGCTCGCGCTGCCCGACGCCGAGTTCGTCGCCGCGATCTGGGCCTCGTCGGCGCCCGAGCCGCTCGATGCCGAGTTCCCGATGTTCTTCATCTACACCTCGGGCTCGACCGGCAAGCCGAAGGGCGTGGTGCATGTGCACGGCGGCTATGTGAGCGGCGTCGCGCACACCATGCGCGTCGCCTTCGATGCGCGGCCGGGCGATGTGATGTATGTGGTCGCCGATCCGGGCTGGATCACCGGCCAGTCGTACATGATCTGCGGCGCGCTCACGACCCGCGTCACCTCCGTCATCGCCGAAGGCGCGCCGGTGTTCCCGAGCGCCGGGCGCTTCGCGAGCATCATCGAGCGCTACAAGGTCAACATCTTCAAGGCGGGCGTCACCTTCCTCAAGACGGTGATGACCGATCCGCAGAACGAGGCCGATGTCCGCGCCTACTCGCGCGGTTCGCTGCGCGTCGCGACCTTCTGCGCCGAACCGACATCCCCGGCCGTCCAGCAGTTCGGCATGGACCTCGTCACGCCCTGGTACATCAACTCGTACTGGGCCACCGAGCACGGCGGCATCGCCTGGACGCATCTCTTCGGCAACGGCGACTTCCCGTTGCGCGCCGATGCGCACACCTATCCGCTGCC
>DAIMYL010000161.1:0-1406 GCA_036734505.1 Steroidobacteraceae bacterium | reverse complement strand
ATCAACGTCTCGGGCCACCGTCTCGGCACCGAAGAGATCGAAGGCGCGATCCTGCGCGACAAGCAGCTGAACCCGGACTCGCCCGTGGGCAACGTCATCGTGGTCGGCGCGCCGCACGCGCAGAAGGGCCTGACGCCGCTCGCGTTCGTGCGCCCGGCGCCCGGCCGCAAGATCGCGGCCGAGGACCGCCGCCGCCTCATCGAGATCGTGCGCCAGGAGAAGGGCCAGGTCGCGATCCCCGAGGACTTCGTCGAGGTCTCGCAGTTCCCGGAGACGCGCAGCGGCAAGTACATGCGCCGCATGGTGCGCGCCCTCGTCGAGGGCCAGGATGTCGGCGACACCTCGACGCTGCGCAACCCGGAGTCGATCGGCGAGCTGCGCCGCGCCATCGCCGACTGGCAGGAACGCCAGCGCGTGGCCGACGAGCAGCAGCTGTTCGAGGACTTCCGCTACTTCCGCGTGCACTACCACGCGCTCGGCGCGCCGCGCCGCCGCAAGGGCGGCAAGCCCGTCGACCGCATCGCGCTCGTCACCATCTCGAACCCGCCGGTCAACGCGCTCAACGAGCGCGCGCTCGACGAGCTCAACATCGTCATCGACCATGTGGCGCGCCGCGAGGATGTGAAGGCGGTGGTGTTCACGGGGCAGGGCAGCTCGGCGTTCGTCGCCGGCGCCGACATCCGCCAGCTGCTCGAGGACGTGCACTCGCTGGAGGAGGCGCTCCCGCTGCCGAACAACGCGCACCTCGCGTTCCGCAAGATCGAGGCGATGGACAAGCCGGTGATCGCCGCCATCAACGGCGTCGCGCTCGGCGGCGGCATGGAGTTCGCGATGGCATGCCATGTGCGCGTGGCCGAGCCGCTCGCGACCTTCGGCCAGCCCGAGGTCCGCCTCAACCTGCTGCCGGGCTACGGCGGCACGCAGAGATTGCCGCGCCTGCTGGAGCAGGCGGGACACCCGGCGCCGCTGGTGCGCGCGCTGGAGATAATCATGGGGGGGCGTACGGCCTCGGCGGAGGGGATCCTCGCCGATGGTCTGCTGCAGGCGCTCGCGACCGGCGGCAGCGGCGAGGACGTGGTCAGCCTGGCCACGCGCCTCGCCGCGGAGTATGTCGCCGCGCCGCAGGGCCGCAACCTCGTCGCCCGGGCCTTCGCCGCGCGCAAGGCGGCGAACGCCGCCTGGCAGCAGCCGGGCCGCGACGATCTCGACGCCGCGCTCGCCACGCCGCAGGTGCAGGCGCTGCAGGCACAGGCGGCCCGTGTCGGCCGCGGGCCGACCGCGGCACGCATCCTCGACGCCGTGCGCACCGGTTGGACGCAGGGCGTCGCCGCGGGCCTCGCGCGCGAAGCGCAGCTCTTCGCCGAAGCGGTGATCGACCCCGCAGGCGGCAAGGCCGGCATCCGCGC
>DAIMYL010000160.1:0-4525 GCA_036734505.1 Steroidobacteraceae bacterium | reverse complement strand
GCGCTGCGCGCCGAGATCCGCGCCAAGCGCGGTCCGAAGAAGATCTTCGACCGCGGCTTCGAGACCATCGAGGAGCTCAAGGCCCGTTGCAAGGCCGAGACGGGCTTCGATCCGCCGCGGGCGCCGGTGTTCACCAAGTGGGCCAAGGTCGCCGCGGACGCCATGCTCCGCAAGGAAGCGGAGGCCAAGAAGAAGGGCAGCAAGGCGGCCTGAGGCCGTCCGCGCTCCCGCGACACGAAGTCCCCGCTCCGCAAGGTGCGGGGACTTTTTTTTGACCCCGCCCGTCCTGCGACGGCGCGGCGGAACAGGGACGACGACATGAACGACACCTACCGGGGCGTGGGCTACTCGACAGGCGACATCGGCTACGGCCGAAAGGCGGCGGTGCTGGTGGTCGATTGGCAGACGGCCTTCACCGACCCGCGCTATGCGCTGGGCGGGCTCGAGCGGCTGCATCGCGCACGGGACGAGACCGCGCAGTTCCTGAAGGTCGCGCGCGCTGCGGGGCTGCCGGTCGCGGCCTGCTACACGGCCTACTGCAGCACCCGCGACATGCCGCTCTGGAAGGTGGAGGCGGTGCGCAAGGAGTTCTTCTACGGTCATCCCTGCACCGAGATGGACCCGAAGATCTTCGACGCGTCCGATTTCACCTACTGCAAGAACGCGCCGTCGATGTTCTTCCAGACGCCGTTGATCAGCTACCTGGTGCGCGAAAATGTCGACACCGTGCTCGTCACCGGCTGCACGACGAGCGGCTGCGTGCGCGCGACGATCGTCGACGCCTTCTCCTACGGCTTCCGCGTGCAGGTGCTCGCGGACTGCTGCGGCGACGCGGAACAGGGACCGCACGACGACACGCTGCGGGATGTCGGTCGTCGCTACGCCGACATCACCGATCGCGCGCGCGCCGAGGCCTGGATCCGCGCCCAAGCGAAGGCGTGACGCGACCCGTCATCGATCGTCGGGAGTTCCTCATCGCCGTCGCCACGGCGGGCGGTGGCCTCGCGCTCGGGCTGGCGTCATCCGAGACGCTGCCGGCTGTCGGCACAGGATCGGCTTCCGCCTCGCCGGTGGCGGCGCGCTTCGCTCCGTTCCTCGAGATCCGCCCGTCCGGCGCGGTGATCATCACGGGTCCGCAATCGGAGATGGGGCAGGGCATCCACGACGGCCTGCCGAGGCTCCTCGCCGAAGAGCTCGGCGCCGACTGGGAGCGCGTGGAGATCCGTCTGCCGACAGGCGACGACGCGTTCGTCCATCCGGTCACCAAGCGCCATCGCACCGCCAACAGCGATTCCATCACCACCTACGGCGAGTGGATGCGCCGCGCAGGTGCGGCCACCCGCGACATGCTCATCACCGCCGCTGCCGATCGCTGGGGCGTGCCCGCGATGGAGTGCGTCGCGGCCGCCTCCATGGTGTCGCACGCGGCTACGGGCCGCCGCGCACACTACGGTGAGCTCGCCGCCGCAGCGGCGGCACTGCCGGTGCCGGCGCAGCCACGGTTGAAACCGCCCGAGGAGTCCACGCTCGTCGGCCGCGCCCTGCCGCGCAAGGATTCGCTGCCGAAGGTCACGGGGGCGGCCGGGTTCGGGATCGATGTCCGCGTACCCGGCATGTTGCATGCGGCGCTCTTCCGTCCGGGCACCGTCGCAGGCAAGGTCGTCGCCTTCGATCGCGACGCGGTGCTGCGGGCGCCGGGCGTCGTCGATGCCGTGGCGATCACCGATGGCGTCGCCGTGTTGGCGCGCACGACATGGCATGCGATGCGGGCCGCGGCCGCCATCGGCGAGCATCCCGCTACGGTGCTCGACACCTCCGCGGCGGGCGGCGTCGACAGCGAGGGCATGCGGCGCCGACTGCGCGCCGCCTTGGACGACGACGCAAGAGCGTTGCCGGCGCGCGCACCGGTCGGCGTCACCTACGACCTCGACGCGACGCGCCAGGCCATCGCGGGCTCCGCCCGGCAGCTCGAATGGTCCTACGAGGTCCCGTTCGTCGCGCATGCCGCGCTCGAGCCGCTCTGCGCCACCGCCGTCGTGGCGGACGGCCGTGCCATGCTCTGGGCGCCGACCCAGCAGCCCGACCGGACCCGCGATGTCATGGCGCAGGTCACGGGACTGCCGCGGGACCGGTGTGCGCTGCAGGTGACCTTCCTCGGCGGCGGGTTCGGTCGCAAGTGGGAGACCGACTTCGTGCGCCAGGCGATGGAGATCGCACGCGCGCGGCCCGGCACGCCGGTCAAGCTCACCTGGACCCGCGAGCAGGACTTCCGGCACGACCGCTTCCGTCCGGCGCATGTCGCACGCAGCCGCGTCGGCATCGACCGAGCGGGGCGGATCACGGCGCTGCATACGCGCATCACCGGCATCAGCATGTGGCGCTACCAGAACCGACCGCCGATGCCGGGCATCGCCGATCCTTTCGTCGTCGGCGGGCTCGTCAACGAGCGTTATGCGCTGCCGACCGTCTGCGCCGACCATGTCGAGACGCCCGAACCCATCCCCGTCGGGACTTGGCGGTCGGTCGCGGCCTCGATGAACGGGTTCTTCAGCGAGAGCACCCTCGACGACATCGCTGCGGCGACGGGTCGGGATCCGCTGGCGCTGCGTCTGGAGCTCGTCGCCGCGGATCCGCGGTCCGTCGCAGTGCTGCGCAAAGCGGCGGACATCGTCGGTTGGCGTCCCGATGACGCGACATCCGCTGTCGCGTCGCACCGGCCGGTCCGTGGCCGTCGCCTCGGCCGCGGGGTCTCGCTCGCCACCGGTTTCGGGTCGCGCTGCGCCGAGATCGTCGAGGTCGAGGTCAGCGGCCGCCGCGTCCATGTCCGGCGCATCGTCGCGGTGGTCGACTGCGGCCGCGTCATCGACCCGCGGAACGTCGAGGCGCAGATCTCCGGCGGCGTCGTCTGGGGGCTCTCCGCCGCGATCGACGGTCGCATCACCTTCGCGGAGGGCGCTGCACGCGAGGACAACTTCCACACCGCGCCGGTCATCCGCATGAAGGCGACACCCCCCATCGAAGTGCATCTCTTGGCCTCGGACGCGCCGTCCGGAGGCGTCGGAGAGGTCAGCGTACCGGGTGTCGCTCCGGCGCTCGCATCGGCCATCATGCAGGCTACGGGCGTGCGCCCACGGCGTCTGCCGCTCATCGAGGAAGGCCATGAGTTCATCTGACAGCTTGCGTGCCGCGGAGCGGTGCTCGTGACGCTCCAACGCGCCGGGTTCTGGCTCGGAGCGGCGCTGTTCACGCTCATGCTGATGCTGCCTGCGCCGGAGGGGCTCTCCGTCGCCGGCTGGCGCGTCGCTGCGCTGACGGTGCTCATCGGCTGCTGGTGGTTCACCGAAGCGGTACCGGTGACGCTCACCGGCAGCTTGCCGTTCCTCGCCTTGCCGCTGCTCGGCGTCGCGAAGGCGGAGGCCGTCGCCGGTCTCTACATGTCGCCGGTGCTGTTCCTGATCCTGGGCGGCGCGCTGGTGGGGCTGTCGCTCGAGAAGTGGGGCCTGCACCAGCGCGTGGCGCTCGCCGTCGTCGCACGCATCGACCCCGAACCCCGCACGCTGCTGCTGGCGGTGATGGCGGTCACCGCGTTCGTTTCGATGTGGGTCAACAACTCCTCGACGACGGTGATGATGCTGCCCATCGCGATGGCTGCGCTCGGTGCGGTGGTGGGCGGAGCGGGCGGGCAGGGCGCCGACGGCACGCGCGACGCACGGAACTTCGCCGCGGCGATGATCCTCTCCGTGTCGCTGGCGTCGAACCTCGGCGGTTTCGCGACCCCGATCGGCACCCCGGTCAATTCCATCGCCATCGGCATCCTCGAGCGCAGCTACGACACGCAGATCTCCTTCGCGGGATGGATGGCCTTCGGCGTGCCCTTCATGCTGCTGTCGCTGCCCGCCTGCTGGTGGATCCTGAGCCGCGTCACACTGCCTTTCCGGCTCGCCGGGCCCGGTCGTGACGCCGTGCGCGCCGCCATCGGCGACCCGGGACCCTGGACCGCGCCGCAACGCCGCACGCTCGCCGTCGTGCTGCTCGTGGCGCTCGCCTGGGTCTTCCAACCGCTCGTCGAGCGCCTGCTTCCGGGCATCACCGACGCCGGCATCGCGGTGGCGGGCGCCTTGCTGCTCTGTGTGCTGCCCTCGGGCGACGCGCGGCCGGGCGCCTCGCAGCGACTGCTCGAGTGGGAGGACGCGAGGCGCGCGCCTTGGTACCTGATCCTGCTGCTCGGCGGCGGTCTTGCGCTCGCCGATGCGGTCGTGAAGTCGGGTCTCTCGGCCTGGCTCGGCACCGCGCTCGGCGCGGTGGGGGGTCTGCCGCTGCTGCCGATGCTGCTCGCGATCGCGCTGCTCTGCGGCCTGATCACCGAAGCGGCGAGCAATGTCGCCACCGCCACGATCTTCATGCCCGTGGCGGCGAGCCTCGCCTTGGGCGCGGGCTACGATCCGGCGCTGGCGGCGCTCTGCGCGGCGATGGCCGCGAACCTCGGCTTCGCGAACCCGGCAGCGACCTCCTCGAACGCGCTGGT
>DAIMYL010000159.1:3020-4564 GCA_036734505.1 Steroidobacteraceae bacterium | reverse complement strand
CTCTACCTGACCTGCAACCGCAACAAGCGCAGCATCGTGCTCGACATGCGCGTGCCGGGCGCGCGAGACGCGCTGCTGGCGATGGTCAAGGACGCCGATGTCTTCATCCACAACAACCGGCCGCAGGTGATGGTCAAGCTCGGGCTCGACTACGCAGACCTCAAGAAGGTCAACCCGCGCCTGATCTATTGCGGGGCCTACGGCTACTCGAAGAAGGGTCCCTACGGCGCGCTGGGCGCGCTCGACGACTCCATCCAGGCGGCGAGCGGCATCGCCATGCTCAACGACATGGTGCTGGGCGAGCCGCGCTATCTGCCGACCATCGTCGCCGACAAGACCACCGCCATCACCGTGGTCTACGGCGTGCTCGCGGCGCTCTTCCACCGCGAGCGCACCGGCGAAGGGCAGGAGCTCGAGGTGCCGATGTTCGAGACCATGGTCAACTTCGTCATGGCCGAGCACCTCTGGGGGATGGCCTTCGAGCCGCCGAAGGGCAAGCCGGGTTATGTGCGTCTCATGAGCGAGCACCGCAAGCCCTACAAGACGCTGGACGGCTACATCGCGGTGCTGCCGTACCTCGATGCCCACTGGGTCAGGTTCTGCACGGTGACCGACCGCAAGGAGCTCATCGACGACGCGCGCTTCCGTACGCTCGCCGACCGCGTGCGCAACATCGACGCGACCTCGCAGGTCACGGCGGAGATCATGGCGACGCGCCGCACGGCCGAATGGCTCGAGGCGTTGGGTCCGTCCGGCATACCGCACATCGTGGTCAACACGCTCGAGGACCTCGCCACCGATCCGCATCTCGTGGCGACCGGGTTCTGGCAGTTCCAAGAGCATCCGACCGAGGGCAGGTTGCGGCATCCGTCGTTCCCGGTGAACTTCGGCGCGACGCCGGCCGCCATCACGCGCCCCGCGCCGCGGCTCGGCGAGCACACGGACGAGGTGTTGCGCGCGGCGGGCCTGGATGCCGCGACGATCGCCGCGCTCAAGGCCGCGGGCGCGGCGCTCGATGCCGAGCAGGCCGCCAAGACGGTGGGCAAGGGCGGCGACTAACCCTCGAGGCCGTACACGCGCAGCGCGTTGGCGCGCAGGAACTTGCGCAGCGGCTCGGGCTTCAGACCTAGCGCCAGCACCTCGTCCATCGTGCGCTTGAAACCGAGCACCGGGAAATCGGTACCGAACATCACCTTGTCCTGGCCGTAGGAGTTGATGTACTTCACGAACGCCTCCGGCCAGTACTTCGGGCTGTGCGCATCGGAGCCGATGTAGACGTTCTCGTGCTTCCACGCCATGGCGATCATCTCGTCGGTCCACGGGATCCCGACATGGATGCCGATGAGCTTGAGCTCCGGGAAGTCGCAGGCGATGCCGTCGAGCAGGATGGGGCGTCCCACGCTGCGCATCGGCGCTTCCTTGGTGTAGACCATCGACTGCCCGACCTGCATCTGGATGGGGATGCCGAGCTCCACGCACTTGGCGTAGAACGGGTAGTACTTCGCGTGGTCGGGCGGCAGGTCGAACCAGTGCGGATAGACATG
>DAIMYL010000159.1:0-2920 GCA_036734505.1 Steroidobacteraceae bacterium | reverse complement strand
ACCCGCAAGTCGCATCTCATCGGGCTGACCGTCGCCGCGGCCGTCGCCGCCGCGCTGTCCGGCCAAACCGCCGTCGCCCAACAGGCGAACGAGCAGGTCCTCGAGGAAGTGGTCGTCACCACGGCCCGCCAGCGCGAGGAAGCGCTGCAGGACGTGCCGGCATCGATCACCGCCATCACCGCCGACACGCTCGAGGCCGCTGCCGTGCAGCGCGCGGGCGACTTCATCCGTCTCTCGCCGGGCGTGTCGCTCGTCCAGGCCGCCGAAGTGGCCGACGCGCAGGTCAACATCCGCGGCATCAACGGTGCCCGCGACGCCGAGAACAGCTTCGCGCTGATCATCGACGGCGTGCTGCAGACCAACCCGGCCGCCTTCAACCGCGAGTACTCCGACCTCAAGCAGATCGAGGTCGTGAAGGGCCCGCAGGGCGCGATCTACGGCCGCAACGCCGCCGCCGGCGCCATCATCATCACCACCACCAAGCCGACCGATGTGTTCTCGGGCAGCGCCAAGGTCGGTCTCGGCCAGGACAACATGACGACCGGTGCCGTGGTGCTCTCCGGCCCCATCTCCGACACCGCCGGCTGGAAGATCGCCGCCGACTACCGCAAGACGGACGGCTTCTACAAGAACCGATTCCTCAACAACAGCTCGGTCGACGATTACGACGGCTTCAACATCAACGCCCGCGTCGTGTTCGAGCCGTCCGACGGCTCTACGCTCGACATCAAGGCTCGCTACGGCGAGGTCGAGGCCGCGGCCATCTCGTTCAACCCCGTGTTCCTCGTGCCGGGCTTCGTGGGATCGGGTCTGCCGAATGCGCAGCTCTTCAACGAGGACGTCAACAAGCACAACTTCGAGTTCGTCAACAACATCGACCCCTTCAACAACCAGGAGTCGTTCGACATCTCGGCGAAGTGGGACCAGGCGACCTCCTTCGGCAAGCTGACCGCTTGGGCGCTCTACAGCGATGTGCAGAACGACTTCGGGTCGGACGGCACCAGCGCCACCTACGGCTTCTTCTGGAACGAGCCGAACTGCCAGGCCTCGTCGGCCCAGCTCTTCAACTCGGGCTTCAAGATGCCTGCCCCGCAGATCCAGTTCGCCGGCGCTCCGGCGGCCGCGATCTGGGGTCCGTACACCGCCTCGCGCTGTGACGGCACCCAGTACCAGGTGCGCAACCAGAAGGACTACAGCTTCGAGCTGCGTCTGCAGTCCGACGGTGACCAGCGGCTGCGTTGGCTGGCGGGCGTCTACGCGCTCAACATCGACCGCGAGGTCGGCGTGAACACCGGCATCGACAGCAATGTCGGCGTGGTGCGCTCGCTGTACGTGCCGCGCGGCCAGCCGAACGCCACCGAGCAGCTGGTGTGGGACAACTTCACCAGCGATGTGTACGCCGGCTTCGCGAACCTGTCGTACGACATCACCGACAGCATCGAGGGTTCGCTGGCCCTGCGCTACGACAACGAGAAGCGCAAGGTGAAGAACCTGGTGCCGGTCGCCGCCCGTACGGCGTACTTCGACTACAACCCGTTCGACAGCGCCTTCACGGGCAACTCGCCGCTGAACCCGGCGCTGGTCCCGGCCCTCAACCCGAACCTGCGCCCCGACGGCACGATCCCCGACCGCTCCGAGTCGTTCTCCGAGTTCCAGCCGAAGGTCTCGCTGACCTGGAAGGCCTCGGACGACCTCACGGCGTATGCCAACTGGGGCGTCGGCTTCAAGAGCGGCGGCTTCAACAACACCGGGTCCGCCGCCACCGTCGACCTCTTCATCAACTGCTTCACGGGCCGCGGCCTGTCCAACGCGACGGCCAACTGCCCGGGCGGCCGTCCGGGCGCCGGCACGCTGCGCACGGTGATCGTCCGCGACAACTACGACAAGGAGACCTCGCAGGCCACGGAGCTCGGCTTCAAGGGCAAGATGGCCGATGGCCGCCTGTCGTACGAGGCCGCGGTGTTCTCGACCAAGGTCGACGACATGCAGTTCTTCGAGTTCCTGGTGGGCGACTTCGGTCTGCTGCGCGTCGTGAACAACATCGACGAAGTGCAGATCCAGGGCGTCGAGCTCGGCATGGACTTCCGCGTGACGGACGAGTTCAAGTTCGTCGCCGGCTACAGCCGCGTCGCCAGCGAGATCAAGAAGAACACCTCGCGCCCGACCTCGGTGGGCAACGAGGCGCCGTACACCGCCGATTACACGGCGACCATCGGCGCCGAGTTCGATGTGCCGGTCGGCGATGCCTGGGGTCTCCAGGCCAGCGCCTACCTCAACATCGTCGGTCCGACCTGGTTCCACGTGATCCAGTCGCAGAACAACGAGACCGTCAAGTTCTTCACCGGCAACTTCACGAACTCGGAGCGTGACAAGTTCCAGACGCTCGACGCGCGCCTCGCGTTCGTGTCGGACACCTGGACCCTGGCGTTGGTCGGCAAGAACATCACCGACACCAAGTTCCTGCAGGAGGTCATCCCGGCCCCCGAGTTCGGCGGTGCCTTCGTGCACCCCGGTTCGGAGCGTCACCTCTCGCTCGAGCTCGGCTACAAGTTCTGACCGCCGCGCGGCGGACTCCGTCGCGTGAAGAGACGCCGGCCCCCACGGGCCGGCGTTTTTTTTCGTAAACTCGCCGCGTGGACCGCACCGAAATCGAGTTCCCCCCGCGTCATGCGGCGCTGCGCGACGATGTCCACATGCTGGGCGGTCTGGTCGGCGAGGTGCTGCGCGACCAAGGCGGCGAGCCGCTGCTGCAGCTCGTCGAGGGTGATCGGCAGCTCGCCATCGCCCGGCGGCGCGGCGACGCGGCGGCGGGCCGGGAACTCGAGTCGCGCATGCGCGACCGACCGACGGCGGTGGCGCGCGATCTCGAGCGCGCCTTCACGGCCTGGTTCCAGGCGGTCAACCTCGCCGAGCAGCTGCA
>DAIMYL010000158.1:0-4566 GCA_036734505.1 Steroidobacteraceae bacterium | reverse complement strand
CGCCCGTGAGCCTCATGCTGCCCGCGCCGCCCGAGTGCGTGACGCCGGTCAGCCTGATCGTGAAGGCCTTACCGCCCAGAACGATGACGACAGAGACGCCCGAGTTGCCGGAACCCGAGATGGTCAGGGTGGCGGCATCGGCCGTGGCGCCGCTGAACGAGGCGACGGCGAGGGCGGCGAAAACGGCGAGGCGGGAAGCGGTGCGGCGGGTGTTCATGGGGCGTCTCCGAGTCGATGATGTGACGGTAATCGCGGATTTAGTCAATCTTCACCGTAGGATACGGACTGACCTGCCAGAACCGGACATCGACGCCCCGACAATCTGTCGGTTTTTTAAGGGTAGAAGGTGGCGGTAGGGTCCCTCCAGCGTCGGATTTCGTCTTCTGTGGCGGACGCGCCACGGATATGCGCCAAAAAGACGCGAGCCTCCTCCAAAGCAGGGTGTTCAGGCGGCATGGCGCGTTCAAGATCCGAGACGATCCCTCCCAAAGCGGTGGCAAGGATGTTGCGCCCCTCGGGGCTGTCAGCGGCGCCCCCGCGCCAACGGACGAAGGCCAGCGACAGCCGGACCAGCGCCACCCGCGGATGCCCTTCACCGAACACATCGTGGGCCTTGCGGACGGCAGCCTCGAGGATCGGGATGGCCGTCGCGATGTCACCCTGCCGCTCCAGGGCCAGTCCGCGGTGCCACAACGGATAGAGCGGCCACTCGCTGTCGTCGCCGTCGGTGAGCGCGGACCACGGCTTGGCAGCCAACAACCGAAGCACCTCGGCGGGGGTCGAATGGGCCTGCGCCCACTCGAGCTCGGTCACGCCGATGCGCAGCTGGTCGGACACCGGCGGGTCGAGGTTCGTCCGACGCCACCCGTCGATCAGACCGCGGGCCTCCGCGGGCTGGCCCACCGCGAGCCACAATCGCGCCTGCAACGCGACCTCACGCGAGGGCAGCGGTCCAGGCGGCAAGGTCCCCGAGGCGCGCTGATGGCGCGTACGGGCGGCCATCCAGTCGAGGGCCTCCTGCGGACGACCGAGCCGCCACAGATAGGCCGTATAGAAGAACGGCAGCGCCGATGCGACCGGCGGCTGCTCGCCGTAGAGCTGATCCGACTCCGCCATCTGTTGACGCACCAAGGGCCAACCCTCGCGGTACTCGCCGAGCCAGAACAGGTTGGAGAGCAGCTGCAGCCGGACATCGAAACGCTGCAGGCGGTCGAGCTGCGACCGCTCGAGCAGCTGCGCCGCCTCGCGATGGTCGCGCAACGCCGCAGCCCGGTCGCGGTCGGGCGCGACACGGTTCACCCAGGTCTCGCTCGCGCTGCGCCCGAACAGCGCGCGGACCTGCGAGGCGAGGTCGCCCGACCGCCGCGCCGCCTCGAGCGCGCGCGTGAAGTGGTCCTTGGCTTCGCCGCGGTCCCCGAGGTACAGCGCCACCCAGCCGCGCTGCCACTCGTAGCGCTCGCGCACCTGCGGCGACATGTCCTCCACCGGCAGCTCGTCGCGCACCCGGTCGAGCAGCGGCGTCATGTCCTGCGCGCGCTCGACCACCGCCAACGCCTTCCCCTGCTCGAGCAGGGCGAGCGCCACCGCCTCATGCGACGCGCCGTTGCTGCCGAGCAGCGAGGCGCGCTTCTCGTGGATGTCCACGACGCGGCCGAGGTCGCCGAACCGGTCCCAGACCTGCGCGACCGAGTGGAGCACATCGGCCTGCAGCATCGGGTCGCCGGACAGCCGATCGATGAGCTTCTGCTCGTTGGCCGAGAGCAGCTCCCGCACCGTGACATCACGCCCGCCATGCAATGTGGGGTTGGCGTCGTTGAAGATGCCCATGACGAAGTCGCGCGTGGCGTTGGCGCGCCGCGCCTCCTCACGGGCCACGCCGGCCTGCTGCACCGCCACCAAGGCCGCCACCATCACCGCCGTCACGCCGGCGGTGATGCCGCCCGCGATCAGGCGGTTGCGGACCAGGAACTTGCGCAGACTGACCCAGGCCGACGGCGGCCGGGCCTGCACGGCGCGACCGGTCAGCCAACGGCGCAGGTCTTCATGCAGCGCGAGCGCCGAGCCGTAGCGCTCGCGCGGGTCGCGCGCCAAGGCCCGCAGCACGATCGCATCGAGGTCGCCCTGCAGCTGGCGTGCGAGGCGCCGCGGCGTCGAGTCGCGGGCGAAGGCGATCACCTCGCTCATCTGCACGCGGCTCGGTGCGCGCACCTCGCCCTCGAGGATGGCGTGCTCGTACTCGGCCACCGAGCCGCGCTTGACGGTGTAGGGCGACCCGCCGCTCAGCAGCTCATGCAACATCACCCCGAGCGAGTAGACATCCGAACCGACGCCGAGCCGCTTCCCCTCCATCTGCTCCGGACTCGCGTAGCGCGGCGTCAGGGCGCGGGTCGAGGTCTGTGTCGCCTCCTCCTCGCCCCCGAGGATCGATTCGGCGACCAGCGATGAGACGCCGAAATCCAGCAGCTTCGGCTCGCCCTTGGTGTTGACCAGCACATTGGCGGGCTTGAGGTCGCGGTGCACCACGAGCGCGGTGTGCGCGTACTGCACCGCCTCCAGGATCTTCATGAAGATCGCCACCCGCGCCCGGGTGTCGAGACGCTGCTCGTCGCAGTACCGGTCGAGGTTGATGCCCTCGACATACTCGATGGCGAGGAACGGTCGACCCCTCTGGTCGACGCCGGCGTCGTAGAGCCGCGCGATGTAGGGATGGTCGAGCGCGCCGAGGATGTCGCGCTCGCGTTCCATGCGCGCCGCGAGACCCTCCGCCCAGGCGAGCTTCGGCAGCTTGAGGGCGAGCTTGCGTTTGAGCTGGCCGTCGGCGCGCTGCGCCAGCCAGACCGTGCCTTGGCCGCCGCTGCCGATGCGATCGAGGATGCGGTAGGGCCCGACCTCGTCGCCCGCCTTCAGGTCGGGGGCCGGTTCGGACATCCGCGGCAAGGTGTCGAGGAAGGACTCCGTCTCGATGCCCGCCTGCGCCGCCAGCAGCCCGCGCAGCGTGCCCTTCAGCGCATGGTGCTCGGGGGCGAGGCGGTCGAGCCAGGCCTCACGCTCGGACGGTTCGAGGGCCAGCGCCTCGTCGAGGAGCCGGTTGATGACCGCCCATTGCGAAGAAAGGTCGGAAAGCAGTTTCAAGGTTAGCCGTCCGTCGCGGAGCGATGACGGCGCGGTCGATCACCCGCGACAGACCGCCCCGCCGGTCAACTGGTCACCGCGGCGACCGCTGCGGGCGGCCGACGCAGGATGAGTATAGCCCCCGCGACCGCGTCCATGCGACAGCGGTCGTAGGACTCCCGCGGCACGGCGGGCGAGTCGAGATCGATGCAGACGATGCTCGCCGCCTCGACGAGCCGGCGCTCGAGCTCCACCGCACCGTCGATGGTGCTGAGGTCGAGGTCGCCGTAGGGGATGGTGACGCCGTCGGACTTGGCGGTCGGGCCGTCAGGCCCGGCGGCGAAGAGGCTTGCGGCGGCGAAGGCGAGGAGGAGGGAGAGGAGGACGGCTCCGCTGCGGAGATGCGGATGATGCAGTGCGAGTTCGATGGGTCGTCTCGTGTTACGGGACATCATCTCCCCGGAGGGGCACCTCTGCGACGCCGAGCATCGGCTGTCCTGCCTTCATATACGGAAAACGGCGACGGAAGCGGACATCAGCGCCCGCTCCGCCGCTCCGCGCATCAAGCGACCTTCGGCAGACGCTCGAGATAGAGACCGGACTCGATGCCGTACTGCACATCGAGCAGCTGGCGCAGCGTGGCGCGCACGGCGAGATCCTCGGCGACGAGGCTCTCCAACCAGCGCTCGCGCGCCTCCGGGGCGAGGTCGAGGGCCTGATCGAGCAGACGGTTGATCACGGACCACTGGGGCATCAGGCGCGGTAGAAGGGGCATCACGGACCTCCGATTTCTTTGGGTGACGGCGACGGACCGCCCGGCGTCGCGGCTCCGGGAACCGCAGCGGAACGCCTGCTTGCCAGTGAATACGGAACGGCGCAGCACGACCGGACATCGGAGCGAAAAAAAACGGCGCGTGCGTGGCACGGCGCCGTCCATCGGTGGTCCGCCAGAGGGTGGGCCGCACGCGCCCGGCGCGTGCTCAGGGCGCGTTCAGCGCGTGCGCAGCGCCGCCGCGAGCAGCAGGCGCGCCTTCTCCCAATCGCGGCGCACGGTGCGCTCGGTGACGCCGAGCGCTTCGGCGATCTCGGCCTCCTTGAGGCCGCCGAAGTAGCGCATCTCGACGACCTTCGCGAGGCGCGCATCGAGCCCGGCGAGCTGCTCGAGCGCCTCGTGCACATCCATGATCTCGTCTTCGCCCGCGGGCACGCCGTCACGGACATCGGTGTTGAGCGTGGTGTGCGCGGCGTCGCCGCCGCGCCGCTCCGCCTGACGGGCCCGCGCCACATCGACGATGATGGAGCGCATCATCTGCGAGCCGTAGGCGAGGAAGTGCGAACGGTCCTTGGGGGTCAGCCGGTCGGCGGCCGTGAACTTGAGGAAGCACTCGTGCACCAGCACCGTGGTGTTGAGCATGGTGTTGCGCTGGTGCGAGGCGAGCCGCGCATGGGCGATGC
>DAIMYL010000157.1:0-4598 GCA_036734505.1 Steroidobacteraceae bacterium | reverse complement strand
GACTACCTGCTGCGCATCGCGGTCCCCGACATCGCCGCCTACGACGCCGTCTACAAGCGGCTGATCGCCGCGCTCGAGATGCTCGATGTCAGCGCGAGCTTCTCGCTCGAGACCATCAAGTCGACCACCGCGCTGCCGCTCCACTACGCTCGTCTGGAGTGAACCGGATCAGGCCGCCTCGACACCGAGGTCGCGCAACGACCGCAGGGTGTCCGCGGTGTCGCCGTGGTGGATCGCCTGCCAACCGCGGTTCCGGGCGGCCGCCACGTTCTCAGCGCGGTCGTCGATGAACACCGTGCGGGCCGGGTCGAGCGCGAAGCGCCGTTCGGCCTCGCGGTAGATCGCCTCGTCCGGCTTCATCACGCCCACCTCGAAGGAGGGCAACGCGTCATGGGCGAGTTCGTGGACGCGCCACACGCCGCGCAGATGCGCCCAGTGCAGGTCGCCGACGTTGGAGAGCAGGAAGACGCCGTGCGTCGTGCGCAGCCGTGCCGCGAGATCGATCATCCGCCGGTCCGGCTCGAACATGTCGAGCCACGCGGCCTGCAGCCGGGCGGGGTCGGGTGGACGCGGCGCCAGCGCGGCCACATTGGCGAGCAGACCCGCCCCGTCGAGACGACCGGTCTCGTGCTCGACGATGCCGATGCG
The DNA here is from genome assembly GCA_036734505.1 of Steroidobacteraceae bacterium. Taxonomy (GTDB): domain Bacteria; phylum Pseudomonadota; class Gammaproteobacteria; order Steroidobacterales; family Steroidobacteraceae; genus UBA964. The sequence continues at coordinate 3,950 of DAIMYL010000157.1, read as the reverse complement.
GCGCGCCACCCGCTCGAGGTCGTCGGGCTGGTAGCCGTGCTCGGCGAGCAACGCGAACAGCGGCGCCGGCCGCAGCTTGACCAACACCTGCCCGATGTCGAACACCACCTGCGCGATGCCGCGCCCGACCGTATCGTTCATGTCGCCGCCCTCCCCCCGTCCAGGTCCGTCGTCAGCCAGCGACGCAGCTCCGGCCAGCCCTCGGCGGAGCGCCCGAGACCGACCGCGAACGGCACGGCGTCGAGCGCGGCGCAGAGCGCGAAGTCGCCCTCCGGCGCCCAGTCGGCCGCCGGGTCGAAGAACTTCGCCGCAGCGGGCGCCGCGCGCAGCCGCGCGGCGAGATCGCCGGTGTCGAAGGGTTCGCCGACCAGGCGCGCATGCAACAGTTCGCGGCAGAGATCGTCCTCGAGACAGCGCTCACGCGCCTCGTGACCCATCGCGACGATGGTGACCTCGTCCGGCTGCGATGCCTGCACCGCGGCGACGGTCGCCGCGGCGTTGACGAGCGCGCCCGTGAAGACCCGCTCCGCGACCCGCGAGGCGGCGACGAGGCCCTGCGTGCCGGCGTGCGTGGTGTGGATGAGGGTCCGGCCGACGAGCGGCCGACGCAGCACCTCGCTGGGCGAGTTGCCGCAATCGAAACCCGGCAGCGGCTTGGCATGGCGTTCCCCGACCAGCAGCCAATCCGGATGCGCGGCCTTGCGCGCACGCGCCTCATCGGCGCCCTCCACCGGCAACACGCGCTCGGCGCCGGCCGCCAAAGCGTGCGCGACCAGCGAACAGGCGCGGAACACATCGATGATGATGACGACGCCGCGGGCCGAACCGGCACCCGCGACGAAGTCGGCATGGTGGACGGTCAGGCGCCCCAGGCGCGCACAGCCCCGGTGTCGAGGTGGACGAAGTCGGAGCGCCGGTAATAGCCGACACCGCCGCGGCGGGCGGCGATCGCGACATCGCGGAGATCGGCGCAGGAAACGCCGCGCAGACGCACATCGATGGCGCGACCCTGCATGTGCAGGCTCTTGCGGGCGACGCCACCGCCGCCGGTGCGCCGCAGCATCTCGTTGGTGCGCGAGGACCGGTAGCCCGAGATGACCTGGAAGCGGGGCTCGACACCGAGCTTCGCCGCGAAGTCGGCGAGCTGGTCGAAGAGCGCGGTGTCGATGGCTCCGGCCTCGTTGGCGCGGTGGTCGCGCAGCAGCCAACGCAGCTTGTCCATCGAGGCGCCGACGAAACCCGAAGCGTCGCGGTAGGCGACCTGCAGGGTCTCGGAGGTGTGCGTGTTGAAGAGTTCGAGCCAGCGCGGGAGCGGACGGGCGCCCTCGGCGACGGCGGCGGAAGGGGCGTAGGCATCGGCGCGCGCCGGCAGCAGGGATGCCGCAGCGGTGGCGGCTCCGAGCATCAGGAAACGGCGTCGGTCGGGTCGCGTGGGTGGGTTCATGCGGCTCGCCTCGTCGGTCGGATGTGTCGTGTGGGTTCGTCGAAGCCGCGGATGCTCCCAGACCGCGCCGCGGGAGGCAACCCCTCCGGAGGTTTTTCCGCGGCCTCGGGAACTCCGCGCCGCGCCGCAGGTCAGCGGTCGATGGTCATCACCCGGCCGCGGTCGCCGGGCTCGAGGTTCACCGACACCACCGTGGCGCGCGGGAAGAAGTTGAACTCCGACGCGCTGGCCCAGGTATAGGCGCCCATCGCGCGGCCGACCACGAGATCGCCCTCCTCGAGCAGCGGCAGCGACAGGTTCTCGGCGATGACATCGATGCTGTCGCAGGTCGGGCCGGCGAGCACCGCAGGCTCGCGCTTGCCACCCTTGCGCAGCGACTCGAGCGGGTAACGCGCGTGGTCGAAGAGCTGGCCGCTGTAGGAGCCGTAAAGGCCGTCGTCGAGGTAGTACCACCAACGACCCTCGCGCCGCGCGCGGCCCATGACGCTCGCGACGCCGATCGCCGAGGGTCCGGCGATGTAGCGGCCGGGCTCGGCGATGATGCGCACGCGCTTCGGCAAGCGCGCGAGCGCCGCGCGGATCGGCGCGCAGAACCAGCCGATCTCGGGCGCGCGCGTGCCGTAGTCGATGGGGAAGCCGCCGCCGATGTCGAGCGTATCGCAGGGCCCGAGCCGCTCGCGGCGCGCGGCGGCGAGCAGCTTGCCGCAGACCTCGACCGCCTCGACATGCTTGCCGGGGTCCGGCGCCTGCGATCCCACATGGAACGACAGCCCGCGCACCGTCACGCCGAGATCGTGCGCGCGGCGCGCCAGCGGCAGCAGGTGCTCGGGGTCGCAACCGAACTTGCGCGACAGGTCGGAGACCGCACCGGGGCTGCGGAACGAGACGCGCAGCAGCACCTCGGCGTCCGCGGCGTAGGGCGTGAACTTGCGCAGCTCGTCCGGGTTGTCGGCGACGAACACGCGCACGCCGCGCGCCAAGGCGTCGCGGATGTCGGCGTCGCGCTTGATGGGATGGGTGTGGATGCAGCGCGCCGGATCGACGCCCATGCGCGCCACGACCTCCACCTCGCCGGTGGTCGCGAGGTCCAGGAAGCCGCCCTCCTCCAGCACGGTGCGGATCACCGCCGGATGCGGCAGGGGCTTCAGGGCGTAGTGCAGGTCCACGCCCGGCAGCGCGCGCTGCAAGGCGCGGTACTGACGGCGCACCCGCTCGCAGTCGACGATCAGCAACGGTGAGCCGAACTCGCGGACCAGCCGGCGTATCTCGCGGGGCTCGAACGGATCGATGAGGCCCGACGCGCGGGCGGCGCGGGGCTTCTTGGCGGTGCGGGCGGTCTTCATGGGGCGCGATGTTTGCACGATGCGGCCGCCGACACTAGCGGCGGCGCATCAGGCGGAAGGGGCTGCCGCGCGGGTCAGGCGGTCGCGCACCGCATCCCACTCGGGCGTGGCCGGAACCTGCTCGACGAGCAACCGATCGGCGCGCCCGTCGTCGAGCGCACGCAGCGTCGCGTAGAGCGCGCGCCCGTACATGGCCGCATCGCTGTCCGGCGGACAGGCGAGGATCGCCGTGCGCTCACCGCGCCCGACCGCCGCCGCAGCGGCAGCAGCGAGCGTCCCGGGGGGCACCAGCGTGAGCGGCGTGCGCGGCGCGTAGTGCTGCGCCGTGCTGCCCGGCACCCGTGGCGTCGACACGGCGGCGCCGACCGCGCCGCCTCCGCGATCGTCGGCCGCGAGCACGCGCGCGCCGAGCGCCGACTCGAGCGCCGCGCGGCCGATCACGCCGGGCCGCAGGATGCGGGGCACGGGATCGAGCAGCGAGACGATCGTGGACTCGAGCCCGACCTCGCAGTCCCCGCCCTCGAGGATCACATCGACGCCGGTCGGGAACTCCTCGCGCACATGCGCGGCGCGGGTGGGCGAGATCCGTCCGTAGCGGTTCGCCGACGGCGCGGCGATGCCGCCCCCGAACGCCTTGAGCAGCGCCTGCGCGACGGGATGCGAAGGCACGCGCACCGCCACCGAGTCCTGCCCGCCCGTCAGTTCGTCCGGCACGCCGGGTGCGCGTGGCAGCACCAAGGTCAGCGGGCCCGGCCAGAAGCGTGCGGCGAGCGTCGCGGCGGCCGGCGGCACGGCGGCCACCCACCGCGGCAGAGCGGCGGCGTCGGCGAGGTGCAGGATGAGCGGGTGCGAAGCGGGCCGGCCCTTGAGGGCATAGACGCGCCGCAGCGCCGCGGGGTCGCGCGCATCCGCACCGAGCCCGTAGACGGTCTCGGTCGGGAAAGCGACCAGGCCGCCCGCGCGCAGCGCGCCGACGGCCGCGGCGATGTCGGGCCGGTGGCCCGCGACGGCGGTCATGGTAGGCAGTCTATCGCACTCCACCCGGACGCCCCGCGGTACGGTCGGCGTCCCCGCCGGACGCGCCTGCCGCTACACTTGGCCGAGGCATCCGACCACCTGCAGGGAAGACATGGACACGACGGCCAAGATCCGGATTTCTTTGC
>DAIMYL010000156.1:1755-4601 GCA_036734505.1 Steroidobacteraceae bacterium | reverse complement strand
CGGCACGCCGATGCGGCCCATGTGCAGCGACAGGGCGCCGCCCAGGCAATAGCCCATGGCGCCGATGCGCTCGCCGTCGACGAGCGGATGATCGCGCAGCTGATCGTAGGCCGCGCGCAGGCGCTCGTTCAGCGCCGGGATGTCGGTGAACAGGCCGCCCATCAGGCTGCCGGCCTCGGCCGCGTCCGCGGCCTCGCGGCCGTCGCCGTAGACATCGACCGCGACCGCGACGAAGCCGAGCCCCGCGAGCTCGCGCGCCCGGCGGCGCGCGTAATCATTGAGGCCCCACCACTCCGGCAACACCAGCACGCCCGGCCGCTTGCCCTCACGGGCGGGGTCCCAGGCGATGTAGCTGGCGAGTTCGCGTCCGCCGGCGGCGTAACGCAGGACTTCGGAATGGGAGGCGTCGGGCATGATGTGTTCCGGGACGTCGGGGACGGGGTGCGCACTTTCGCAATTCGCGAGGCCGTTGTGCAAGCATCCGCCTCATGTGCGCCGCCGGACATCCACTCGGCGCACCGGGCGCTGCCATAATGGCCGCGTGATGGACCACGAACCCGAAACCGCCCCCCGTCGCCGCATCCGCAGTTTCGTGCTGCGCGCCGGACGCATCACGCCCGCGCAGCAGCGGGCGCTGGACGGGCTCTGGCCGCGGTTCGGCATCGACCTGCCCGCCGCCGACGCTGCTGCCGGCGCCGCAGGAGACGATACGGCCCGACCCCCGGATCTCGACACCGTGTTCGGTCGCAGCGCACCGCGCTCGCTCGAGATCGGCTTCGGCAACGGCGAGAACCTGCTGGCGCTCGCCGTCGCGCACCCCGAGCGGGACTTCATCGGCGTCGAGGTGCATCGGGCGGGCGTCGGCCATCTGCTGCTGCGCGCCGATGAAGCCGGGCTCACCAACCTGCGCGTCGTCTGCCACGACGCGGTCGAGGTGCTGGAGCGGCACATCGCGCCGGGGTCGCTCGATGAGGTGCTCGTGCTGTTCCCGGACCCTTGGCACAAGAAGCGACACCACAAGCGGCGGCTGATCCAGCCGGCCTTCGTCGAACTGGTCGCCTCGCGGCTGCACGCGGGCGGCCGCCTGCAGCTCGCCACCGACTGGCAGCCCTATGCGCAGCAGATGCTGGAGGTGCTCTCTTCCTGCCCGGCGCTGCGCAACCTCGCGCCGGAAGCGGGCACGGCCGCGGCTGCGGGGGTGGAACCCGGCTTCGTGCCGCGCCCCGGATGGCGGGCGCTCACGCGGTTCGAGCGCCGCGGCCACCGCTTGGGCCACGGCGTCTGGGACCTGTCGTTCGGGAAGGTCTGACGGCCGCCGCGACGCGTCGGCGGACGGACGCGCCGGGGACGGCTCAGCCGCCGGCGGCGATCCCGAAGCTCGCGCGCACGCCGTCCACCACGAACTGCACCGCGAGCGCGCCGAGCACCACGCCGAGCAGACGGTTGACGACATTGGTGCCGGTGACGCCGAGCAGGCGCGTCAGGCGGTCGGCGCCGAGCATCACCAGCAGCGAGATCGCGAGCACGGCGAGGGCGGCCGCGAGCAGCGTCGCGAACATCAGCGGCTGCTGCATCACCGACACCGGGCCGAACCACAGCAGGATGGTGGTCAGCGCGCCGGGACCCGACATGAACGGGAAGGCGAGCGGGAACACCGAGATGTCGGCGCGGCGTCGGCTCTCGGCCTGCTCGTCGGTCGAGGTGCGCGTGCCCGATTCGCGCGCGAACACCATCTCGAGCGCCACCAGGAACAGCAGCACGCCGCCGAAGATGCGGAACGAGTCGATGCTGATGCCCATCTTGGCGAGGAAGCCCGCGCCGCTCAGCGCGAAGGCGATGATGATCGCGGCCGCCACCAGCACCGACTTGATGGCCATGCGGCGGCGATAGGCCGCGGTCGCGCCCTCGGTGAGGCCCGCGAACACGGGCACCAGCGCGATCGGGTCGACCACGACGAAGAAGACCACGAAGAACTTGAGGAAGGGCTCGAGCATGCAGGACCGGTCAGCCGCCGCGGTCCGGGGCGGACTGCATCGGGGCGGGGCGCGGATTGTCGCCGTTCACGCCTCCGTCCACCAGTCTCACGAGCCCGTCCGGGTCGACCGCCACCGGCAAGGCGCGCAGCGCGCGCCCGGTGCAGGGCCCGGCCACGCAACGCCCGTCGGCGGGCTCGAACAGCGCGCCGTGCGACGAGCAGACGATCAGCGAACGGTCCGCGGTGAGGAAGCGGTGCGGCAGCAGGTCGAGCGGATGCCCCGCATGCGGGCAGGTGTTCACATAGGCGCGGATGCCGCCATCCGACAGCGCGACCACGAAGCCGCGCAGCGGCCACTCGCCCTCACCCACGCTGAAACCGCGGCTGCCCGTCGCCGCGAGCTCCTCGAGGGTGCAGACGGCGGCGCCGTCGATGCTCACGGCGGCGCGGCGCTCGTCTTGCCGGCGGTGCCGAGCGCTTCGTCGACCGTGCCGCGCCGCCACATCCACCAGAAGAGCAGGATGCCGGGCACCGCCAGCACCGTCGTCAGCAGGTAGAACTGCACGTAACCGAGCGACTCGATGAGACCGCCCGCGGTGGTCCCGGTGAGCAGCCGCCCGGCGACGCTCGCGGCCGCCGACACCAACGCATACTGCGCAGCGGTGTACCGCAGGTTGCACAGCGCCGAGAGGTAGGCGACCACCACCACGCCGCCGTACCCGCTCGCGAAGTTCTCGAAGCCGATCGCCGCCGCGAGGCCGTAGTTGCTGTGACCGGCCGCGGCCAACGCGGCGAAGCTGAGGTTCGACAGGCCCATCAGCACCAGCGCGAGCAGCACCGCGCGCGCGAGGCCGAGCCGCTCGAACAGCAG
>DAIMYL010000156.1:0-1655 GCA_036734505.1 Steroidobacteraceae bacterium | reverse complement strand
GCGCAGGCGATGTACGCCGCCTCCCATCCCGCGCGGAGCGCGATCATCAAGGCGAGCGCGCCCGCGGTCGCCGAACCGATGCGCCAACCGTACTGCGACATGCCCGAGCCGATGCCGAGCTGCTCAGGTCGCAGGGTCTCGATGCGGTAGGCGTCGATCACGATGTCGAAGGTCGCTCCCGCGATGCCGAGCAGCACCGCCGCGATGATCGTCGCCTGCAGGCTCGCCTTCGGGTCGACGAGCGCCAGGTTGACCACGGCCGCGATGACGAGCGCACCGGCGAACAGCATCCAGGAGACGCGCTGACCCAGGCGTCCGAGCAACGGCAACCGCACGCCGTCGACCATCCACGCCCAGAACACCTTGAGGTTGTAGACGAGGAAGGCCAGCGCGAACGCCGTGATGGTGCGCTTGTCGATGCCGTCCTGCGCGAGGCGCGTGGTGAGCGTCGCGCCGATCATCGCGTAGGGGAAGCCCGAGGAGATGCCGAGCAGGAACGCCGCCAGCGGCTCGCGCGCGAGGTAGGGGCGGATCGGCGCGAGCAGATCGACGCTCAAAGATCGTAGTCCATCACGAGCGGCGCGTGGTCGGAGAACCGGCTCGCCTTGTGGATGTGCGCGGCGCGCGCGGCGCCCGCCAGCGCCTTGCTGCCGATCTGGTAGTCGATGCGCCAGCCGACGTTCTTGGCCCAGGCCTGGCCGCGGTTCGACCACCAGGTGTACTGGTCCGGGCCAGGCTGCACCTCGCGGAAGGTGTCGACGAAACCGAGCGTGCCGAAGAGCGTGTCCATCCACGCCCGCTCCTCGGGCAGGAAGCCGCTGTTCTTCTGGTTGGACTTCCAGTTGCGCAGGTCGATCTCCTTGTGCGCGATGTTCCAGTCGCCGCAGAGCAGCACCGGCTCGCGCCGCCGCCGCAGCCGCTGCAGGTGCGGCACGAAGGCCTCGAGGAAGCGGAACTTGGAGGCCTGCCGCTCGGGACCCGACGACCCGGAAGGCAGGTAGAGCGAGACCACCGAGAGGCCGGGCAACCGGGCCTCGAGATAGCGGCCCTCACGGTCGAACTCGTCGACGCCGAAGCCGCGGATCACCTCACGGGGCTTCCGGCGGCAATAAAGTGCCGTGCCCGAGTAGCCCGGGCGCAGGGCGTCGTAGAAGAAGCGGTGGTAGCCCGGCAGGTCGACATCGTGGCCCTCGAGCTGGGGTTCGTGGGCCTTGGTCTCCTGCAGGCAGACCACATCGGCGTCCTGCTCGCGCAGCCAGGCGAAGGCGCCCTTGGCGGCGGCGGAGCGGATGCCGTTGGCGTTCAGGGTGATGACGCGCACGGGAGTATCATAGCGGGATGCACCCCTTCCAACGCGATTTCGTCGAGCTCGCCCTGGCGCGCAACGCGCTGCGCTTCGGCCGCTTCACCCTCAAGTCCGGCCGCGAGAGCCCGTACTTCTTCAACGCCGGTCTGTTCGACGACGGCGAGGCGCTGGCGCGGCTCGGCCGCTGCTACGCCGCGGCGCTCGTCGCCTCGGGCGTGGAGTGCGACATGCTCTTCGGTCCCGCCTACAAAGGCATCCCGCTGGTGGCGGCCACCGCCGCGGCGCTCGCCGAGCACCACGGCCGCAACCTGCCCTGGGCCTTCAACCGCAAGGAAGCGAAGGACCACGG
>DAIMYL010000155.1:0-4610 GCA_036734505.1 Steroidobacteraceae bacterium | reverse complement strand
GATGAGCTGCTTGCTGACGCTGCCGCGGCAGCCCTCGGCGAGCACGGTGATGCGCGCGCGCACCTCGGGGCCGGGCGCGAAGTTCGGGCCGGGCTCGCCCGACTTCTCGATGCCGACATCGCCGATCTGCACGCCGGCGACCGAGCCGTCCTCGTTGAAGAGCGGGTGCGCCGCGGCGAAGCCCGGGAACACATCGACGCCGAGCGCCTCGGCGCGCGCCGCGAGCAGCGGCGTGAGGAGCCCGAGCGAGACGATGAAGTTGCCCTCGTTGTGCTGCTGCGGCGGGACCGGCATGCGGATGCTGCCGGTGCGCGTCAGCAGCGCGAACTCGTCGCGCTTGGCGGGCACGCAGATGCCCGGGGGCGCGTCGCGCCAGCCGGGCAGCAGCGCATCGAGCGGGCCCGGCTCCAGCACCGCGCCCGACAGCGCCTGCGCGCCGATGGCCGACGCCTTCTCCAGCACGCAGACCGTGAGGTCGGGCTTCTTCTCCTTGAGGCGGATGGCGCAGGCGAGGCCGGCCGGGCCGCCGCCCACCACCAGCACGTCGTACTCCATCTGGTCGCGTTCGATGTCCATCAGACCCTCACTTCGGCTGCATGCGGATCGCGCCGTCGAGACGGATCGTCTCGCCGTTCAGCATCGCGATCGAGTAGATCGATTCCACCAGCTGCGCGTACTCCTCGGGACGGCCGAGCCGCGAGGGGAAGGGCACCTGCGCGCCGAGCGAGGCCTGCACATCGGCCGGCAGGCCGCCGACCATCGGCGTGTGGAAGATGCCGGGCGCGATCGACAGCACGCGGATGCCGAAGGCCGCGAACTCGCGCGCGAGCGGCAGCGTCATGCCGGAGAGCCCCGCCTTGGTGGCCGTGTAGGCGGCCTGGCCGATCTGGCCCTCGAAGGCCGCGACCGAGGAGGTGTGGATGATGACGCCGCGCTCGCCGTCCGCGTTGGGTGTGTTGCGCTGCATGATCGCCGCGGCGGCCTTGTCGCAGAGGAAGGTGCCGATGAGGTTGATCTGCACCACGCGCGCGAAGAACTCGCCGGCCATCGGGCCGTTGCGGCCGAGCACGCGCGCCGCGCCGATGACACCCGCGCAGTTGACCAAGAGGTCGATGCCGCCCATCGCCGCCGCGGCCGCGTCCATCGTCGCGTTCACCTCGGCTTCGGAGCTGACATCGCAGCGCAGGAAGCGCGCCTTCGTGCCGATGGCCGCCGCGGCCGCCTGACCCGGCCCCTCCTGGATGTCGACGAGCGTGACCTGGCCGCCGCGCGCGGCGATATGCCGTGCCACCGCGTTGCCGAGGCCGGAGGCGCCGCCGGTGACGACGGCGCGGGCTTGGGTGATGTCCATGTTCGGGTCCCCTGGTCCTTAGGTGTGCGTGGGCGCGGCGGCGGGCGGCGCAGGATCAGCCGCGCTCGATGGCGATGGCGGTGGCTTCGCCGCCGCCGATGCAGAGCGCCGCGATGCCACGGCGCAGGCCGCGCCGCGCGAGAGCATGCGCGAGCGTGGCGACGATGCGCGCCCCGGTGGCGCCGATCGGGTGGCCGAGCGCACAGGCGCCGCCGTTGATGTTGAGTCTGTCCGCCGGGATGCCGATGTCGCGCGCGGCGGCCATGGACACGGCGGCGAAGGCCTCGTTGACCTCGAAGAGGTCCACATCGGCCGCGGACCACCCGGTCTTCGCGAGCACGCTCCGGATGGCGCCCACCGGCGCCAGCGTGAACCACTCGGGCTCCTGCGCGTGGCTCGCGTACGCGACCACGCGCGCGAGCGGCGTGACGCCGCGCTTCGCCGCCGCGGCGGCGCTCATCAACACCGCGGCCGCTGCGCCGTCGGAGATCGACGACGAGCTCGCCGCGGTGACCGTGCCGTCCTTGCGGAAGGCGGGTTTCAGCTGCGGGATCTTGGCGAGGTCGCAGGTGAACGGGGTCTCGTCGCGTTCGACGCGCGTCTCGCCCTTGCGGCCCTTGACCGTCACCGGGACGATCTCATCGACGAACGCGCCGCTCTCGACTGCGGCCAGCGCACGGCGCACCGACTCGGCGGCGTAGGCGTCCTGCTCGGCGCGCGAGAACGCGTAGCGGCCGGCGGTGTTCTCCGCGAAGCAGCCCATCATCTGGCCGTCCCAGGGGGACTGCAGACCGTCGTAGAACATGTGGTCGAGCACTTCGCCGTGGCCCATGCGGTAGCCCGAGCGCGCCTTGGGCAGCAGGTACGGCGCGTTGCTCATCGACTCGAGCCCGCCCGCGACCGCGATGTCGATGTCGCCCGCGCGGATCTGGTCGGCGGCCATCATGATGGCCTTGAGGCCCGAGCCGCACATCTTGTTGATGGTGGTGGCGGGCACCGAGGCCGGGATGCCCGCGCCGAGCGCGGCCTGCCGCGCGGGTGCCTGACCGAGGCCGGCGGGCAGCACGCAGCCCATCACGACCTCCTGGACATCGGCCGGGGCGATCTTGGCGGCGGCGAGGGCGCCGGCGATGGCGGCGGTGCCCAGCTGCGGGGCGGTGGCCCCGGACAGCACGCCTTGGAAAGCGCCGATGGGCGTGCGGCAAGCAGCCGCGATCACGACGGAGACGGACATCCGCGAAGCCTCTTGCGGGGAGAGGCGGGCAGTTTAGCCAACGCGCTCCCCGGCTGCATCCTCGCGGGCCGCGTCCTCGGTCGCCGCATCCGGTTCGCCGACGCGGGCCAGGATCGCCGCCCGCGCCGCATCGCGCAGCGCCGCCGATGCCCGCTCCGGCGGCAGCGCGGGGTCGGGGTGCAGCGGTTCGAGGACCTCGAACTCGACCTTGCCGGGCCGCGGGAAGAACAACGGGCTCGGCAGTATGTCGCGGGTGCCGCGGATCGCGCAGGGCACCACGGGGCAGCGCGCCCGCGCTGCGCTCGCGAACGCGCCGATGCGGAACCGCAGCAGCCCCGGTTCGGGCTCGAAGGTGCCTTCCGGGAAGAAGAGCAGCGGCTGCCCGCTGGTGGCGCTGCGCAGCACGCGCCGCGCATCGAGTCCGCCCTTGTGGCGGTCGAAGCGCTCGACGAACTCCGTGCCGATGCGTTCGAGCAGCAGCCCGGCGAGCGGCACCGAGGCCATCTCGCGTTTGACCACATAGGCGAAGCGCTCCGGCAGCACCGCCTTCACCACGATGGCGTCGATGTAGCTCGAGTGGTTGGCGACCACCATGCATTGGCCGGGCGGCAGCCGCTCTATGCCGGTGACCGCCAGCGGTACGCCGGCGAGCTTCAGGATGAAGCGGGCGGCCACGCCCGTGACATGCCGCCGCCGATCCATGCCGGGCAGCACGAGCAGCAGCAGCAGCGTGACGAGGGCCACCACCAGGAAGACCAGCCAGGTCCAGGACCCGTATACGACCCGAAGCGCGAGCGCCGGCAGGCTCTCGCGTCGGAGCGCGGTGCCGGACGACCCGCGCGGCGTAGGGGATTTTGAGGGGGACGGCGGCATCCGCGCGGTATGCTTCGCGGGTGGCGGTCGAAAGTCAACGAGCGCGCATAGTTGTGAGGGCCGTCACGGCCCGCGCTTCCCGTGGTCGGCATACTGTCCTCCAACCATGGACGAATCCGTACAGATAGATCCCTCGGTGCCGCGCTTCCTGGACGCGGTCTGGATGGAGCGCGGCCTGTCGGCCAACACGCTCGCCGCGTACCGTGCCGATCTGCTGTCGCTGCAGCGCTGGCTCGCCAAGCGCGGACGGACGCTGCGCTCGGTCGACCGTGCGGACCTGCTCGACTTCATCGCCTCCAAGGCCGAGGGCGGCGCTCGGCCGCGGTCCACGGCCCGACAGCTGTCCTCGTTCCGCTGCTTCTTCAGGCAGCAGCTGCGCGACGGAGCGATCAAGGAGGACCCGACGCTCGACATCTCGATGCCGCGCACCGGCCGCGCGTTGCCGAAGTCGCTCACCGAGGAGGAGGTCGAGCGTCTGCTGGCCGCGCCCGACCTGTCCGGGGCGCTCGGCATCCGGGACCGCACCATGCTCGAGGTGCTGTACGCGACCGGACTGCGCGTCTCCGAGCTCGTCGGCCTGAAGCACCCGCAGGTGAACCTCAACCAGGGCGTGGTGCGCATCAGCGGCAAGGGCAACCGTGAGCGCCTGGTGCCGCTCGGCGCCGAGTCCATCCGCTGGATCAACGAATTCATGGACGGACCGCGGGCCGAGATCCTCGGCGCGCAGGTCACCGACTATCTCTTCCCGACCCGCCGCGGCGACCGCATGACGCGCCAGTCGTTCTGGCACATCATCAAGCGCTACGCGCGGCTCGCGCGGGTCGACAAGCCGCTCTCGCCGCACACCCTGCGGCATGCCTTCGCCACGCATCTGCTCAACCATGGCGCCGACCTGCGCGTGGTGCAGATGCTGCTCGGTCACAGCGACCTGTCGACCACCCAGATCTATACCTTCGTGGCACGTGAAGGCCTGAAGCGCCTGCACAGCCAGCACCATCCGCGCGGCTGAGGGCGGCCGCAGCCACAAGGCCTGCTCGGGTACACTCGCGCCGCCCGCGTCTGGCGCGGCACTGAACTATCCGGCCCGGGGCACGGTCGCAGCGCGACCGGCCCGCAGTCCGCCGGCCCCGTACGGCCGCCGCCGGGACGCCC
>DAIMYL010000154.1:0-4623 GCA_036734505.1 Steroidobacteraceae bacterium | reverse complement strand
TGGCGGGCGCAGCGGTGCCGGTGCGGAGCATGATGCGACAGGGGCGGACGCCGTCCCGGCGGACGCCGTCGCCGCACCGCAGGACCCCGCGACACCGCAGGAGGGGCGATGATCATCGAGCGCATCTGGCCGGACAACGCCTGGCGGAACTACCACTACCTCATCGCCTGCGGCGAGACGGGCCAAGCGATGGCCGTCGACCCGCTCGACTGGCGCGCGGTGCACGGGGCCGCGCAGCGTCGCGGCTGGACCATCACCCACATCCTCAACACCCACGAGCACGGCGATCACATCGGCGGCAACGATGGTCTACGCGCCGCGACCGGGGCGGAGGTGCTGGCGCACGCCGGCGCCGCCCCCAAGCTGAGCGCCCTGGACCGGGCCGTGGGCGAGGGGGACATCATCCGCATCGGGCGCAGCGTGGAGCTCGAGTGCCTCGACACCCCGGGGCACACGCGCGCGCATGTCTGCCTGCTCGCGCACGGCGACCGCCCGGCGCTGATCAGCGGCGACACGCTCTTCAACGCCGGCGCCGGCAACTGCCACAACGGCGGCGACCCGGACCTGCTCTACGAGACCTTCGAGAAGCGGTTCGCGCGGCTGCCCGACGCGGTGGCGGTGCATCCGGGGCATGATTACCTGGCGCGCAACCTCGCTTTCACGCTGGAGGTCGAGCCGGACAACGCGGCCGCGGCGGCGCTGCTCGCGCAGCTGACGGGCGACGGCGCCGCGGCGCCCGTCACCACGCTCGGCGAGGAGCGGCGCATCAACGCGTTCTTCCGGCTGCAGCGGCCGACGATCGTGGACCGGCTGCGGCAAAGATTTCCGGAGCTGCCGGCCGCGCCGACGCCGCGGCAGGTGTTCCTCAAGCTGCGCGAACTGCGCAACGCGTGGTAGGCGCTGCGGAGGCTCGGGGGTTGGCCTGGGGCACCGACGCGGTGTACCCTCCCCGTCGGACTTGATCCCGAGGACAGGTACCCGATGAAGACCCTCCCGCAGTTCGCCGCGGCCAAGCGCCGTGGCGAGAAGATCGCCGTCGTCACCTGCTACGACGCCCCCACCGCCCGCCTCGTCGCCGGCTCCCAGATCGACGCCGTTCTGGTCGGCGACTCGGTCGCCATGGCCGTGCACGGCCACCGCGACACGGTGGCCGCCGATGTCGCGATGATGGCGCTGCACACCGCCGCGGTCCGTCGAGGCCTCGGTCCGGACGGCTTCGTCGTCACCGACCTGCCGTTCCTGTCCCACCGCCGCGGCCGCAGCGCGCTGATGCGCGCCGTCGAGAAGCTGATGCGCGCCGGCGCCAATGCCGTGAAGCTCGAGGGCGTGGACGGGTCGGAGGCGGACATCCGTCACATCGTCGAGAGCGGCGTGCCGGTGATGGGCCACATCGGCCTGACGCCGCAGCATGTGCATGCGCTCGGCGGCTTCAACTACCAGGGCAAGGATCCGGAAGCCGCCGCGACGCTGCACGAGCAGGCACAGCGGCTGCAGGACTGCGGCGTCTTCTCGCTCGTCATCGAATGCGTGCCGCGAGCGGTCGCCGCCGGCATCACCCGTTCGCTCGCGGTGCCGACCATCGGCATCGGCGCCGGCCCCGACTGCGACGGCCAGGTGCTGGTGATCACCGACCTGCTCGGTCTCGACCCCGGCTTCAGGCCGCGCTTCGTGCGCCGTTATCTCGACGGTGCGCAGCAGGTCGGCGCCGCGCTCGACGCCTACGCGCGCGAGGTGAAGAGCGGCCGCTTCCCCGGACCCGACGAGACCTTCGGCGATGCGGCGGCGGCGCCGTCCCAGCGACCCGCGGAGCGCGCCCGCGCAGGCGGCCGGTGATCGTCGCGCAGGGCATCGATGCCTGGCTGGCGACCAAGCGCGGCCTCGCAGGCCGCTCGCTCGGCTTCGTACCGACCATGGGCAACCTGCACGCCGGGCACGCCGCGCTGCTCGCGCGCGCGCGGCAGGACTGCGACACGGTGCTGCTGTCGGTCTTCGTGAACCCCACGCAGTTCGACGATCCGCACGACCTCGCACGCTATCCGCGCACGCTCGAGGCGGACCTCGCGCTCGCGCGATCGGCCGGTGTCGACCATGTGCTGCTGCCGACGGCGGCCGAGCTCTACCCCGAGGGCTACACCTACAAGGTGCAGGAGAACGCCGTGTCGACCGTGCTCTGCGGCGCGTCGCGACCCGGTCATTTCGACGGCGTGCTGTCGGTGGTGATGAAACTGCTGCAGATCGCGCAGCTCGGCGGCGACCGGGACGCGCAACGGCTCTACATGGGCGAGAAGGACTGGCAACAGCTCACGCTGGTCCGCGGCATGGTGGACGCGTTCTTCCTGCCCTGGACGGTGGTCGGCTGCCCGACGGTGCGCGAAGCCGACGGTCTCGCGATGAGCTCTCGCAACTCGCGCCTCACGCCCGAGCGACGGGCGCTCGCACCGCTGCTCGCGAAGACCCTGCGCGAAGCGCCGGACGCGGACGCCGCGCGCGCCGCGCTCGAGGCCGCCGGCTTCCGCGTCGACTATCTGGAGGACCGCGTGCTCGGCGCCGCTCCGCCGGGCGCGATGCGGCGTTTCGCCGCGGCGTTCCTCGATGAAGTGAGGTTGATCGACAATGTCGCCCTCGGCTGACCGTCCGTTGCGCGTGCTGCTGCTGATGAGCGGCTCGATCGCCGCCTTCAAGGTGGTGCAGCTCGTCTCGCGCCTGGTGCAGGCGCCGGTGGGCGCCGAGGTCGAGGTCGTGATGACCCCGGCGGCGCGCGGGTTCATCGGCGAAGCGAGCCTCGAGGGCCTCACCGGTCGTCGTGTGCGCTCCGAGACCTTCGCCGCCGGCGACCACATGGAGCACATCCGGCTCGTGCGCTGGGCGGATGTGGTGCTCGCGGCGCCCTGCACCGCCAACACCCTCAACAAATTGGCGTCCGGCATCGGCGACGACCTCGTCGGCACGCTGTTCCTCGCCCACGACTTCACCAAGCCCTGGCTCATCGCACCGGCGATGAACACCCGCATGTACGAGCACCCGACGACCCGCGCCTCGCTCGAGCGGCTGCGCGGCATGGGCTGCACGATCGTCGAGCCCGGCAGCGGCGCCTTGGCCTGCGGCGAGGTCGGCGCCGGCCGGCTCGCCGAACCGGAGGCTCTGCTGGCCGCCGTGCTGCAAGCGGCGCAGCAGGAGCGCGGCGCGGCGGGACCGTCATCCGCTTCGTCGTCGCCCTCGCCGGCACGCGCGGCCGTCCCGCTCAGGATATTGGTCACCGCAGGCGGCACGCGCATGCCGCTCGACGCCGTGCGGTCCATCGTCAACAGCTCGACGGGCCGCACCGGTGCGGACCTCGCCGCCGACCTCGCCGCGCTCGGGCATACGGTGACGCTGCTGACAGCGGTGGGCGCACCGCATGCGGAGGACATCGAGCGCCTCGAGCGTTACGACGACTTCGATTCGTTCGAGCGCAGCCTGCGCGGCCTGCTCGCCGGGGAGACCTATGACCTGCTGGTGCAGGCCGCGGCGGTCAGCGACTGGCGCCCGATGCTGTCGCCGGACGGCGGCGCGCTGACCGGCAAGCTCGATGCGGAAGGCGATACGCTCACCCTGCGTTTCGCGCGCACGCCCAAGCTCATCGCATCGGCGCGCGCATGGTCGCGCAACCCGGCGCTGCGCATCGTCGCCTTCAAGCTGACCGCGGGCGCCGACGACGCCGAGCGCCGCCGCAAGGTCGCGCAGGTACTGGCGAACGACGGCGTCGCGGCCGTCGTCGCCAACGACCTTCGGACATGGCCGCGCTGGGAGTTCTGGACCGACGCAGAGCGCCCCCCGGAGGTCTTCGACGGACGCGACGGCATCGGCGGGCGCCTCGCCGGGTTCGTGGCTTCCCTGCCCACCCCGGAGACACGCGGATGATCCTGTGCATCGATGTCGGCAACACCACCCTGCACGCCGGCCTCTACGGCGAAGCGACCAACGACGCACCCTTGCTGCTGCAGTTCCGCAAGACCTCGGACTCGCGCGCATCCAGCGACGAGATCGGCGTGTTCCTGCGCGCCGCGATGCGCGAGAACGGCATCGACCCCGGCGCGATCTCCCTCATCGGCATCGCGTCGGTGGTGCCTGATGCATTGCACTCCCTGCGCGGCGCCTGCCAGAAGTACTTCGGCAAGGAGCCGTTCGTGCTGCAGGCGGGTGCGCGCACCGGGCTGCGGGTGCGCTACCGGAACCCCTTGGAGGTGGGCGCGGACCGCATCGCCAACGCCGTGGCCGCGACACGGCTGTTCCCCGGCCGTGATCTGCTGATCGCCGACTTCGGAACCGCCACCACCTTCTGCGCGGTGTCGGCGGACGCCGATTATCTCGGCGGCGTGATCGTCGCCGGGCTGCGGATCTCGCTCGAAGCGCTGGAGACGCGCACCGCGAAACTGCCCGCCGTGGAGATCCTGCCGATGCACGGTCGGCCCTGCCTCGGCCGATCGACCGTCGAGAGCATGCAGAGCGGCGCGTACTACGGTCAGCTGGGCACGGTGCGCGAGATCCTGCAGCGACTCACCGCCGAGAACTTCGGCGCGTCGGAGAGACCCCCGCTCTGCATCGGCACCGGCGGTTTCGCCGCGATGTTCGAGCGGGAGGACG
>DAIMYL010000153.1:0-4638 GCA_036734505.1 Steroidobacteraceae bacterium | reverse complement strand
TGCTGCTCGCGCTCACGGCGGCATGGTATCGCCCGGCCGGACTTTGCGGCATCCTTGGAAGAGCGAGCGAGGTGCGGGGGTACATGCTCAACTCGGACAGGCATGACATCGGTGATCCGACCTGCGACGGGCCGCCCGGGCGGCATCGTCCAGGCATCGCCGCCGTGCTGGCGATGACGCTCGTGGCCCTCCTCGCCGTGCCCGGCAGCGCACAGGCACCGCCCGCTGCCGCGCGGACGGAACCGGATGCCCGGCCGCTGCCGGAGCCCTCGACATCGGCGCGGGAACTGTTCGCCCGGACCCGGGACCGCATCGTGCAGGTACGGGTGCTGCTCGCGTCGGCCAACGAGCAGTCCTCGCTCGGCTCGGGCTTCGTGGTCCGCGACGACCCGCGCGCGGGCGCTTGGGTGGTCACCAACTACCATGTGGTCGCCGATCTCGCGATCGATCCGATCAAGTACCGGATCGAACTGCGCGGCACGAACGAGCGCCGGACCCATGCTTCGCTGGTGGCGATCGATGTCATCCACGACCTCGCGTTGCTGCGCATCGATCCGATGGTGGAACGCGATCCGTGGCAGACCTTCCCGCTGCGCGACGAGCCGCTCGCGCAGGGCGCCAAGGTGTTCGCCCTCGGCAACCCATTGGAGCTCGGCTTCCTGATCTCCGAGGGCATCTACAACGGCAAGGTCGAGGCGCAGCTCTACGAGCAGATGCTGTTCTCCGGTGCGCTCAACAGCGGCATGAGCGGCGGCCCGGCCATCGACGCGGCAGGCCGCGTGGTCGGCGTCAACGTCGCCACACGGCGCGACGGCGAGTCGCTGAGCTTCCTGGTGCCGGTCCGGTTCGTGCGGGACATGCTGGCCCGGTCGACGAGCGCCCGGCCGAGACGGGAATGGCGCAGCGAGATCGCGCGGCAGCTGCTGCTGCACCAGGAGTTCGTCACCCGTACCCTGTTGGATGCCGCGGACGGCGGTGGGCGACCCGCCAACTTCACCACCCAGAAACTGAGCGGCCGCGTCGTTCCGACGCTCGGCGGCGCCCTGCCGAGGTGCTGGGCCGACACCCGACGCGTGGACGAGCCGCGCTTCCTCCGGGAGCGCCTGCGCTGCGACCTCAAGGGCGGTCTGTTCGTGAACCGGCGTCTGACGCTCGGCGATGCCGAGATCGACCATGTGTTCCAGCGCAACATCAGCCTCGTGACGCCGCAGTTCCTCGACATCGACAGCGAATCCCCCTCCCATCTGGGGTCCTTGACGACGCGGTTCGACCAGGAGGTCACCCGCGACGAATGTCGCGCCGACTTCGTGCGCGTCGCGGAGCGCGTCTACCGCGTCTCGATGTGCGTGAACGCCTACCGGAAGTTCCCCGGCCTCTACCGGTACCGGGTCGGTGCGCTGCAGGTCGACGGTGTGCACCAGCGGCTGAAGAGCGGACTCGAGCTGGACGGCTTCTCCTTCGAGAACGCGACCCGCATCACCCAGGCCTTCCTCGAGAGGCTGCGATGAGCTGGTTCGTCGAGGTCCTGCAGCGCGACGGCACGGCGCAACACCGCGTGGCGGTACCGCCCGGCGGTCTGCGGATCGGACGCGCGCTCGACAACGATGTGGTGCTGGACGACGAGCACTGCGCGCCGTACCACGCGAAGCTCGAACCCGACGGCGATGCCGCCCGGCTGATCGACCTCGGCACCCGCAACGGACTCGTCCCCAAAGGCGGCCGGCGCACGGATGAGGTGCGCATCATCGACGACCGCCCGGTGCGGCTCGGACAGACCCTGCTGCGGTTCCGCTCCACGGCGTGGCCGGTACCGGCGGAACGACCGCTCGACCTCGGGCGGATCGGGCTGTGGGCGACCGTGCTGCTCGCGGTCTACCTCTGCAGCGAGGCCTGGGGCCTCATGGTGGAGGCGCGCGGCCAACGGCCGCCGCTCTATCTGAACAGCCTCGGCCGCAGCGCGCTCGCGCTCGGCCTGTGGAGCGCGGTCTATACCCTGTACGGCCGGCTGATCAGCGGCAAGGAGAGGTTCTTCTCCCACCTCGCCATCATCTGCATCGGGCTGCTCGCGCTCGGCGCGGTGGAGACGGTGCTGAACACGCTCGCGTTCGGCATGAACTGGCTGTGGCCGGTGCGCATCCAGCCGTATGTCCAGATCGCCGGTTTCGCGCTCATCGTCCGGCAGCATCTGCGCCTCGCCGACCCGAACCATTGGCCGATCCTGCGCTGGTTCGTGGGGCTCGCCGCGCTCGGCATCGCGCTGGTGCCGCTGCTGCAGCTGTACATCACCGAGGACCGCCTGACCCGCGTGCAGACCGTCACCCATCTGGCACACCCGATGCTGCGGACAGCGCGACCCGTCACCATCGAGACTTTCCTCACCGATTCCGCCGTGCTCAAGCGCCAGGTCGACGACAGCCGCGACCGCAACCTCGCCGAGCGGGGCATGTTCGAACCTTCCGAAGATTGAGGCGATAGATGCGACGCGACAGAACGCTGCTGATCATCGGCCTGCTCGCCGCGGCGGCGTACTTCTACGGCCTCTTCGCCGACCAGTACATGCTGCGGCTCCTCACCAAGTCCATCCCGGTGCTCTGTCTCATCGCCTGGCTCGCACCCTTCCCGGACGCCGACCACCGCCGCATCGCGATGGCGCTCGCGATGAGCGCCGTCGGCGACCTGTTCCTGGAGTTCCAGCCGCCGTTCTTCGTCCCCGGCCTCGTGGCCTTCCTCGGTGCACAGGTGGTCTACATCGTCGCGTTCACCGCACGCGACCGTCGGCCGCAGTGGTCGCGCGCCGTGCCGGCGGCGCTGTTCGGCATCGGCGCCTATCTGTGGCTGGCACCCGCTTCGGGTGACCTGCGCGGCGCGGTGGCGGCCTACATCGTCGCCATCTGCCTGATGGTCTGGCGGGCGTGGGCGACGGTGGGCGGCGCGCATCCGCCGCGGCTCGCGCGCTACGCGGCGCTCGGCGCGACGGCTTTCGTCCTGAGCGATGTCCTCGTCGCCTACAACCGTTTCGTCGCGCCGGTGCTGGCGCTGAAGGTGCTGCTGATGGTGCTCTACTGGTCTGCGCAGTGGTCGATCGCGGCATCGGTCGTCCGCCGCGGAGAGATGCGCCCATGAGCGCCGAGGGGCAGAACATCGGCAGCGCCGCCTATCGCCGATATGTGGTGCTGTCGCTCCTCGGGGTGTACACGCTGAACTTCATCGACCGGCAGCTGCTCGGCGTGATGGCGCAACCGATCATCGCGCAGTTCGACCTGACCGACACGCAGTACGGATTCCTCAACGGCCCGCCGTTCGCGCTCTTCTACGCCCTGATGGGCATCCCGCTGGCGATGGCGGCGGACCGCTGGAACCGGGTGCGCATCCTCGCGCTGTGCATCGCGCTCTGGTCGGTGATGACCGCGCTCTGCGGCCTCGCCACGGGGTTCGTGTTCCTGCTCATCGCGCGCATCGGGGTGGCCATCGGCGAGGCGGGCTGCACACCGCCCGCCAATTCGATCATCGGCGATTACTTCCGCCCAGGCGATCGCGCCCGCGCGATCGGCACCTACACGATGGGCGTGCCCATCGGCGGCGCGCTGGCGAGCTTCATCGGCGGCCCGGCGGCGCAGCTCTCCGATGAGCGCGTCCGCGGTCTGCTCGACATCTTCGGCATGGGGAACCTGCCCGACATCCTGCAATGGGGCGAGGGGTTCGGTTGGCGCTTCGTGTTCCTTGCGCTGGGGGTGCCCGGCGTGCTCGTCGCGCTCATCGTCCTGCTGACGATGCGCGAACCCCCGCGCGGCGCGAGCGACCCGCCCGGCGCGCCGAAACAGGACCGCGCCGGCCTCGGCGAGACGCTGCGGTTGCTGCGCGCGAAGCGCAGTTTCTGGCTGATGTGCGCCGGCGCCGGTCTGACCGCGCTCGTCGGCTACGGCCACTTCGCCTTCCAAGCACCCATGATGCAGCGTCTGCATGGCATGCCGCCCGGCGAGTTCGCGCTGCGTTTCGGGGGTCCGCTGGCGTTGGCCGCCGCCGGTGGCACCTGGTTGGGCGGATATCTGAGCGATCGTCTGACTCCGCGGTCACCCGCCGTCATCGCCTGGCTGCCCGCGGCCGCGCTGCTGACCGCGGTACCGTTCTACATCATCGCCTTCCACATGCCGGGCGACCGTCTGGGCCTCACCTTCGCCGTCTGGTTGGTGGCGGCCGTGGTGCACTATTCCTATGCCAGCGCGCAGTTCACCATCAGCCAGTCGCTGGTGCCCTCGCGCTCCCGCGCTTCGACGATCGCCATCCTGCTGCTCATCATCGCGCTGGTGGGCAACGGCATCGGGCCGCAGCTGGTCGGCCTGCTGAGCGACACCTTCATGCGGCAGGCCATCGACGCCTCGGGTTTCGGCGCGGCGCTCGATACGACCACCTGCCGCGCGCGGGACCTGTCAGCGCTCGCGCCGGAGCTGCGCGAAGTCTGCACCCGCGCCTACGGCCTGGGTCTGCAGCGCTCGATGACGGTCACCACGCTGATCTTCGTGCCGGCCGCCCTCTGCTATTGGCTGTCGTCGCGCTGGTTGCAGCAGGACCGGCTCGCCGCTCAATCGAAGGACTGACGCAGCTCCATCAGCACCGCGTCCTCGCCGTCGATGCGGATGA
>DAIMYL010000152.1:0-4641 GCA_036734505.1 Steroidobacteraceae bacterium | reverse complement strand
CCGCGCATGCAGCCCGGACGCGAGACCGAGACCATCCACGAGGCGCTGTTCTTCCGTACCGGCCCCGAGTACGCGGTCGTATCGGGCGACTGGAAGCTGCTGTCGAACACGCGCGAGGGCGCGATCCCCTGGCTGTTCGACCTCTCGGCCGACCCCTCGGAGCGGAACCTCATGACCTTCGCCAAGCCCGAGGTCGTGCGCGACCTGCAGGCGCGCTTCCGCGCCTGGGAGGCCGGGATGAAGCCTTCGGCCTGGACGCCCAAGCAGACCGTCCAGATCTTCCAGTGCGGCCGCATCTCTTTCCACACCCAATGATCCGACGGTGACCGACGCCATGCACGACATCGCCCACGACCCGCTGTTCCCCATCTCGCCCCGCGCCCGCGTGCTGCATGCGCGCGTCAAGGAATTCATGCGCGAGCGCGTGATGCCGAACGAGAAGCTGTTCGAGGAGCAGGTCGCCGCCGGTCCGACGCCCTGGACGCCGCCGCCGGTGCTCGACGAACTGAAGGCCGAGGCCCGCGCCGCGGACCTCTGGAACCTGTTCCTCCCCGACGCTGAGCACGGCGCCGGGCTGACCAACCTCGAGTACGCGCCGATGGCCGAGGAGATGGGCCGGGTGACCTGGGCCCCCGAGGTGTTCAACTGCAACGCGCCCGATACCGGAAACATGGAGGTGCTGCACCGCTACGGCACCGACGCGCAGAAGGCGCGCTGGCTCACCCCGCTGCTCGCGGGCGATATCCGCTCCTGCTTCGGCATGACCGAACCCGCCGTCGCATCGTCCGACGCGACCAACATCGAGACGCGCATCCGCCGCGAGGGCGACGAGTATGTGATCGACGGCCGCAAATGGTGGACCACCGGCGCCATGAACCCGCGCTGCCGCATCGCGATCGTCATGGGCAAGACCGACCCCGACGGCCCGCGGCACCAGCAGCAGTCCATGATCCTCGTGCCCATGGACACGCCCGGCGTGAGGATCCTGCGTCCGCTGCGGACCCTCGGCTTCGACGAGCCGGCGCACGGCCATGCGGAGATCCTGTTCGAGGGTGTGCGCGTCCCGGCGGACAACATCCTGCTCGGCGAGGGCCGCGGCTTCGAGATCGCGCAGGGCCGCCTCGGCCCGGGACGCATCCACCACTGCATGCGCCTCATCGGACTCGCGGAGCGCGCGCTGGAGGCGATGTGCGAGCGGGCGAAGTCGCGAACCGCTTTCGGCAAGACGCTCGCCGATCAAGGCGTGGTGCGCCAGCAGATCGCGCTGTCGCGCATCGAGATCGACCAGGCGCGCCTGCTGGTGCTGAAGGCCGCGCACATGATGGACCTGATGGGCAACAAGGTCGCGCGCACCGAGATCGCGATGATCAAGGTCGTCGCGCCGCGCATGGCGCAGGCGGTGATCGACCGCGCGATCCAGGTGCATGGCGGCGGCGGGCTCTGCGACGACTATTTCCTGGGCTATGCCTTCACGGCCGCGCGCATCCTGCGGCTCGCGGACGGGCCGGACGAGGTGCACCTCGAGACGGTCGCGAAGCTCGAACTCGGCCGCAAACGCTGATCAGGCCTCGGCAAAGGTCTCCGGCGGCAGCGGGTCATAGGCCGCGTCGCCGGCGAGCACCGTCGCGGCGAGCCCGAAGGATTGCGGCAACAGCTGCGTGACCATGTGCAGCGCCGCCGCGCGCTTGGCCTGCGCACGGGCGTCGTCGCGCCCCGCCACCGCCCGCGCCTGCTTGAGCCACATCCAGGCCACGGCGAGATCGCCCGTCATCAGCGCGACCGGCGACGCGAACGCGAGCGCCGCGCCGGGATCCTCATCCCGCGACACCGCCGTCAGCACGCTGCGCAGCGTGGTCGAGGCGG
Organism: Steroidobacteraceae bacterium; assembly: GCA_036734505.1. GTDB lineage: Bacteria > Pseudomonadota > Gammaproteobacteria > Steroidobacterales > Steroidobacteraceae > UBA964. The sequence goes on along the minus strand of DAIMYL010000152.1, from coordinate 2,778 downwards.
CGGCCACATGTTGCGCCACGGACCGCGCGGTCGCGCAGGCTTCGGTGGCCTCCAGCACCGCGGTCACATCGGCACCGATGGCCTGCAGCAGCGGCTCGAGACCGGCACCGCGACGCGCTTTGCGCACCACGAGGTCGATGGCGAGGATGCCGTTCGTGCCCTCGTGGATGGGGTTCAAACGCTGGTCACGGAACAACCGCTCGACCGGATGGTCGCGCACATAGCCGGCGCCGCCCATCACCTGGATGGCGAGCGAGTTCGACTCCACGCCGCGCTCCGCGCACCATGATTTGATGACGGGCGTGAGCAGCTCGAGCAGCTCGCGGGTCGACCGCCGCGTCCCGTCATCGGTCGCGCAGCGCTGCCGGTCCACGAGACAGGCACCGAACAGGCACAGCGAGAGACCACCCTCGGCGATGGTCTTCTGCGACAGCAGCATACGCCGCACATCGGCGTGGTCGACGAGCCGCGCCTTCGCGCCGTCCGTGGCGCGCCGACCCTGCCTGCGCTCGAGCGCATAGCCCGCCGAGTACCGGTACGCCGCCCAAGCCGTCGCCGCGGCCGTGGTGCCGACCCCGATCCGGGCCTCGTTCATCATGTGGAACATGCATTCGAGACCCCGACCCGGCTCACCGAGCAGTTCGCCGAGGCACTCGTCCGTACCGCCGAAGGAGAGCGCGCAGTTGGTGGTGGCGTGGTGGCCGAGCTTGCGGTTGAGGCCCGTCAACTGCACCCCGTTCGGCGTGCCGTCGACGCGGATCCGCGGCACGATGAACAAGGACATCGCGTCGGACCGGCGGCCGTCCTCGACGATGCGCGCGAGCACGAGATGGACGATGTTCTCGGCGGCGTCATGGTCGCCGCCGGAGATCCACATCTTGTCGCCGCGGATGCGGTAACGGCCGTCGGCTATCCGGGTGGCCTGCGTGGCGGCATCGAGCAGCGACGAGCCCGCCTGCGGTTCGCTGAGACACATGGTGCCGAACCAGCGGCCGGTGAGCATCGGCGCGAGGAACTGCGTACGCTGCTCCGCGCTGCCGAAGGCCTCGATGACGCGCGCAGCGGCCGCCGTGAGGAAGACATAGCCCGCCGCCGGCGTGCAGGCCGCACCGAACGCCGCCATCACCGCCGTACCGACCGAGGTCGGCAGCCCGAGCCCGCCGATCTCCGGCGGGAAGCCCGCGGCGATGAATCCGGCATCGGCGTAGGCACGGAGCGCCGGCGCGAGCGCGGGCGCCGTGACGGCGCGGCCCGCGACCATGCGCGGCTCCGTCCCGTCGAGCGCCGCCGCGATCGGCGCGAAGCGCTCGGCGGCCAAGGCCTCGGCGCTCTGCAGGATCGCCTCGAGCGTGTCGCGGTCCAGATGGGCGTGTCGCGGGTGGGCGAGCGCATCGGCCGCGCCATGGACATCGAACAGCTGGAATCCGAGCTCTCCGGAAAGCATCCTCACGCCCCATGCAGTGTCGACGGTTCGGTATTATACTGTCGACAATATTACCCTGCACGCTGCAACGATCTGGAGACCCGTCATGGACGCCTTCATCTACGACCACGTGCGGTCCCCGCGCGGCAAAGGCAAGCGCGACGGCGCGCTGCACGAGGTGACCGCCGTCGAGCTCGCGCGGCAGGTGCTCGTCGCCCTGCGCGACCGCACGGCGATCGATACCCGCCTCGTCGAGGATGTCGTGCTCGGCTGCGTGATGCCGGTCGGCGAGCAAGGCTCGGACATCGCACGCATCGCCGCGCTGATGGCGGGCTACGACGAATCGGTGCCCGGCGTGCAGATCAACCGCTTCTGCTCGTCCGGCCTCGAGGCCGTGAACATGGCGGCGGCCAAGGTGATGGCAGGTCAGGCGCTCGCCGCCGTCGGCGGCGGCGTCGAGAGCATGTCGCGCGTGCCCATGGGCTCGGACGGCGGCGCGTGGGCGGTCGACCCCGCCGTCGCCTTCCCCAGCTACTTCGTGCCGCAGGGCGTCAGCGCCGACCTCGTCGCGACGCTCCACGGATATTCACGGCGCGATCTCGACGCCTACGCGGTCGCCAGCCAACAGCGCGCCGCGGCCGCCTGGGCCGAAGGGCGCTTCGCGCGCTCGGTCGTGCCGATCCATGACCTGCTCGGCATCGAACTGCTGGCGCAGGACGAGACGGTCCGCGGATCGATGACGCTCGAGTCCTTGGCCGCGCTGAAGCCCTCCTTCGCCGACATCGGCGAGAAGTACGGCGCGGACGGCGTATCGCTGCTGCGCTATCCGCAGCTCGAGCGCATCCAGCACCATCACCACCCCGGCAACTCCAGCGGCATCGTCGACGGCGCCGCCGCAGTGCTCATCGGCAACGCATCCTTCGGCCGCAAGACCGGCCTCAAGCCCCGGGCGCGCATCCGCTCCTTCGCATCCATCGGCTCGGAGCCGACGATCATGCTGACCGGCCCGGCACCGGCCTCGCAGCGCGCGCTCAAGCTCGCGCGCATGTCGGCCGCCGACATCGACCTCTTCGAGCTCAACGAGGCCTTCGCGTCGGTGGTGCTGCGCTACATGGAGCAGCTCGCGGTGCCGCACGACAGGATCAACGTCAACGGCGGCGCCATCGCCATGGGCCATCCGCTCGGCGCCACCGGCGCCATGATCCTCGGCACGCTGCTCGACGAATTGGAGCGGCGCGGACTCGGCACCGGCCTCGCCACGCTCTGCGTCGGCGCCGGCATGGGCACCGCCACCATCATCGAGCGGATGTGAGGGACGCCACCATGACCACCGTGATCCGCCAGGACATCGACCA
>DAIMYL010000151.1:0-4646 GCA_036734505.1 Steroidobacteraceae bacterium | reverse complement strand
TCATGCGGTAGCGCATGGCGAGGCGGGTGACGAACACCACCGCCTCCGGGTCGTCGGCGTTCACATGGAAGATGGGCGCTTCGAGCATCTTGGCGATGTCCGAGCAGTACATCGTCGAGCGTGCGTCCTCGGGACGCGAGGTGGTGAAGCCGACCTGGTTGTTGACCACCACATGCAGCGTGCCGCCGGTGCTGTAGCCGCGCGCCTGCGACAACTGCAGCGTCTCCATGACGACGCCCTGCCCCGCGAAAGCGGCATCGCCGTGGATGAGGATCGGCACCACGCGCTCGCCCTTCGCGTCGTCGCGCCGCTCCTGGCGCGCGCGCACGGACCCTTCGACCACCGCGTTGACCACCTCGAGGTGCGAGGGGTTGAACGCGAGCGCGACATGGACGTTGCCGCCCTGGGTGCGCAGGTCGGCCGAGAAGCCCTTGTGGTACTTCACGTCGCCGGAGCCCTTGAGGTGGGCCGTGTCGTACTTGCCCTCGAACTCCGAGAACAGCACCGAAGGCGCCTTGCCGAGCACGTTGACGAGCACGTTGAGGCGGCCGCGATGCGCCATGCCGATGACGAACTCCTCGGAGCCGAGCGCACCGCCGGTCTGGATCGCGTCGTCGAGCAGCGGGATCAGCGCATCACCGCCCTCGAGCGAGAAACGCTTCTGGCCGACGTACTTGGTGTGCAGGTAGCGCTCGAGGCCCTCGGCCGCGGTGAGCTGCCAGAGGATGTTGCGCCGCTCCTCGACGGAGAAACGATGGTTCATGCGACCGGACTGGAACTCGTCCTGCAGCCAGAGCCGCTCGTCGGTGTTCGAGACATGCGCGAACTCCGCACCCACCGTACCGCAGTAGACATGCTCGAGCATCGCGATGATCTCGCGCAGCGTGGCGCGCTGCGGCACGCCGGCCGTGCGGCTGCCCGTCAGGAAGGTCAGGTCGAGATCGCTCTCGGTCAGCCCGAAATAGTCGAGGTCCAGCACCCGCGGGCGCTCGCGGCGCTGGAGCCCGAGGGGGTCAAGACGCGCGATGAGATGGCCGCGGTTGGAGTAGATCTGCACGAGGCGCGAAACGGCGCCCTGCTTGGCGCTGAGCTCGGCATCCCCGGCGACCGGGACCACCGCCCCGCCCGCCTCGCGGGCCGTGCGGGCGCGCTGGGCGATGGCGGTCTGGATGCCGCGGTGCGAGGGTTCCGGACCCACCGGACGGGGCAACGCAGCGAAGTACTCCCGCCAATGCGGATCGACGCTGGCCGGGTCGGCCAGGAACTGTTCGAAGAGGGATTCGACGTAGTCGGCGTTGCCGCCGTAAAGAGCCGAGGTGGCGAGCTGTTCGCCGCGCGAGGCGCCCATGTCAGAAAATGACTCCGGATGACCCTGTTTCAGGGGCGCGTAGTCTAACGGAATTGCGCCCTGAGGATGGCGCCCCCGGCCGGAGTTGAACCGACGACCATGGAGTGCGCCGAAAAGCGGAGCCGCTGGAGGTGGTGGCGCCCCCGGCCGGAGTTGAACCGACGACCATGGAGTACGACGCGCAGCGGAGCCGCTGGAGGTAATGGCGCCCCCGGCCGGAGTTGAACCGACGACCTACCGCTTAGGAGGCGGTCGCTCTATCCACTGAGCTACGGGGGCGATGACGCAACCGGTGCCGGGAGGGAAAAGATGGTGGAGCGGAAGGGGATCGAACCCTCGACCTTCGCATTGCGAACGCGACGCTCTCCCAGCTGAGCTACCGCCCCACGCGAGGGCGGCGATTCTAGCACCGAGCCCGACCGAAGACAGGACTTCCGCTATCGAGGGCTGTATGGATGGACAGCCTCAGTAGCGCAGCTCGGTGGTCGAGGGCGGCCCGAACCGCGTCACGGTGACGATGAAGATGCGGTCGAACTCGTCATCCGCGATGGCGACGGCCTGCTTGCCGCGGGTCAAGGCGGAGACGATACCGGGCACGGTGTTGGAGTGACCGACCACGACGACGCTGCGGCCGACATGACGGTCGCCGATGTCGGCGATCAGGCCCTCGATGTCCTTCCCGGCACGCACGGTGACCGGCAAGCGATGCCGCGCCGCGAGCGGCGCGGCGGTCTGCTGCGCGCGCCGTGTGTCGCTCGCATACACCGCGCTCAGCGGCGCTGCCACGAGCAGGCCGGCGAGACGCTCCGCCCGCGCGAGGCCGCTCGGGCTCAACGGCGGATCATCACCGGCATCGGCCGCCTTCTCCGCGTGACGCAGCACGATAATCGTGGTGGTCTCGGCCGCGAACGCGATGGTCGCACGGCCCGCCAGATACACCACGAGCAGCAGCAGCATCGCCGCGAGCCCCGCGACCCAGAACGGCGTCAGAAACGGCGCTCGCCGCCGCAGGATGCCGGGTGCCTTCATGCGCTGCTCCCTCGGTCTCGGGACGACCGTGTGACTTTCGGCAGGTTGTCCGATGCGCGCATGCATGAAAGTTTAGAGGTCATGCAGTCACTGGACAACGCCGTCGCCGCGCCCCACGAGGCGGGCCGCGGTCCTGCACCGCACCAAGACGATGCAGCGCAGACACCCGCAGCGGCGGACCTGCTGGTCCTGCCCCCCGACCTCGGTCATGTGCTGCTGCGCACCGCACGATCCGAGATCGACGGGGGCTCCGACGGCATCATCGTGCGCTTCGACCCCGCCGCCGTGACCGGCCATGCCGTGCTCCTGCTCGGTGCGGCGCGTGCCCGTGACCCGCTGCTGCAGCGGTTCCTCCGTCCGGGCCTGCACGCCGCGACCGACGAGCCGGCCCGCAGAGCGATCGCGGAGCTCCCGCTGTTCCTGCACGCCGCAGGCGCTCCGGACCCCGCTGCACCCGACATGCATGCCATGCAGTCGGCCGACATCGTCGCCCGCGCCGTGTCGCGCCTCGCACTGGTGCTGGCCGGCGAAGACGCCGCGCGCGTCGAGCGGCGCGACCTGCGCGTCTCCGCCGACCGCGCTTGCGGGTTCATGGTCGTGAACATCGCCCGACCGCTCGCGCTCGACGATCTGGTGAAGGTCACCGGCGCCTCCTCGCGGGCGCTGCAGTACGCGTTCCAGGCCCGGTTCGGCATGAGCCCGATGCGTTGGCTGCGTGAACAGCGCCTGCGGCGGCTGCACGCCGCGCTGCAGCATGCGGGCGATGCCGCGGGCGTCACCGAGCTCGCCGTAGCCCTCGGCTTCACCCACCTCGGCCGTCTCGGCCAGGTCTTCGAGCAGCGGTTCGGGTTGCTGCCGAGCCATCTGCTGCGCCGCGCACGGTGCGGGTGACAGCATCGCGCGTCCTGTGTTCGAATCGGGTCACCCATGAACCCGATGCTCTACGCCATCCCGATCTTCATGGCCTCCATCGTCATCGAGGCCTTGATCGCGCGCCGACGCGCGCCCGGCGCCTATGACATCCCCGACGCGCTCACCAGCCTGCACTTCGGCATCCTGAGCCAGGTCTGGGGCGCGTTCACGCGCGTCATCGGCTTCGGCATCTATGTGCTCGCGTTCGAGCACCTGCGCGTGACGACGCTGCCTGCGGACAGCGTCTGGGTGTGGATCTTCGCCCTGCTCTTCTACGACCTCTGCTACTACTGGGCGCACCGCGCCGGCCACGAGATCAACCTCTTCTGGGCCTCGCACCAGGTCCACCACTCCTCCGAGTACTACAACCTCACGACCGCGCTGCGCCAGACCGCGACCGGCGGGTTCACGAGCTGGCCGTTCTACATCGCGATGGCGATCGCCGGCGTACCACCGATGGTGTTCGCGGTGGTCGGCCTGATCGACCTGCTGTACCAGTACTGGGTGCACACCGAGCTCGTCGGCAAGCTCGGCTGGGCCGACCGGGTGCTCGTGACGCCCTCCAACCACCGCGTGCACCACGGCCAGAACGACTACTGCATCGACCGCAACTACGGCGGCATCCTCATACTCTGGGACCGGCTGTTCGGCACCTTCGTCGAGGAGCGCGATGACGAGCGCATCGTCTACGGCGTGCGCAAGCCGCTCGCCAGCTACAACGCGGCCTGGGGCAACCTCAACGTCTGGAGCGACCTGCTGCGCGCCTCGCTCGCGGCGCCGACGCCGCTCGCGGCGCTGCGCGTTTGGTTCGACCCGCCGCAGGGACGCGGGGTCGCGCTCGCGCACCTCGACACCTCGAAGGTCCGCCGCTACGACACCGGCACACGCCCGGCGGTACGCCGGTATGCTCTCGCGCAGTACCTGCTGCTCGCGCCCATGGTGATGCACTTCCTGCTCGTCATCGACTCGCTCGACGCCGCCGCCGGCATCGCCTACGCCCTTGTGATCACGGCCACCGCGGTCGGCGTCGGTTGGGCGCTCGAGGAGCGGCCCTTCGCGCGCCGCATCGAGATGCTGCGCGTCGGCGCGATCGCGGCGGCGCTGCTGCTGCTGCCGGAGCTCGCCGGTATCGACTGGTTCGGCTGGGAGGCGCCGCTGTGGGCGAGAGCCGCGCTCGCGGCGACGGCGCTCGCGAGCCTCGCCCTGCTGCCCGCCTCGCCGTTGCGCAGCGCGACAGCCAGCGCGGGCTGATCGCGTCCTATCGGTCCAGGAAGCCCCTCGCGCGGGATGTCAGCGCGCAGCGATCTCGGCGTCGGGTTGCGCCTCGGGCGCGGCGGCGCGGAACGCAGGCAGCGCG
>DAIMYL010000150.1:0-4665 GCA_036734505.1 Steroidobacteraceae bacterium | reverse complement strand
CCCACGGCGAGGAGCACATGAAGCCGATGATCCTCAAGGACATCGCCGGCGCCATCGGCATGCACGAGTCCACCATCTCGCGGGTGACCTCGGGAAAGTACCTACATACGCCGCGCGGCGTCTTCGAACTGCGATACTTCTTCTCGAGCCAGGTCGAGGGCGACGACGGTGCGGGCACCTCGTCGACCGCGATCCGGGCGAAGATCCGCAAGCTCATCCGCGACGAACCGCCGGAGGCCCCGCTCTCGGACGGCCGCATCGCCGAGATGCTCTCGGGCGAGGGCATCCCGGTGGCGCGCCGCACCGTGGCCAAGTACCGGGAAGCCTTGGGGATCGCCTCGTCGGCCGAGCGCAAACGGGTCGGAACGCGCTAACCTCGTCCTACGCCTCTTCGCACCCCAAGGAGGGACATGCCATGCAGATCGACGTCACCGGACACCATGTCGAGGTCACCGACTCGATGCGCGCCTATGTCCACAAGAAGATGGACCGCATCGTGCGCCACTTCGACCAGCTGCTCGACGCGCACTATGTGCTGTCGGTGGAGAAGCTGCGCCACAAGGCCGAGGCCACCCTGAAGGCGCGCGGCGGGGACATCCATGCCGAGGCCGTCGCCGAGGACATGTACGCCGCCATCGACGCGCTCGCCGACAAGCTCGACCGGCTCGTCAAGAAGCGCAAGGAGAAGAACACCGACCATCACGCCAACGAGGGTCGTGCCGCGCGGCACTGACCGCGCGCACCCGGGGGAGCCGTCGCGTGGCCACGATGCGCATCATCCTCGTGAGCGGGCTCTCCGGAGCCGGCAAGAGCGTGGTGCTCAACGCGCTCGAGGACATCGGCTACTACTGCGTCGACAACCTCCCCGCGAGCATGCTCGAGTCGTTCGTCTCGCACACGCTGCGCAGCGGTGAACCCGGCCCCTTCGAGAAGACCGCCATCGGCATCGACGCCCGCGACAGCGCGAGCGGCATGGCGGATGTGCCGCGCACCCTCGACCAGCTGCGCCGCAGCGGTCTGCGCTGCGAGCTGCTGGTGGTGCTCGCCGACGACGGCGAACTGTTGCGGCGCTTCGGCGAGACCAAGCGCCGCCATCCGCTCGCGCAGCGCGGCGAGACGCTGCAGTCGGCGGTCGCCCGCGAGCGCGAGATGCTCGACCCTGTCATCCAGGCCGCCGACCTCGTCATCGACACCACCCATCTCGGCGTGCACCAGCTCCGCGAGATCGTGGTGCGGCGCATCGACACGCGGCGGCTCGCCGAGCTGTCGGTGAACCTCGTGTCCTTCGGCTTCAAGCACGGCGTCCCCGGCGACTGCGATTTCGTGTTCGACGCGCGCACGCTGCCGAACCCCTACTGGGACACGGCGCTGCGTCCGCTCACGGGCCGCGACCCGGCGGTCGTGTCCTGGCTGGAGGCGCGGCCGGAGTCCGCGCGCATGCTCGACGACTTCGAGCGTTTCATCACCGCGCGCATCGAGGAGCACCGCGCCGCGCACCGCCGTTACCTCACCATCGGCATCGGCTGCACCGGCGGTCAGCACCGCTCGGTCTATCTGGTCGACCGCCTCGCCGAGCGGCTCGCCGCGCAGGCGCCCGGCATCGGCCGTCGCCACCATTCGCTCGACCTGCCGGGACGCGCGTGAACGCCGTCGTCGGCAAGCAGGTGCGGCTCGGCGCGCTGCGCCAGGCCCTGGACGCCGGCACGCTGCGGCCGGCGGAGCGCATGGTCGCCGCGCTGCACCCGGCGGAGATCGCGCTGCTGCTCGAGTCCGTGCCGCCGCGCCAGCGGCAGCTCGTCTGGGAGATGGTGGATGTCGAGCTCGAGGGCGAGGTGCTGGTCGAGCTCAGCGAGAGCGTGCGTCAGGAGCTCATCGAGGGGATGGAGCCCGGTGAACTCATCGCGGCCACCAAGGAGCTCGAGGTCGACGACCTCGCCGACCTCGTCGGCGAACTGCCCGAGGCGGTCACGCTGCAGGTGCTGAGATCCATGGACCAGCGCGACCGCGAGCGGCTGCGCACCGTGCTCTCCTGGCCGGAGGACAGCGCCGGCGGCCTCATGAACACCGACACGGTGAGCGTACGCGCCGATGTCACGCTCGAGGTGGTGCTGCGCTACCTGCGCATGCGCGGCGAGCTGCCGACGCGCACCGACAGCCTGTTCGTGGTCGACCGCGACGACCGTTATCTCGGCACCATCGCGCTGACGAGCCTGATCACCGGCGACCCCGAAGCGATGGTGGGCGACAACCTCGACGCCGAGGCGCCGCGCATCGACCCCGCGATCCCGGCGCACGAGGTGTCGCAGCTCTTCCAGGACCGCGACCTCGTGTCGGCGGCGGTGGTCGGCGCCGAAGGGCGCCTGCTCGGCCGCATCACCATCGACGATGTCGTCGATGTCATCCGCCAGGAAGCGGAGCACTCGGTGATGTCCATGGCCGGCCTGCAGGACGAGGAGGACCTGTTCGCGGGCATCGTGCCTTCGACCCGCCGCCGTCTGCTGTGGCTCGGCATCAACCTCGTCACCGCGTTCCTGGCGGCCGCGGTGGTCAAGTCGTTCGAGGGCACCATCGAGAAGGTCGCCGCGCTCGCCGCGCTGATGCCCATCGTCGCCTCGATGGGCGGCATCGCCGGCACCCAGACCGTGACGCTCATCATCCGCGGCCTCGCGCTCGGTCAGGTGCAGTGGTCGAACGCGCGCTGGCTGCTCTTCAAGGAGATCGCGGTCGGCGGCCTCAACGGGCTGCTGTGGGCGCTGGTGGTCGGCGCCGTGACCGTCGCCTGGTTCGGCACCTGGCAGATCGCGTTCATCATCGGCGCGGCGATGCTGGTGAACCTGCTCGCGGCGGCGGCGGTCGGCGTGCTGGTGCCGCTCACGCTGCGCCGCCTCGACATCGACCCGGCGCTCTCGGCCGGCGTCATCATCACCACCTTCACCGACTGCATCGGCTTCGCGACGCTGCTCGGCCTGGGCGCGATCTTCCTCGTCTGACCGCGCGCCGCTGACCGCGCGCCGCCCGGTCAGCCGACGGCGAGCCGTCCGGTCTGGTAGTCGTGCACGGCCTGCTCGATCTCCTCGCGGGTGTTCATCACGAACGGTCCGTACTGCACGATCGGCTCACCGATGGGACGCGCCGCGAGCAGCAGGCAGCGCGCGCCCGCCGGGCCTGCGGCGGCCTCGAGCCGCGAACCCGCACCGAGCACACCGCCATGGCGTGCCGCGAGCGTCCCGCCGGGCAGCGACAGCGTGCCCTCGTAGACATAGACGAAGGCGTTGTGCAGGGCGGGCAACGGCAACGCCAGCCGACCGTCCGCGGGCAACGCCAGATCGACGAACAGCGGTTGCGTGGCGAGCCCCGCCACCGGACCGACGGCCTTGGCGCCCGCATGATCCCAATCACCCGCCACCACCACCGCACGCAACCCCGCAGCGTCCTCGACCACCGGCAGCGAGGCCGCCGGGATGTCCTGGTAGCCTGCCGGCGACATCTTGTCGCGCGCCGGCAGGTTGATCCAGAGCTGGAAGCCGCGCATCAGGCCGCTCTCCTGCTGCGGCATCTCGGAGTGGATGATGCCGCGGCCCGCGTTCATCCATTGCACATCGCCCGCGCGCAGGTGGCCGCGGTTGCCGAGATGGTCCTCGTGCAGCATGTGCCCGGCGAGCATGTAGGTGACGGTCTGGAACCCGCGGTGCGGATGCGGAGGGAAACCTTTGATGTACTCGCCGGGCCGGTCGCTGCCGAACTCGTCGAGCATGAGGAACGGGTCGAGGCGCGCGAACTGGCTCTGCCCGAGGCTGCGCCAGAGCGAAACGCCGGCGCCGTCGGAGGTGCGCTGCGCCGCGATGGTGCGGAGCAGACGGCGGGGTGCATCTGCGGTGTGTTCCATGATGCGATTACACACCATCCCTGCGATGTCCGCGACCGCCGGGACGCAGCCGCATCCGCGCAAGACAGCCGGACGGACGCGGCGTAACATGACACCGCCCCGCATGGACCTCCAACCCGCATGAAGACCGTGACCCCACCCCCGCGCATCGTCATCGTCGGCGGCGGCGCCGGCGGCCTGGAGCTCGCCACCCGCCTCGGCGACACGCTGGGCCGCAAGCGCCGCGCCGAGATCACGCTCATCGAGCGCGGTCGCACCCACTTCTGGAAGCCGCACCTGCACGAGCTCGCGGCGGGCACCGTCGACCTCGATGTGCACGAGCTCGACTACCTCGCGCAGTCGCACTGGCACGGCTTCAAGTACCGCTACGGCGAGATGATCGGCCTCGACCGTGCGGCCCGCGAGGTGCTGGTCGGCCCGGTGACGGACGAAGCCGGCGTCGAGATCGTGCCCGCGCGGCGCATCGGCTACGACCTCCTGGTGCTCGCCATCGGCAGCCAGGTCAATGATTTCGGCACGCCCGGCGTCGCGGAGCATGCCATCGCGCTCGACAGCACCGCGCAGGCCGACCGCTTCCATCGCCGTCTCGTGAACGCCTTCCTGCGCGCCCACGCGCAGGCCGGACCGCTCGCGCCGGGGCAGCTGGACGTCGCCATCGTCGGCGCCGGCGCGACGGGCGTCGAGCTCTCGGCGGAGCTGCACAAGTCGACCCGCGAGCTCGTCTCCTACAGCCTGGACAACATCGACCCCGACAAGCACATCCGGCTGCACCTCATCGA
>DAIMYL010000149.1:1890-4676 GCA_036734505.1 Steroidobacteraceae bacterium | reverse complement strand
CTGCATGCCGATCTCGACCATGGCGTCGTGGAACATCTTCATCGAGTTGCTGACGTTGGTCAGCAGGCCGGGCTGGTCGCGCAGCAGGTCGTCGTGCTGGTCGAAGCCTCCCACCGAGACGAAGAAGATCTGCCGCGACATCGACAGCTGCGCGCGCGAGGCGATCATCTTGGCGACGGTGCGCAGCTGGGTCTGCAGCGGGGTGAGCGTGACGCCCGCGTTGGGCAGCGCCGCGAAGTTGGGGCCCGCGGCGATCGCGGCGTTGACGCGGTCGGCGTAGCGGATCGCCCGCTGCTGGACCGCCGCGAAACCGCGCTCGTACATCGTGTTGGTCGTGGAGGCGGCGTTGGACGCGAGCAGCGCCTCGAACGAGGTCTTACGGCCGCCGTTCACCCCGCTGGTGCCGAAGCCCGTGAAGGTGGCGGCGCCGGTCGCGCCGGACACATAGGGCCGCGCGACCTCGCCCGCCTGGAAGAAGGTCTGGCCGGCGAGCGAGACGTTGAGCGCGAGCTGCTGGTCGGCGGTGCGCGAGGCCAGCACATCGGCCACGCGGCCCGCCCAGCCCGAACGCATCACCGTGCGTCCGCGCAGGCTGTGCCACTGGTCCTGCTGGTCGTTGTGGGAGAAGAGCTGGGGGGGGAGCCGGTGGCCGCTGGTGGCGGCGGTCTGATACTGCGCCTTGGTGGTCGGCATGACCAACGGACCGACGTTCGGCAGCACCGCCAAGCGTCCGGCGTTGAACAGGTCGCGCACGCCGGTCATGCTCGGATGGAAACCGAAGGTCGGGTCGCCCGCGGTCTCACCGACCCGCGTGACGGGCAACAGCGCCGTACGGTCGATCGCGAGGCTCGAGGTCGTGCCGCCCCCGCGCGAGCGCGAATAGGCGTTGTACTCGGCGGTGCTGGTCGGCACCACCATGTTGTGGGAGTCGTTCCCGCCGAACAGGAACAGGCAGACCAGCGCCTTGTAGTCGCCGAAACCGCCGGTCCCGGCCGACTGCGCCCAGACCGTGCCGGGCGTGCGGCCGAACGCGTATGCCGCGCCGCCGACGGCGGCGGCCTTGAGGAACTTGCGGCGTTGGCGGTCCATGTTCCGGCCTCGTCCTAGCGTTGCAGGGCGTATTCAGGGGAGGTGACGACGAAGTAGATCGCGTCAGCGGTGCGGGTGGCGAGCGCCGTCGTCTGGTTGGTCGCGGGCACCGTGGTGCGTTCGATCTGCGCCTTGGCCTCGGTCTTCAGCGCCGCCGACATCTGACCGGCGCCGCCCAACAACTTCTCGGCGACGCGGTTGATCAGCGCTTCGGAGTCGCCGGCGAGCGCGAGCTCGTCGGTCGTCGTGATGTACATGTCGTCGGCGTTGAGGTTCGCGGCCTGCGCCTGCGTGCGGCTGAAGGCCTGCGTGTAGAAGAAGTTGGTCGAGGATGCGGCGAGGATCTCCGTCGCGAGCTGCATCTCGGGCGCCACGAAGCCGCCGTCGGCGATCTCGCCGGGCGGCGCATAGGACGGGCTGAAGAAGTTGAACACCGACGGCGACAGGCCCTGCCCTTGGCCGAACTGCGCCGACGGCGTGCCGCCGGAGAAGTTGCGCGCGACGCCGAGCTTGCCGCTCGCGGAGGTGACGCCGTAGGCGCGCCAGAACTGCGTCAGGCGCAGCAGCGGCTCCTTGAGCTTGCCGGCGACCGCCGCGCCGCTGCCCGAGGCGGCGTTGCGTGCCTCCGTGTCGAGCAGGACGGCGCGCACCACCGCCTCGAGGTTGCCGCGGCGTCCCGTCCCGTCGTTGTTGAACCGCTCGGCGACGCGCTGCACATAGGCGCGCGACGGGTTGCTCGTCACCAGCTTCTGGATGAGCTGCTTGGCGATGAAAGGTCCGACGTTCGGATGGTTGAAGACGTTGTCGAGCGCGTCGGCGAGGTCCTTGGCGCCGGTCTGGTTGGCGGGCACGAGCCCGCCCGGCAGCGCGACGCCGGTGTAGTTGAGCAGCTGCTTGGTGCCGGCCTCGTGCTGGTCGGCGTAGAGCTGCATCGGCTTCACCTGGTTGTAGCCCGCGGTGAATCCGGTCTGCACGCGCGCAGTGGTGAAGGTGCAGGTCGGCAGCGTGCTGGGACAGGCCCATGTCCAGCCGGTGAAGACGCGCGCGAACCCTTCGATGATCGCCTGGTCGTAGGTCGGGAGCGGTTGACCGGTCGCGTCGGTCTTCACGCTGCCGTCGATGTCGAGCTGCACGAGGCCGATGCTGAACAGCTGCATCATCTCGCGCGCGTAGTTCTCGTCGGGGCGCAGGTTGGTGTTCGCCACCGCCCGCCGGTTGCCGAGCATCGAGAGGTAGATGCCCATCGCCGGATGCAGCGTCACATCCTCCAGCAGCGTGCGGAAGTTGCCGAAGGCGTTGCGCGCCAGCATGTCGTGGTAATCGGCATGCGCGAACGGCAGGTCGTTGAGCGCGCCGATCTGCGAGACGACCATGATCTGTGACAAGGCGAACGCCACGCGCTGGCGCAGCTGGTCTTCGCCGCGCAGCGCGTTGGCGAACCACCGCTCCTGCCGGATGGTGTTGAGCGATGCCGGCGAGAACCCGGTCGGGACGGGGTTCGGATACGCGGCCTCGACGGACGGCCGCAGCAGCGAGACGGGCTTGTTGATCTCTGCGTCGATCCACCGCGAGTAGGCGTTCGAGGAATCGCCGAGCCCCATGAGCCGGGTGGCCTCGGCCTCGGTGGCGCCGAAGGTCGACTGGTTGAGGAAGCGGAACGCCTCGGCCTTGCCGACCGGTGCAGGCGGCGTCACCGC
>DAIMYL010000149.1:0-1790 GCA_036734505.1 Steroidobacteraceae bacterium | reverse complement strand
GGGATCAGGAGTAGTGCTGGGCCGCCAACAGGTCCAGCCGCTGCTCGAAGTCCTGCCCCGCCGCCAGCATCTGGCAGCCGGCCGGAAGCTCCGCAGCGGTCAAGGTACGGGCCGCGAAGCCGCCCACCCAGACCTCGCAACGACCGCGCAACGCGTCGCAGAGCGACTTGAGCTGCGTCAACGCAGGCACCTGGTTCTCGGGCATGACGAGCGACACCAGCACCGCACGCGCATCGACCTCGAGGGCGAAACGGGCGATCTCCTCGGCCGGACAGTCCGCGCCCAGATAGTGCGTGCGGAAGCGGCGCGTGGCCGCGAGCCAGCTGCACATCAGGATGCCGAGCTCATGGCGCTCGCCGGACATCGTGGCGAGCACGAGGCAGGGGCCGTTGTCGTTGCGCAGGTAGCCGCGCGACACCGAGATGATCAGGCGGCGCACGATGTCCGTGACCATGTGCTCCTGCGCGATCGACAGCTCGCCGCGATGCCAGCGTTCGCCGACCTCACGCACGAGCGGCACGAGCACGGTGTTCACGACCTCGTTGGGCGGCAGCAGGGCGAGCGCCGAGGTCAGCACCTCTTCGACGCCGGTCGGGTCCGAGTGCAGCGTGGCATCGAGCGCGCGCTCCACATAAGACTGGCCGCGCGCCGGGCCGGGCCGGGCCTGGCCGCCGGAATCGGCGACCAGCTTGGCCAATTCGTCCTCGGACAGCTTGGCCAGGCGGCTGATGGTGTGGCCGAGCTCGGTGGCGGTGCGCAGCAGACGCAAGCGGGCGACATCGGCGGCCGAGTAGGTGCGGCGCCCGGAGCCGTCCCGCGAGGGCTGGACGACCTCGTAGCGGCGCTCCCAGGCCCGGAGGGTCTCGACGGTTACTCCGGTCGCTTGGGCGACCGCCTTGATCGTGAACTGCCCGCCTAGGGGGGGTGTAGCCAGTCTGTTCATGGTTTGTTCAGGTTCTGTCCACCCATTGGTTGTACAACATCTTGACAGGTCAGGGGGCCGCTGTCACCATTCTCGCGTACTGAACACCCGGCCGCAGGATGCGGCCAGTCATCCAAACGACCCCAACGGAGTATCGCAATGACCTTCCGACGCACTATCCAGACCGCCGTCGCCGCCGCGATCCTCGGGATCGCTTCCATGACCGCGGGCGCCGACACCGGCAAGGGTGACATCCTCGCCGTCGCCAAGCAGCAGGGCAACCTGACCACCTTCGCCAAGGCCGTCGAGGCCGCCGGCCTGCAGGACAGCCTCGCCAACGGCGGTCCGGTCACCATCTTCGCCCCGACGGACGAGGCCTTCGCCAAGCTGCCCCCGGAGCAGCTCGAGGCCCTCCTCCGCCCCGAGAACAAGGACCAGCTCGTCAAGGTGCTGACCCGCCATGTCGTGCCGGGTCAGGCCCTCGAGACCGACGACCTGAAGCGCACCCGCAGCGCCAAGACGGCCGGCGGTGACGAGGTCAAGGTCGAGCTCGTGCGCGGCCGCGTCCGCGTCGACGGCGCCCGAGTGACCGGCGACCACAACGCCGCCAACGGCGTGGTCGTGTCGGTCGACAGCGTGCTGCTGCCGAACTGATCGATTTCCAGTGAGGACACGGCAGACCGTCCGGTCTGTCGATCCGGACAAGGATCGTCCGGAAGCAAGGATGCTTGATGTCCAAGGATGCGCCGGCGGGGGGGGGGGGGGGGGGGCCCCCCCCCGCGGGGGGGGGGAGGGGGGGAGGGCGGCCGGCGAACGCACGCGTGGGGGAGAAGGGCGGGGCGGCGACGAGGGAACGCGGGGCGACCCC
>DAIMYL010000148.1:0-4689 GCA_036734505.1 Steroidobacteraceae bacterium | reverse complement strand
TGATGCGCACCACCGGGGTGTCGCCGATGGTGGAGAGGATGCTGTCGTGGATCATCGCTTCAGCATAGGCCGGCGCGGCGTCGGCCGTCGGGCGGGTTGGCGATGGTCTGATAACCGTCGGTTATGTCGACCGGCTCATGGACGCAGGAACGGTATCTCCACCCCGGCCATGGCCTTGTCCACCGCCTCCTGCGTCCCGGCCTGCTCGATGGCCTGGATCTGGCGCTTCTGCAGATGGGCGCCGAGCAGCTGCATGAACTCGTACATGTAGGAGCGCAGCAGCGCACCGCGCTGGAAACCGATCCAGGTGGTGTGGGCCGGGAAGAGGTGCGCGGCGTCGATGACCCGCAGGTCGTCGTCCTCGGGCCGCACCGCGATGTCGGCGAGGACGCCGACGCCGAACCCGGACCGGATGTACTCCTTGATGACATCGGCGTCGCCGGCGGTCAGCGCGATGTCGGGGGTCACGCCGGCCTTGGCGAAGAGCTCCAGCAGCGACGACGGTCCCGTGAAGCTGAACGCGTAGGTGATGATCGGATGCTGCCCGAGCTGCGCGAAGGTCGGCTTCGCGGTGCGTGCGAGCGGATGGGCCGTGGGCACCACGATGGCGCGCCGCCAGCGGTACACCGGGATCCGGAGCAGCTCCTCGAACAGCGGGTCCGCGCCGGTCGCCACCACGAAGTCGATGCGCTCGTGTGCCACCATGTCGGCGATCTGCTCGGAGGTCCCCTGATGGAGGTGGACGCGCACGCCGGGGAATCTTTGACGGAAGCGCCGCAGGATCGGCGGCAGCACATAGCGGGCCTGGGTATGCGTGGTGGCGATCGAGAGCGCGCCCTCTTCGTCGCGGCGCATCTCGGCGGCGAGACCGCGGATGTTCGCGACCTCGCGCAGGATGACGCGGGCGCGGGCGATGACCTTGTCGCCGGCCGGCGTGGTCCGAACCAGCGCGCGCGACCGGCGGGTGAAGAGCTTCAGGCCGAGCTCCTCCTCCAACAACCGCAGCTGCTTGCTGATGCCGGGCTGCGAGGTGTGCAGCGATTGCGCGGCCGCGGTGACGTTGAGACCGGCGTCCGCGACGGCGACGAGATAGCGCAGTTGCTGCAGTTTCATGCGGTGAAGCCCCCGCTGCCAGACTATCAGCCGCGCCGTCACCCCACAAACGCGCGGCGGTTATCATCGTGTCCGCCATGTCCCCGTCACCCGCCGCCGAACGCTTGCAGAAGGTCCTCGCCGGGCTCGGTCTCGGTTCGCGGCGCGCCGTGGAGGACTGGATCCGCGACGGCCGCGTGCTGGTGAACGGCGTGCGCGCCGAACTCGGACAGCGGGTCGCGGCGGGCGATCGCATCAGCGTGGACGGCCGCGAAGTCGACCTCGCGGCGGCGGGCGGATCCGGGGACGCCGCCGTCGCGGGTGCCGCCGCGGCGGGGACGCCGTCGGCGACCCGCGCCGTGCTCGGCTACCACAAGCCTGTCGGTGAGGTGACCACGCGCAGCGATCCGCAGGGCCGTCCTACGGTGTTCGACCGGCTGCCACCGCCCCCCGGCGGGCGCTGGATCGTGGTCGGGCGGCTCGACTTCAACACCAGCGGGTTGCTCCTCTTCACCAACGATGGCGATCTGGCGCATCGGCTGATGCATCCGTCGTCGGAGGTGCCCCGCGAGTACCTCGTGCGCGTCGCCGGCGTGCCGTCGGCGGCGACGCTGGCGCGGCTGTCGCGCGGCATCGAGCTGGACGACGGTCCGGCACGCTTCGACCGGCTCGAGCCCGTGGCGACCAGCGGGGCGGCGGAGTTCCGGGTCACGCTGCACGAGGGCCGCAACCGCGAGGTGCGGCGCATGTGGGGCGCGGTCGGCCACGATGTGCTGCGGCTCGCGCGGCTGCGCTTCGGGCCGGTGAGCCTGCCCGAGGATCTGCGCCCGGGTCAGGCGCGCCTGTTGCCGCCTGCGTTGGTCGCGGCGCTCGTCGCGGCCGCGGGGAGCGGTCCGCAGCCGATCGCCTCTTCAGGTCCTTGACTGCAGGCCGGTCCGCAGCCGCTTGAGGACCAGCACCGCGCCGAGCACGACAGCGCCCGCGGCTGCGCCGACCGCGAGATCGGTCAGCAGCGCGAGCGCGAGGTTCGACGGCACGAGATGCAGCGCGTGCGTCAGGATGCCGCCGCCGACCAGGAACATCGCCACGGTGCCGGCGACGCCGAGGAACTTCATCAAGCGCGGCGCCGCGCCCAGCAGGCCGCGACCGAGCGCACGCAACGCGCCGTCGAGCGCGCCGTCGCCGCGGCGCGACGCGAGGTGCAGCCCGGCGTCGTCGAGCTTCACGATGCCGGCGACGAGGCCGTAGACGCCGACCGTCATCAGCAGCGCGATCGCCGTCAGCGTACCGAGCCGCGTGGCGAAGGGCGCCGCACCCACCACGCCCAGCGTGATGACGATGATCTCGGCCGACAGGATGAAATCGGTGCGGATCGCGCCCTTGATCTTGTCGCGCTCCCAGGCGACGAGATCGACCGCAGGGTCGGCCGCCGCGGCCGTCACCGCGGCGCGCGCCGCGGCGTCGTCCCCCGCGGAGTGCAGGAAGCGGTGCGCGACCTTCTCGAAGCCTTCATAACAAAGAAAAAGCCCGCCGAGCACCATCAGCGGCGTCACCGCCCAGGGCGCGGACTGGCTGACGAGCAGCGCCGCGGGGACGAGGATGACCTTGTTGACGAGCGAACCTTTGGCGACCGCCCAGACCACCGGCAGTTCGCGTTTCGCCTGCACGCCCGAGACCTGTTCGGCGTTGACCGCGAGGTCGTCGCCGAGCACGCCCGCGCTCTTCTTCGCCGCCACCTTCGAGAGCACGGCGACATCGTCGAGCACGGTCGCGATGTCGTCGAGGAGAGCGAGCAGACTGGCTCCGGCCATGGCGCGGCGCTCAGCGGAACTTGTCGGGGCGCAGCACTTCGACGTCCTGCACCCACATGACGATGGCGTAGTTCGCGTAGTACTTCTCGCGCAGCCGCGTGAGCACCCGCTCGGCGAGCGGCGTGTCGCAGACCACCTCGACGCGGATGTTGGCGCTGTGGCCCCAGTGCGAGGCGCGCACGCCCTTGTCGCCGCGGCCGCGCGCGTCGCTGATGGTCCAGCCGCCGGCGCCGAGCGCCTCGAGCTCGCGCTCGAGGTCGCGCTCCAGCGTCGATTCGGTGATGACGGTGACGAGTTTGCGGTGCGATTCGGCGACGCCGGTCATGGGAACCTCAAGCGGGCAGCAGCCAGTCGACCAGCCGTTGATAGAGCGGCAGGCCGACCAGGATGTTGAAAGGGAAGGTGACGGCGAGGGAGGCGGTGAGCGACAGCGCCGGGTTGGCTTCGGGCACAGCCTGGCGCATGGCGGCCGGCGCTGCGATGTAGGAAGCGCTCGCCGCCAAGGTGGCGAGCAGGATGGCCCCGCCCGGCGAAAGCCCCATCAGGGCCGCGAATCCGATGCCGATCACCGCGAAGAGCGGGGGTATCAGCAGCGCGAAGGCGACCATGAAAAGGCCGTGTCGGCGGAAGCCGCCGAAGTGATCTGCGGCGATCAGGCCCATTTCGAGCAGGAAAATCGCCAAAATGCCCTTGAACAGGTCGAAAAACAGCGGCTTGACGGGTTCCAGTCCCTCGGCGCCGGCCACGGTGCCGATGAGCAGGCCACCGAGCAGCAACAGGACGCTGCGTCCGAGCAGGACCTCGTGCGCGATCTCGCCCCACGGGGTGTCCGAGCGCAGGCCCTTGGCCAGCAGGATGCCGATCACGATGGCGGGGATCTCCAGCAGGACCAGCAGCAAGGGCATGGTCGGCTCGTAGGGGATGGCGGCCCTCGTCAAGAACGCCACGCCCACCGCGAAGGTGGCCACGCTGACCGAACCGTAGTGGGCGGCCACCGCGGCCGCGTTGACACGGTCGAGCCGGCCGACGCCCCGCAGGATGAAAAAAGCGAGGAAAGTCAGCAGGATGCCCAAGACCAGCGTCAGCGCGATCTGCAGCGGCAGCCCGCCCCCGCCGCCGCCCGCCGCCAATTCGATGCCGCCCTTCATGCCGATCGAGAGCAGCAACAAAGTGCTGACGAACTCGTAGATGGCGGGCGGCAGCCGCAGGTCGGCCTTCAGCGCCCCCGCCAGCAGGCCGAGGCCGAAGAACATCACGATCGGATCGAGACCACCGGGCATCCTTCCCCCTGCACGCCAATCCGGCGTTTCGCTCATCGCTTCAGAATCGTCACCCCGAACGCCGTTGACACCCCTCGACCACCCACGCACAATAGGCGGCTCGTTTCACGCGGAGGGGTACCCAAGCGGCCAACGGGAGCAGACTGTAAATCTGCCGGCTTACGCCTTCGTAGGTTCGAATCCTACCCCCTCCACCAAACGAGCGGGAATCCTCTCGCGAGGCGGGTGTAGTTCAATGGCAGAACCTCAGCCTTCCAAGCTGATGACGTGGGTTCGATTCCCACTACCCGCTCCAAGAGGTCCAGGGACAAGGTTTTTGTTCGGCTCACGTAGCTCAGTCGGTAGAGCACGTCCTTGGTAAGGACGAGGTCACCGGTTCGATTCCGGTCGTGAGCTCCAGTCGATGTCGGGAACCGGTTTTTTTGAAGCATTAGCACTCAGGAGATCAGGTCGTGTCCAAGGAAAAATTCGAACGCAGCAAGCCGCACGTGAACGTCGGGACCATC
>DAIMYL010000147.1:0-4752 GCA_036734505.1 Steroidobacteraceae bacterium | reverse complement strand
GCGACGAGCTGCAGAAGGTGGTCGGCGAGCGGATCGAGGTCGAGGTGATGGACGAACCGCGCTACAGCGACGCCTCGCCGCTGCGCGACGACGTGCTGGAGGCGGTGACCGCGGCGGTGCATGCCCGCCATCCCGGCATCCCCATCGTCCCCATCCAGGAATCCGGCGCGACGGACGGCCTCTTCTACCGCGCGGCGGGCATCCCGACCTACGGCATCAGCGAGACCTTCATCCGCGCGGAGGACCAGTACGCCCACGGCCTCGACGAGCGCATCCCGGTCCAGTCCTTCTACGACGGGCTCGACCACTGGCATCGCATCGTGCGGACCCTCTTCGCCCCGCCCGCCGCGCCCGACAGCGCCTCCTTGGTGGTCGATTGCGGTCGGCTCATCGACGGCTTGGGCGATGCCGTGCGCGAGCGGCAACGGGTGCGCATCGAGCGCGGTCGCATCGTCGCGGTGGAACCGCTCGCCGCATCGGCGACAGGCGCGGCGGCGCCAGGGCCCGGCGTGCCGCACCTCGACCTCTCGGACTACACCTGTCTGCCGGGGCTGCTCGATCTGCACACCCACCTCACGGACATCCCGGAGAACACCGCCGACTTCCGGATCTATCCGCGGCGCAGCCCCGATGAGCACATGACCTTCGCCCGTGCGAACGCGCGCGCGACGCTCGCCGCCGGTTTCACCACCGTGCGCGATGTCGGCGGCTATGTCGGCGGTCTGGACCGCGAGCTGCGCGACGAGATCGACGGCGGCCGCACGCCGGGTCCGCGCATGCAGGTGTCGATCGGTTACCTCACCATCTCGGGCGGCGGCGGCGACATGCTGCTGCCCGGCTTCCCGCGCGCCGAGGCGCGCACGCCGCTCGCGCGGATGCGGCGCGGCGTGGCGAAGGGGCCCGACGAGTTCGCCGCCAAGGCCCGCGCCTTCCTGGACGACGGCGCGGATGTCCTCAAGATCATCGCCTCGGGTGCGGTGCTCTCGCCGGGCGGCGTGCCGGGCTCGCCCGAGATGAAGCCGGACGAGATCGCCGCCGTCGCGCGCGAGGCGAAGGCTCGCGGCAAGAAGCTCGCAGCGCACGCCCACGGCGCCCGCTCCGTCAAGGAGGCCATCCTCGCGGGCGCTGACACCATCGAGCACGCGTCCATCATCGACGAGGAAGGGCTGCTGCTCGCGCGCGAACGCGGCGTGGCGCTCGCGATGGATGTCTACAACGGCGACTACATCGACACCGAGGGCCGTCGCCAGGGCTGGCCGGCCGAGTTCCTGCAGAAGAACCTCGACACCACCGAACTGCAGCGTCAGGCCTTCACGCGCGCCGTGCAGCTCGGCGTGCCGATCGTCTACGCCACGGACGCCGGTGTCTTCCCGCACGGACTGAACGCGCGCCAGTTCCGCATCATGGTCGAGCGCGGCATGCCGCCGATGCAAGCCATCCGCGCCGCTACCGGCGTCGCCGCGCACCACATGGGCTGGGGCGATCGTGTCGGCGCGCTGGCGCCCGGACGCTACGGCGATCTCATCGCGGTGCGCGGCGACCCGCTCCAGGACATCACCGTGCTCGAGCGCGTCGACATCGTCGTGAAAGGCGGCGCCGTGATGAAGACCCCCTGACATCATCCAGCCACCCGCCCGACCCCCCACCAGGAGCCTCGTCATGCGATACGCCACCGCCCTGTCCGCGCTCGCACTCGCCCTTCTCGCATCGGCGCCGCTCGCACCCGCCGCGCACGCCGACGGACTGCAGCTGCCGCCCACCGGGCACACGCTGCTCAACCTCTCGGCGACCGAGCGCATGTCGCTGGCGCAGGACACGCTGACGGCGGTGCTGCGCGTCGAGTCGCGCAACGCCGACCCGCGCAAGGTGCAGGCCGACATCAACACGGCGATGGAGCGCGCGCTCGCCACGGCCAAGAAGGTCGCCGGGGTGAAGGTCACGACCGGCGGCTACCATGTCTACGAACAGCGCTTGGAGCGAAACCTCCGGCTTTGGCAGGGCCAGCAGACGCTGCAGCTCGAGTCCAAGAACTCCGCGGCCGTGCTCGAGCTCGCGGGGCAGCTGCAGGGCAGCGGCTTCGCGATGAGCGGCCTGTCGTATTCCCTGTCGCCCGAGAAGGCCGAGAGCGTGCGTGACGAGCTGATGGTCAATGCGCTCGGTTCGCTCAAGGCCAAGGCCGCGCTGGTCGCGCGCACCCTCGGCAAGTCGGGCTACGAGCTCGTCGATGTGAACCTCGGCGGCGACATGCCGGTCGTCCCCATGTACCGCGCCATGCGGGCGGAGGTGGCGATGGCAGCGGCGGACGCTGCGCCGCCGCCGTCGGCGGAGCCGGGCGAGACGGAAGTGATGGTCAGCGTCTCGGCGCGGGCGCTGCTCAAGCCCTGAGGATCATCCGCCGCGGTCGTCGTCGCCGTTGCGCAGGCGCAGCTTCTCGAGGCTGAGCTTGTCCTTCCAGCTCATCACCAGCGCGGCGATGGCCAGGATCAGGATGCCTCCCGCCTCGAACAGGATGTTGATCGGGTCGATGTCCTTGCTCTGCAGGATGATCATGCGGCAGAGCGCGGTCATGGCGATGATGATGGGCAGCGTCACCGGGATGCGGTGGCTCTTGTAGAAGGCGCCCACCATGCCGATCACCTCGGCGTAGATGAAGAGCAGGAAGAGATCGCCGAGCTCCACCTTGCGCGTCTCGAGGAGCCGCATGATCTCGAGCCCCGCCGCGTACAGGGTGGCGAGCCCGATGACGAGCAGGATGGCGTTCTCGCTGAAACGCACCAAGCGGATGCTGAGCTGCCGGACCTGCTCGGACATGGCCCAAGATTAGTCCAGCGGACGGCGCTGCGCCACACCGGGCTTCACATGCCGGTCGTACCAGCCGACGGTGCCGAGGATCGCCGCGAGCCATTGGCTCGGCCGTCCGAAACCATGGCTCGCCTCCGGCAGGCGCATCAGCGCGCTCTCGACGCCCTGCAGCTGCAGCGCCTGGAAGTACTGCTCGGAATCGCTCATCGGCGTGCGCCAGTCATGCTCTCCGGTGATGATGAGCGTGGGCGTGCGCACCTTGCCCACGAGGGACAGCGGCGAGCGCGCCCAGTACTTCTCGGGCTCTTCCCAAGGCATGCGGTCGAACCACGCGCTGCCCATGGTCGCGCCGATGTCGGTGGTGAGGGCCGTGGACGCCCAATTGATCACCGGGCGCTTCACGGACGCCGCGGCGAAGCGGTCGGTCTTGCCGATGGCCCAGGAGGACAGCACGCCGCCGCCCGAGCCGCCGCCGATGTAGAGCCGCGCCGGATCGATGAAGCCGCGCGCGAGGACCGCATCGACCGAACTCATGAGGTCGTCGTGGTCCTTGCCCGGATACGCGCGGTTGATGAGGCTCGCGAAGGCCTCGCCATAGCCGATGGAGCCACGGGGGTTGGTGAACAACACCACATAGCCCGCCGCCGCGTACAGATGGTGCGTGATCGAGAACATCGGCCCGTAGTCGATGTGCGGACCGCCGTGGATGTCGAGCGCGAGCGGATACTTGCGCGACGGATCGAAGCCGGGTGGGTAGAGGATCCAGCCGTGCACCGGACGTCGGTCCGCGCTCGACTTCACCCAGATCTCCTCAAGGCGACCGATGTCGCGGGTCTCGCGCCATGCGGCGTTGAGGTCCCAAAGGATGCGCTCGCCGCGACCCTCCTCCACCGCCAGCGCCGCCGGGCGATCCGCCTCCACGCTGGGGTACACGAACACCCCACGGGCCGCCGAATACGACCCGCCGCCGGAGGACGGCAGCAGGAGCCGCGTATTGCCGACCTCGGCGACGCGCACCTCGGGCTTCGCCGCGCCGCCCGCCGCGACGAAGCCGACGCGGTTCACGCCCTGGTCCTGATACAGGAAATGCAGCCCCGCACCGTCCTCACGCCAGCGCGGCTGCTCGGTGTTGCGGTCGAGCGCCTGCGTGAGGTTGCGCGCAGCAACAGTCAGGCCTGATGCCGCGGACGACCCCGCGGCGGCGGACAACGGCATCACGAAGATGTCGTTGCGCTGGTAGGAGTTGCGGCGCGTGCGCCAGCCGACATAGGCGAGCTGCCTGCCGTCCGGACTGACCACCGGGCTCTGCTCGCTGCCATCGTCGCGCGTCAGCTGCCGCGGTGCAGCCCCCTCGGTGAGCGGCCACAGCCAAAGATCGGCTTGGTTGGCGCGGCGCCGGGCCGCAGGATCGGTGTCGCCCGAGACCACGAGCGCGGAGCCGTCCGGCAGCCAGGCCGGCGCCTCGTCGCGCGCGCCCCAATCACCGCCGCCGCGGGTGACCTGCCGCGAGGCACCACCCTCGGCGCTCACCACGAAGACCTGCGCGTCGCCGGGCGTCAGCCAACCCTGCGAGTCGGTGCGATAGGGATAGGTCTGGACCACGCGCGCCGGCGGCGCCCACTGCGCCGCGGCGGGCTTGTCCGGCAAAGAATAGAACGGCTCCGGCTGCCGCTCGACCAGCGCGACATAGGCGAGCGAGCGCGCATCGGGCGACCAGGCCAACGACCGCGGCGGCTGCGGCGAATCGGTGACCACGCGCACGCGACCGTCGGCGATGTCGACCACCAGCAGCTGCGGCTTGCCGCCCTCGCGGCCGATGAAGGCGAGGCGCGTCCCATCGGGCGACCAGCGCGCGCCGCCGGGTGATCGGTCGGCGCCGACCAGCATGCGCCGCGCGCCATCGGCGACGCCGACGAGCCAGAGCTCGTGGTTGACGCGATCGGTGTTGAT
>DAIMYL010000146.1:1446-4767 GCA_036734505.1 Steroidobacteraceae bacterium | reverse complement strand
CCGCCGACCGAGCCCGCCACCTTGCAGCGTCGGACGGACGGTGAACATGCCGAGATAGGCCTCATCGCCGTGCCGCTCGAGCTGCACGCAGGCGTCCACCGCTGATGCCTCCCCGGATGCGTCGCCTGCATGCTCGTGCAGCAGCAGCACGCGGTCGCCCATGGTCTCGCCTCGCGCGATGGACTCGCGCAACGCGGCCGCATCGGTGCGCTGTCCGCCGAGCAGGTCGGCCTCGGTGGTCCAGCCCGCGCGGCTCGGGTCGCCGCGATAGGCGGAGTTCACCAGCGCGGACAACGCTTCGGCATCCTCGCGCCGCGCCGGACGCAGCGTGAGAGTCGGCGCGGCGGGATCCGCTGCGCTCTCCGCGCTGCCGCCGATCGCGTCGGTCGATAGGCCGCTCAATCCGCCGCCGCCCGGCCGCGCGTCTCGGCCATCTGCGCGAGGCCGATCCGCATCTCCAACCGTTTCTGGAAGTCCTCCGGGCCGAAGAAACGCTGTGCGAGGACATTCATGGGGTCGGTACGGTAGCCGGTCTCGCGTACATAGTGGTCGTAGCGCTGCTGCGCGAGCCGCTCCGCGGCGGGCAGCGGCGCCGCGTCCGCCTCGTCGAGCCATCCGAACCAGCGGTCGACGAAGCCGCGCAGGTAGTCCTCGCAGGTCGCGATGTTCGCCTCGGTGAGTTCGCCCATGATGCTGGTCGCCACCGGCGACATCAGGCCGCGCAGGTAGGTGCCGTGGCTCCAGTTCCAGGTGAACTCGGGCCGGCCGCGCAGCCGGATGGCATCCGCGTTCGCCGGCTCGTAGTACTTCTGCACATATGCGAGGTCGGTGCGCAGATCGACGCGCGGCGTGTAGTCGGCGTAGAAGAACAGCTTCGGCACCGTGCCGAAGATGATCACGAGGTGCGGCACGCGGTTCTGCTGCGACAGGAACACGGTCGCGTTCATGTCGAGCAGCGAGGCCTTGCGGTTGCCGAGCCAGGAGTGCACCAGCCATTCGACCCGCGGTCCGCTCCAGGCGTTGAACGACCCCTCCATGCCGCCGTCGAGCGAGGTGTAGTACTCGCTGCCAGCGGTCGAGGGATGCTTCTCGACCGCGAAGCGCGCCTTCACGCGCTCGACGATGCCGGCATGGATCCCCCAGCAGCGCTCCCAAGCGCGGCTCACGTCGACATCCGGCTGCTCGGCGAGGAATTCGGTGATGGTCTTGATGTCGAGTTTGGTCGCGGACATGACGGTCGTCCCCCTTGCTGGTCCCCGCCCGGGATGGTTCGCAGGACCACCGCCACGGTAACGGTCGGCGGCCGCCCCGGACATGGCGCCGCGACACCCCGTCCGCGCCTCGAACGGCTGCACCGGCGACGGGGCTTCTGCTAGCCTTCGCGCAACCGAATCCCCCTTCATGCTCCCAAGGAGACGCCGATGCCCCCGATCCGATCCCTCGCCGCGGCTGCGCTCGCCGCCGCGCTGCTCACCGCCTGCGCTGCCACCGGCGACACCACCCGCTCCGCTGCCGCCAAGTCCGACGCCGCGCTCCAGGCCGTGCTCGCCGGCCCGCAGCGCAGCGCTGAACAGAAGGAGCGCGACGGCGAGCGTCGTCCCGGCGCCTCGCTCGCGTTCTGGGGCCTCACGCCCGGCGCCTCCATCCTCGAGGTGCAGCCCGGCGGCGGCTGGTGGACGCAGATCCTTGCGCCCTATGCGGCGCGTACCGGCGGCCGTTACACCGCGACCGCCGCCGACCTCGCCAACCCGAACCTCGCCCCCGCCGCCCGTCAGGGCCGCGAGCGGTTCGCCGCGACCTACGCCGATGCGGCCGTCTACGGCAAGGTCGAACTCGTGAACTGGGGCCCGGTGGCGGCGCCGCTCCCGGAAGGCCAGTACGACTTCATCCTGCTGTCGCGGGTCATCCACGGCTGGATGCGCCAGGAAGGCGCGGTCGACCGCTACTTCGCGCAGGTCGCGCGCGGCCTGAAGAAGGGCGGTACCGTCGCCGTCGAGCAGCACCGCGCCGCGCCCGGCACCAAGGCCGATGGCGGTGAGTCGGGCTATGTCACCGAGCAGTTCGTGATCGACGCGGCGGCCCGCGCCGGCCTCAAGCTCGTGGCGAGGTCCGAGATCAACGCCAACCCGAAGGACACCCGCGACCATCCCTTCGGCGTCTGGACTCTGCCGCCGACCCGCGCCACCGTGCCCTACGGCTCGGGCAAGCCGGCCGATCCGAACTTCGACCGCACCAAGTACGACGCCATCGGCGAATCGGACCGCATGACCCTGCGCTTCACGAAGTGAGGCGACGGACGTTCCTCATCGGCGGCGGCGCGCTGTTGCTCGCCGGCGCCGGTGCGGTCGTCTACACGCGGCGCAGGATCTCGGGCGGGCCGCCGCAGCGGCCGCCCGGTGCGCCCATCGGTCCGTTCGGTGCCGAGAGCACCGCGGAGGAGGTCACCGCCGGCCTCGACCTCGCAGGGCGCACCGCGCTCGTCACCGGTGGCACCTCGGGTCTCGGTCTCGAGACCTCGCGCGTGCTCGCGCTGCGCGGCGCGCATGTGCTGGTCACGGGCCGGACCCTCGAGAAAGCCAAAGCCGCCTGCGCTACGCTGCCCGGGCGTACCACGCCCATCGAGCTCGAGCTCGAGCGCTGGGACACGGTCGCCGCCGCGGCCGACCTCGTGCGCACCCTCGGCATGCCCATCGACATGCTGGTCTGCAACGCCGGCATCATGGCGCTGCCCACGCTCGAACAGGTGGGCGGCCTCGAGAAGCAGTTCGTGGTCAATCATCTCGGGCACTTCATCCTGGTCAACCGCCTTCTGCCGCAGGTCAAGGCCGCGCCGCAGGGCAGGGTGGTGGCGGTGTCCTCGGCCGGCTACCGCTGGGCGCCGCCCGCCGGCATCGAGTTCGACAACCTCTCCGGTGAGCGCGGTTACGAGCCGGACAAGATGTACGGCCAGTCGAAGCTCGCCAACGGCCTCATGACGCTGGAGCTCGCGCGCCGCTTCGGTGCGGAGGGGGCGACGGCGACCGCGAACGCGGTGCACCCCGGCGTCATCAACACCGACCTCGGCCGCCACCTGCCGGCGTGGAAGCGCGCCGCCGGCAAGCTGGTCGGCTGGACCTTCATGAAATCCGTGCACCAAGGTGCGGCCACGGCCTGCTATGTGGCGACGGCGCCCGCGCTCGCGCGGACCCGCGGCCTATACTTCGAGGACTGCAACCCGGTCGTGCCCGCGCCCGGCAAGCACATGGACGACACCGCGCTCGCGGCCCGGCTGTGGAGCGTGTCCGAAGGCCTCGTGAAGGAGTACCTCGCATGATGGACCGC
>DAIMYL010000146.1:0-1346 GCA_036734505.1 Steroidobacteraceae bacterium | reverse complement strand
GGCTGTGGAGCGTGTCCGAAGGCCTCGTGAAGGAGTACCTCGCATGATGGACCGCTCCCGTCCCCGCAGCATCGGTCTAGGCAGCATCCGTCCCAGCAGCCTCCATCCCCGCGCCGCCGCGCTCGCCGTCCTCGGCGCGCTCGTCGCCTCCTTTGCGCCGAACGCCCGGGCACAGGCGCCGGACCGCGCGACGCTCGGTGCGCAGGCGCAGGCCGCCTATCTCGCCGGCGATGCGGCGGCCATCGGCCGCCTGGAGGTGGCGGCGCGGCCTTGGGCCAAGTCCACGGACCCGCTCGAACTCTACACCTACGCCTTCGTGCAGTTCCGCGCCCAGCAGCTCGCGATCGCCGCGAAGCGCGAGGGGCCCTCCAAGGCCGCGGGTGAAGCCTGCGTCGCCGCCGCTGAGGCCGCGGTCAAGGCCGATCCGAAGTCCGCCGACGCGCTCGCGCTGCAGTCCGCCTGCTACGGCTACCTCGCCAACCTCGGCGGCATGGCCGCCATCCGCAACGGCTCCCGCAGCGGCAAGAGCATGGAGGCCGCGCTCGCGCTGCAGCCGCGCAATCCGCGGGTGATGCTGGTGGACGGGTTCGGCTACTACTTCCGCCCCAAGTTCGTGGGCGGCGACACCGGCAAGGGCTGCGCGCGGTTCCGCGAGTCGGCGGCGGCCTTCGACGCCGGGGCCGGCGGACGGGGCGGGGCGGGCGGCATCGATTGGGGTGCAGCCGAGGCCCACCTCTGGGTCGGGCGCTGCGCCCGCGACGCCGGGGACGCCGCCGCCGCCCGCAAGGCCTTCGAGCGTGCGCTCGCGCTCGCGCCGGACTTCGTTGCGGCCAAGCGCGCCCTCGGGCGCTGAGCGCCGCCAGACCCTTCACCGGGGCTGTCCGCACGGCCCTGTGCGATTGGGGCCTGTACCGCCGCGCGGAAACAGGTATCATCAAAGATAACGTGTCACGGCCGTCATGATGGAGCATCTCGCATGACGTACTGTTCCCCTGATCGCAGAGCCCAACGCCCGGCGCCGCCTGCGGCGGTGGCGATGCTGGCCATCGCGGCATCGGGGCTGTGGGCGCCGCCGGCCGGGGCCCAATCCGCGGAGGTGGACTCCATAGGTAACCGTGCCGAGGTCGCCTACCTCAGAGATGATGCCGCTGCGCTCGGCCGAATCGAGTCCTCGGTGCGCGCGTGGGCGAAGTCGCCCGATTCGTTCAAGCTCTACACCTACGCGTTCATCCAGTTCCGTAGATTGCAGATGGCGCGCGACGCGCGGCGCGACGAACAGGCCATGGCCGCTGGCGAGGCCTGCATCGCGGCGCTGGACACCGCCCTCGAGGCCAGCGCGCGGTTCG
>DAIMYL010000145.1:0-4821 GCA_036734505.1 Steroidobacteraceae bacterium | reverse complement strand
CTGCCGGCCGGCACCTCGACGCCCAACCGCGTGCACGGTGCCTTCGTCGCCGACCACGAGGTCCACAAGGTCGTCGAGGTGCTGCGCAAGACCGGCGCGCCCGACTACATCGAGGAGATCCTCTCCGGACCGCGCGGCCCGGTGCCCGGCCTCCCGCCCGAGGACGGCGAGGGCGGCGGTTTGGAGGGCGGCGACGCCGAGCAGGACGCGCTCTACGACGAGGCGGTCAAGATCGTCGTCACCGAGCGCAAGCCGTCCATCTCCTACGTGCAGCGCCGCCTGAAGATCGGTTACAACCGCGCCGCGCGCCTCATCGAGGCGATGGAGACGGCCGGGCTCGTCGGTCCGCTGCAGCCGAACGGCGGGCGCGACATCCTCGTGCCGCCGCCGGCGGGCGAGTGAGCGCAGCCATGACGGTGTCGGTGCGCCATCGTCGGACGGTGCGGACCGTCGTGTTGTCCTGCATGGGGGTCGTGGCGCTGGTCGCGGCCGCCGCCGCACAGCCGGCCGCCACCGCGCTCGACCGCTACCTCGACGGGCTTGTGTCCTGGCGCGCGGATTTCTCGCAGTCCACCGTGGATGCGCGCGGTCGGCGTCGGCCGGCGCAGGAGGGCACGCTCACCGTGCAGCGGCCCGGGCGTTTCCGCTGGGAGATCCGCGCCGCCGGTGCGAGCGTGATGCAACCGGCGCAGGTGATGGTCGCCGACGGCCGCAACCTCTGGTTCTACGATGCCGACCTCGAGCAGGTGACGGTCAAGCCCTCGGGCGGCGCGCTCACCGCGACCCCTGCCATGCTGCTTGCGGGCAC
Source organism: Steroidobacteraceae bacterium (assembly GCA_036734505.1). Lineage (GTDB taxonomy): Bacteria > Pseudomonadota > Gammaproteobacteria > Steroidobacterales > Steroidobacteraceae > UBA964. The sequence goes on along the minus strand of DAIMYL010000145.1, from coordinate 4,013 downwards.
GGTGCCGCTGCGCGACGCGTTCACCGTCGCCGCCGCCGGACGCCGTGACGGCCTCGATTGGGTGCGCGCCACGCCCAAGGGCGTCGACGCCGAGTTCCGCGAGGCGCGCTTCGGCTTCGCGGGGCTCGAACTGCGTCGCCTCGAGATCGATGACCGACTCGGTCAGCGCGTCACGCTCGCGTTCCGCGGCGGACAAAGAAACCCCGCCATCCCGCCCGGGGTGCTGCGCTTCGATCCGCCGGCCGGTGCCGACCTGATCGGCAAGCCGCTGCCCTGAGGCCGCGATGCGCGAACTGCGTTGGCGGTGGTTCTGGCTGGCGTCGGGGGCGGCGCTCGTGCTGCTCGTCACCTGGCTCTGCCTGCGACCGTCGGCCGGCGGCGACCAATGGTTCCCGCACGCCGACAAGGTCCAACACGCCGCGGCGTTCCTGGGCCTTGGCGGTCTGGTGCTCGCGTTGTTCGAACGGCGTCACTACGCCGCCGCCTGCATCGCGCTGCTCGTGTTCGGCGGTGCCATCGAGGTGGCGCAATACCTGATGCCCTACGGGCGCTCGGCGGAGTGGGCCGACCTCGCAGCCGACGGTCTCGGGGTCGTGCTCGCCGCGCTCGTCTCGCTCGCGATCAGGGAGTCCTGGCTGCAGCGCATCGAGCGCTGGCTGGGTGCCCGTGGCTGAGCAGGCCGAGATGGGTCTCGCCCCGGCAGCGGAGCGTCCGCTCGCCGACCGGATGCGCCCGCGCAGCATCGCCGACATCGTCGGCCAACCGCAGGTGCTCGGGCCCGGCAAGCCGCTGCGCGTCGCGCTCGAGACCGGTCGCCTGCACTCGATGCTGCTGTGGGGGCCGCCGGGGTCGGGCAAGACCACGCTCGCGCGTCTCGTCGCGCAAGGCTCCGATGCGCAGTTCATCGCGCTGTCGGCGGTGATGGCCGGCATCAAGGATGTGCGCGCGGCGGTCGAGAAGGCGCAGGCCGGGCGCGCCGCCACCGGGCGACGCACGGTGCTGTTCCTCGACGAAGTGCACCGCTTCAACAAGACGCAGCAGGACACCTTCCTGCCGTACATCGAGGACGGCACGCTGGTGTTCATCGGCGCGACCACCGAGAACCCGTCCTTCGAGGTGGTGAGCGCGCTGCTGTCGCGTGCCCGCGTGTATGTGCTGCGCGCGCTGCAGCCCGCCGACATCGCCGAGATCCTGCGCCGCGCGCTCGCCGACCGCGAGCGGGGATTGGGCGGACGCGGACCGGGCGGGGCGGACCTGCAGGTCGACGAGGCCGCGCTGGAGCTCCTCGCGCGCGCGGCCGACGGAGACGGCCGCCGTGCGCTCAACATGCTCGAGATCGCCGCCGATCTCGCCGTCGACGGCCGCATCGGCGTCGAGCAGGCGATGGAGATCGCGGGCGGTACCCGCCGCCGCTTCGACAAGGGCGGCGAACAGTTCTACGACCAGATGTCGGCGCTGCACAAGAGCGTGCGCGGCACCGACCCGGATGCCGCCCTCTATTGGTTCTGCCGCATGGTCGACGGCGGCTGCGATCCGGGCTATCTCGCGCGGCGCATCGTGCGCATGGCGGTCGAGGACATCGGGCTCGCCGACCCGCGCGGCCTGCAGCTCGCCATCGACGCCTGGACCGCCTACGACCGGCTCGGCAGCCCCGAGGGTGAGCTCGCGCTCGCCAACGCCGTCGTGTACCTCGCGTGTGCGCCGAAGAGCAACGCGGTCTACGCGGGCTACAACGAGGTCAACGCCGATGTGCGCGAGTACGGCACGCTCGAGGTGCCGATGCACCTGCGCAACGCACCGACCGCGCTCATGAAGGACCTCGGCTACGGCAAGGGCTACCGCTACGCCCACGCGGAGCCCGATGCCTATGCAGCGGGTGAACGCTATCTGCCCGAGGGCCTGCCCGAGCGGCAGTACTACCGGCCCGCGCCGCGGGGGCTCGAGATCCGCATCGCCGAGGCGCTCGCGCGGCTGCGCGGAGGCAAAGGCCCGGCGGGCGGCACGGGCGGCCCGCACGGCACCGGCGGCGGGGACGAGCCGTGAACGCCTGGCTCGCGGTGGCGCTCGGCAGCGCGCTCGGCGGCGTGGTCCGCTACGGCATCGCGCGCCTTTGGCCGTGGGTGCCGGGCGGCTGGCCGATGGCTACAATGACGGTCAACATGCTCGGCAGCTTCGTCATCGGGTTCCTTTCGGTGGCGCTCGCGGCCCGGGCGGGCGGCGCCGAGACGGCGCGGCTCTTCTGGATGACGGGTGTGCTCGGCGGCTTCACCACCTACTCGGCGTTCGCACTCGAGACGGTGACGCTGGCGGGCACGGGCGAGGCGCTGCGCGCCGCGGCGTATGTGGTAGCGACCGTGCTGGTCTGCCTCGTCGCGGCCTTCGCGGGCCGTGCGCTGGGGTTGATGCTCGGCGGCGACTGACGCCCCCGTCGCGGACAAGACAACGGAGAACGAAGTGCTCGATTCCAAACAACTGCGCACCGACACCGAAGCGGTCGCGCGCAACCTCGCGCGGCGCGGCTTCGCGCTCGACCTCGACGCGTTCCGCGCCCTCGAAGAGCGGCGCAAGGCCGCACAGGTCGAGGCCGACCGGCTGCGCGCCGAACGCAACGCCAACGCCAAGGCCGTCGGCATGGCCAAGGGCAAGGGCGAGGATGCGAGCGCGCTCCTTGCGCGCGGCGAGCAGCTCACGGGCGAACTCACCGCGGCCGAGGCTGCGCTCGCCGCCGTGCAGGCCGAGTCCGACGGCTGGCTGATGGGTCTGCCGAACCTGCTGCATGACTCGGTGCCGGACGGTCGCGACGAGACCGCCAACCTCGAGGTGCGCCGTCATGGCACGCCGCGGGTGTTCGATTTCACGCCGCAGGACCATGTCGATCTCGGCGCGAAGCTGGGCGGACTCGACTTCGAGGCCGCGGCGCGCATCTCGGGCGCGCGTTTCGCCGTGCTGCGCGGCGGCGTCGCGAGGCTGCATCGCGCGCTCGCCCAGTTCATGCTCGACCTGCACACCGGCGAGCACGGCTACCAGGAGATCTACGCGCCGTACCTCGTGTCGCCGGAGGCGTTGGTCGGCACCGGTCAGCTGCCGAAGTTCGCGCAGGACCTCTTCGCGGTGCAGGGTGAGCGGCCGTTCTACCTGATCCCCACCGCGGAGGTGCCGGTGACGAACCTCGTGCGCGAGCAGATCGTCGCGCCCGAGGCGCTGCCGATGCGCTATGCGGCGCATACGCCGTGCTTCCGCTCCGAGGCCGGCGCGGCCGGCAAGGACACCCGCGGCCTCATCCGCCAGCACCAGTTCGACAAGGTCGAGCTCGTGCATATCGTGAAGCCCGAGGATTCCTACGCCGCGCTCGAGCAGCTCACCGCGCACGCCGAGACCGTGCTGCAGCGTCTCGGCCTGCCGTACCGCGTGCTCGCGCTCTGCGCGGGCGACATCGGCTTCGGCAGTGCCAAGACCTACGACCTCGAGGTGTGGTTGCCGGGCCAGGGCAGCTACCGCGAGATCTCCTCCTGCAGCAACTGCGAGGCCTTCCAGGCGCGCCGCATGCAGGCCCGCTGGCGCAATCCCGCCACCGGCAAGCCCGAACCGCTGCACACCCTCAACGGCTCCGGCGTCGCCGTGGGCCGCGCGATGGTGGCGGTGCTCGAGAACTACCAGAACGCCGACGGCAGCGTGACCGTCCCCGAGGCGCTGCGGCCCTACATGGGCGGCCTCGAGGTGCTGCGCGGCTGAGCCGGAGACCGGAGAACGACGAATACGGAGAGGTGGCAGAGCGGTTTAATGCATCGGTCTTGAAAACCGACGGCCCTTCACGGGGCCCGTGAGTTCGAATCTCACCCTCTCCGCCAGATGAAATAAAAAAGGGAGCCGCGTGCTCCCTTTTTTATTTCATTGGTGTGAGCAGGGTCTGTGGACGAACTCACCGAGTTCGACGATCCGGCAGGAATGCCGGATCGGACGCGCGCAGCGCGCCCCGAGCGGAGGCGAGGGGCGAGGGCCATGGATGGCCCGAG
>DAIMYL010000144.1:3233-4823 GCA_036734505.1 Steroidobacteraceae bacterium | reverse complement strand
GCGCGACGGCGACCACTACGTCATCAACGGCCGCAAGTGGTGGAGCTCCGGCGCCGGCGACCCGCGCTGCGCGGTCTACATCGTCATGGGGCGCAGCGAGCCCGACGCGCCGCGCCACGCGCAACAGAGCATGATCGTGGTGCCCGCGAAGACGCCGGGCATCACCGTGCTGCGGCCGCTGTCGGTGTTCGGCTACGACGACGCGCCGCACGGCCACATGGAGGTGCTGCTCGAGGACGTGCGCGTGCCCGCCTCCAACATGCTGCTCGGACCCGGTCGCGGCTTCGAGATCGCGCAGGGCCGCCTCGGCCCCGGCCGCATCCACCACTGCATGCGCTCGATCGGCGTCGCCGAGCGCGCGCTCGAGCTCATGTGCCAGCGTCTCTCCACCCGCGTCGCGTTCGGCAAGCCCATCGCCGCGCAGGGCGTCTGGCACGAGCGCATCGCGGAGTCGCGCATGATGATCGAGCAGGCCCGCCTGCTCACGCTCAAGGCGGCATGGATGATGGACACCGTCGGCAACAAGACGGCGCGCGGCGAGATCGCGATGATCAAGGTCGTGGCGCCGAACATCGCGCTGCAGATCATCGATTGGGCGATCCAGGCCCACGGCGCAGCGGGCGTGAGCGACGACTTCGTGCTCGCCTATGCCTGGGCGAGCCAGCGCACGCTGCGGCTGGCCGACGGCCCCGACGAGGTGCACCGCAACGCCATCGCCAAGTTCGAGCTCGGCCGCTACATGCCGAAGCCGGTGCCAGCGGCGGGTACCGCCCGATGAGCGGCGGCCTGCAGGACCTGTTCTCGGTCGCCGGCAAGGTCGCGCTCGTCACCGGCGGCTCGCGCGGCATCGGCGAGATGATCGCGGCCGGCTTCCTCGCAGGCGGCGCCAAGGTCTACATCAGCTCGCGCAAGGCCGACGCCTGCGAGGCCGCGGCCGCACGGCTCGTCGCGGCGCACGGCGGCGAGTGCATCGCGCTGCCCGCCGATCTCTCGAAGGTCGAGGGCTGCGCCGCGCTCGCGGCCGCGATCGCCGCGCGCGAGCCGCGGCTGGACATCCTGGTCAACAACGCCGGCGCGTCCTGGGGGGCGAAGCTCGGCGAGTTCCCCGAGGCCGGCTGGGACAAGGTGATGGACACCAACGTCAAGGGCCCGTTCTTCCTGACGCAGGCGCTGCTGCCGCAGCTGCGCGCTGCGGCGAAGGCCGGCGCACCCGCCCGTGTCATCAACATCGGCTCGGTGGACGGACGCAGCACGCCGCTCTTCGACACCTTCTCCTACGGCCCATCCAAGGCCGCGATCCACCACCTCACCAAGATGCTGGCCGCGCGCCTCGTGCGCGAGCGCATCCTCGTCAACGCCATCGCACCCGGCCCTTACCCGACCTGGATGCTGAGCACCGGCGTCGGGTTCGGCGGCAAGACCGAGGGCGACGGGGTCGATTGGGACAAGGTCGGCAAGATGAACCCGAGCGGCCGCGTCGGCACGCCCGAGGACATCGCGGGCCTCGCGATCTTCCTCGCCTCCCGCGCCGGCGAATACGTCGTCGGCGAGGTCATCGCCAGCGACGGCGGCCTGCTGGCCGCGCGCTGA
>DAIMYL010000144.1:2077-3133 GCA_036734505.1 Steroidobacteraceae bacterium | reverse complement strand
TTCCTCGTCAACGGCCAGAAGATCTGGACCAGCTACGCCGACAAGGCCGACTGGATGTTCTGCCTCGTGCGCACCGATACGACCGCGAAGCACGGCGGCATCTCCTTCATCGTCTTCGACATGCGCACGCCGGGCGTGGAGACGCGCCCGATCAAGCTCATCTCGGGCGAGTCGCCCTTCTGCGAGACCTTCCTCACCGATGTGCGCGTCCCGAAGGGGCAGCTCGTCGGCCGGCTCAACGGCGGTTGGGAGATCGCCAAGCGGCTGCTCACCCATGAGCGCCAGAGCATCTCGACGTCCGCGTTCGGCGGCGCCGGGCTCGACCTCGCGGCCGCAGCGAGAGAGAGCGTCGGTCTGACCTGCGGCCAGCTCGCCGACAGCGACCTGCGCGCCCGCATCACCACCTGCCGCATGCAGGAGCAGGCGTTCCACCTCACCGTGCGCCGCGCGCAGGCCGAAGCCCGCGCCGGCGGCAACATCGACCACCTCGCCTCGATGTTCAAGTACGCGGCCGCCTCGCTCAACCAGCAGCGGCTCGAACTGCTGGTCGAGTCGCTCGGACTCGGCGGGCTCGGCTGGGAAGGGGAAGGGTTCCATCCGGACGCGCTGCGCGCGACCCGGCACTGGCTGCGTTCGAAGGGCAACTCCATCGAAGGCGGCACCTCCGAGATCAACCTCAATGTGGTGGCCAAGCGCGTGCTGGGCCTCCCCGACCCGGCCTGACAGGGACCGACATGACACGCCCCCTCACCGAAGACCAACGATTGCTGCAGGACAGCGCACGCGAGTTCTTCGCCGAGCGCGCACCCGTCAAGGCGCTGCGCGCCGAGCGCGATGCCGGCAGGCCCTTCGACCCCGCGCTGTGGCGCGAGATCGCGGAGCTCGGGTTCGCGGGCGCCGCGGTGCCGGAGGAGCACGGCGGCTCGGGGATGGGTTGGCGCGCGCTCGGCGTCGTGCTGGAGGCGGCCGGTCGCACGCTCGTGGCTTCGCCGCTGACGCAGACCGGCCTCGTGGGCGTCGCGGCGGTGCGGACCCTGGGCAGCGAGGCGCAGCGCG
>DAIMYL010000144.1:0-1977 GCA_036734505.1 Steroidobacteraceae bacterium | reverse complement strand
CGCGACCGCAGCGCGCGCCTCGAGGGCTACTGATTCGCGCTCGGCGCGCCCTGCTGCGATAATGGGCGGTCTGTCGCACCTGCAGGCCCGCCATGCTCGAGACCCTCACCCGCGTCCCGCCCGATCCCATCCTCGGCGTCTCCGCCGCCTTCCAGGCGGACCCCTCGCCCGACAAGGTCGACCTCGGGGTCGGCGTCTACAAGGACGAGCAGGGCAAGACCCCGGTCCCCCGCGCCGTGCGTGCGGCGGAGCAGGAGGTCCACGCGGCCCAGACCACCAAGACCTATGTGAGCCCGACCGGCTTCGCCCCCTACAACACGCTCGTCGCGGAGCTCGTGCTAGGCAGCGACCACGCCGGGCGCAGGACCGACCTTTCGCTGGCGCAGACACCTGGCGGCAGCGGTGCGCTGCGGCTCGGCGCGGAGCTGCTTAACGCCGCGCGGCCCGGCGCGACGATCCTCGTCAGCGACCCCACCTGGGCGAACCATATCCCGCTGCTGGGCACGGTCGGCCTAAAGGTCGACCGCTACCCTTATTACGACGCCCAGAACCCCGGCGTCCTGTTCGACCGCATGCTCGGCCACCTCGATGCGCAGCCGGCCGGCACCATCGTGGTGCTGCACGCGTGTTGTCACAACCCGACCGGGCAGGACCTGACCCAGGCGCAGTGGTCGGAAGTGGCGGCCGTCGTCGCCCGTCGCGGACTGATGCCGTTCATGGACCTCGCCTACCAGGGCTTGGGCGAGGACCTCGACCGCGATGCCGCGTCCGTGCGCCTGATGGCGCGCGCCGTCCCCGAGATGCTGGTCGCGGTCTCCTGCTCCAAGAACTTCGGCATCTACCGTGAGCGCACCGGACTGCTGATCGGCTTGAGCAGCGACGGCGAGCGGGCCGGCATCACCACGGGACACCTCGGCCGTCTCGCCCGGACGCTCTGGTCCATGCCGCCCGACCACGGCGCCGCGCTCGTCGAGCGCGTGTTGTCGCAGCCCGCGCTGCGTCAGGACTGGATGACCGAGCTCTCGCACATGGCGAACCGCATCAACTCGCTGCGCGGCCTGCTCGCGGAGCGTCTCAGCGCGGTCTCCGGCGTCGACTACGGCTGGGTCGCCGCGCAGCGCGGCATGTTCTCGCGGCTGCCGCTCTCCGCCGGACAGGTCGCGTTCGCGCGCGACCAGCATCATCTCTACATGCCGCCCGACGGCCGCATCAACATCGCAGGGGTGAGCCCCGCGAACGTCGATCGCGTCGCGGCCGGTCTCATCGCGGCGGTGCGCTCATGAACGCGGTCCCCTCCGAAGCGGCGCTCCGCGCCTGGTGGATGCCCTTCACGCACAACCGCTACTTCAAGGCGCATCCGCGCCTGATCACCGCCGCGCAGGGTGCCTACTACACGCTCGCGGACGGCCGTCGCGTGTTCGACGGCCTCTCCGGTCTGTGGTGCAGCCCGCTCGGCCACTCGCCCGCGCGCGTGGTCGAGGCGGTGCAGAAGCAGGTCGCGACGCTCGACTTCGCGCCCAGTTTCCAGATGGGCCACCCGGCCGCGTTCACGCTCGCCGAGCGCATCGCGCAGCTCGCCGGCCGCCCCGACGACAAGGTGTTCTTCGTGAACTCCGGGTCCGAGGCCGTGGACACCGCCCTCAAGATCGCCATCGCCTGGCACCGCGTGCGCGGCGATGCCTCGCGCACCCGCATCATCGGCCGCGAACGCGGATACCACGGCGTCGGCATGGGCGGCATCTCGGTGGGCGGCATACTCGCCAACCGCAAGATGTTCACCCCGCTCATGATCCCGGGCGTCGACCATCTGCCGCACACCTGGAATCCGGCGCAGATGGCCTACTCGCGCGGCCAGCCCGACTGGGGTCTGCACCTCGTGGAGGACCTCGAGCGTCTCGTCGCGCTGCACGACGCCAGCACCATCGCGGCCGTCATCGTGGAGCCCATGCAAGGCTCGACCGGCGTCATCGTGCCGCC
>DAIMYL010000143.1:0-4825 GCA_036734505.1 Steroidobacteraceae bacterium | reverse complement strand
CAGGCAAGCCCGCGCTCGGCCTCGGCGGCCATCTCTTCGGTCGGGGTCAGGTCGACGGCCATGCTCGCCTCACTTCCAAGTGCCGCTGTCGCGGTAGTTGGGAACGGTCTTCTGCCAGACGCCACTGATGCGCCGCCAGACGACGGTGCGCTTCCAGACGCCGCTGACCTTGAGCCAGATCTGCGCGGCGCCCCAGCTGATGGACCAGCTCGCGCCCCACGACTTGCCCCACGTGCGATATGGCGCGGACATCAGACCGGCCGCCACTCGTTCCCGAGCGCGCCGGTGCCGGCCACCTGCACGTCGTTGACGTACTGCACGTTGGCGTCGACCTGGCCGGAGACCGTGAAGGTCAGGCTGTCAGTCTTCGCCTTGATCGCCGTGATGTTGGACGCCGACTCACCCGGCAGGCCGATCACCACCTGCGTGCGCAGGTCGATGGGATCGGCACCCGAGGCCGTCGCCCGCAGCACGAAGTCGCCGAGCGTATCGGTGTGGCTCGAGGTCAACGCGACGTTGTACCAGCCGTTGCCGCGCTCGGTGACCGTCGGCGAGATGGACGCGAAGGCCGCGCCGTCCTTCGAGATGCTGATGGTGAGCGTCGCGCTGGTTTTGCCCGTGACATGGTCGGTCGAGTCAGTCAGGAAGACCATTAGGTTGCGCGCGGTGGATTGCTTCAGCATGGCCTACCCCTTGTTCACGACGCGCGACTTGCTGTACGTGTTGCCGCCGCTCGGCGTAGCGGGCGGCGGGTGGTGCAGCAGCACGGCCTCGATGTCGTAGTTGATGAATGTTGACGTGTTGCCGACCGCCTGCGTGCCGCCCGATAGCACGGCTGTTCCCGCGACCAGTCCGAGACCGTCACCGGGTTTGATGATGATGCCGCTGCCCGGCTCCGCGCTAAACAGAATGTCATCGTCAAGCGTGCCGATGCGGATGCCCGCGGGCGTCTCGCCGATAGCGCGGAAGTTCTGCGTCATCGCAAAGCGATTGAGAGTTCCGGCGTCCACCTGCGCCTTGTTCCACGCCTGCGTATTGACGCCGCCGCCGGTAAATGCTGCGCCATGCGTCGTGTAGTAATCGGGCTGCCACTCGCCCGCGATGCGCGGTTGGAACGACCCAGACACGATCTGCAGCGCAGACGGCACGCTCTTGCTGGTGTCGGGCAGGATGGGCGTCACGGTGTCGCCACCGAGGGCAATTCCCGCGATGCGACAGAGACGCAGTTGCGGCACCGTGATCGCCTCGCCATCCATCGGCAGCACCCAAAGTTTCACGGCAAGCACGACACCGGAGCCGCTGCCGTTGAAGATGGCGAAGTTGGCCTCGCCAAGACGACGGTCAGTCGAGAGGTCAACGGAGCGGCAGATGTAGGTCGCGCCGGTCGCCGTGTTCGTCACGACCGCAGCGGTTTGCATCGAGTGCTGCGTCCCGTACTCGTCTTGGAAGATCGCAAGGCCCTGCCCTTCACGCAGGATGATGCTCTCAACATCCGCGCTCTCGCCGCCGCGCCAGATGTCCGCGTAGTGAGACTTCTGGTGCGTCACCATCGAGCCGCCGTAGCTGCGCGATGATAACTGCGTGTTTGCGGCAGACAACGAGTACGCCGGAGCGTCGGCGATGCGGCGGAAGATGTCGGTCGCGGTCACGCTGTCGGGGTCGTTGCGAACAAGGACCTGCGACGGCAACGCAGCATCCGAGGTGTCCATGCGGATGGGCGTCACGGTGTCACCGCCGGACAGCGCGGTGATGCGCCGGATGGACATGGCGCCAGAACGACCGACGCCAGCCGTTGTGTTCGACAGCGGCGCAGCGGGCGACACCCGCAGGGACACGAGCTCGAAATATCGCCGCTCGTCGGCGCTCTCGTTGTTGAAGATGCCGAGCAGGCCGTCTTCCAACGGACGGACATCGACGGCGTCAAGCTTGATGTAGAGCGTTTCAGGCATCGGGCGGCGCCTCTTGGACTACCTCGAAGCGCGAGTAGCGGTCGAGCACCTGACAGCTCGGGCAACGGAGGGGCGGGGCGATGCCGCCCTGCCCACCGTTGAGATCCTGCTGCACGCGCTCCGACAGCTCGCTCGACACCACCCACTCATGGCCGCAGGTGATGTGACGGAGCGTAGGCATAGGTCAGGTCGCCGCGTCCGTGAACTCGATCTCGAGGTCAGCGGTGCCGACCGCAGAGGTGCCGCTGTGGAACAGCTGAAAGCCCTGCGTCGCACGGCAGACCACCGGCTCCACATTGGTGTCGCCGTAACCGGCGTTCCAGATCTCCGCGAAGGGGACGAGGGTGAGCCAGTTGGCCTGCGTCGTGCCGGCCACCACCGGCTCCTCGTTGACGAACAGGAAGCGCCGGAAGATGTCCGTGCCGGTCGTCGTCTGGTTGGTGCCCGCCGTGGTGTTGGCGTCCAGGTTCGAGCTGTTGGTGTCGTGCTTGACCGGGGTCACCGCCGTACCGCTCGACGCCGCCGTGATGCGACGACACTGGCCGGTCGTCAACACGCCGGTCACCGCCGTGGTGCCGTTGTTGAACCAGTACGCGCGGTAGACGCGGATGATGCGCGCCGACGAGGTGCCGTTGAACACGTTGAGCATATCCTTGCTCGACGCATAGGCGATGCCGCCGCCGGTTGCTCTGAAAGTCGCTGCCATGTCTCAAGCTCCTATCGTGATGATTTTCCCGGCGCCTTGCGTGGCCCGGAAGACTTCGATCTCGCCGCTGCCGTCCATCTGCGACCCAGCGGCCCACTGCTGCACCTTGCCCTCCTGCAACGCCTTCACGCTGGCATCGAGGTCGTCGCGGGTATCGCCAGGCATCAAGCCCAGCCGCCGCGAGGCCTGCACCTTCAGCATGAAGGTCACGCAGTTCTTGACGACCCAAGCCGGCACGGGCGTCTCGGTTCTGAGAAGCCACGACCCCAAAGTCGGGCGCCATTCCATCGCGGGTTGTTTGGTGATCATGCGTGCTGCAGGTAGATGTCGCCGTCTGCGCCGCCCGTCGGGGCCGCGGTTCCGGCGGTGATGGTTTTCTGGGCGGTCAGGTTGCTGCGAGCCGTCGCCGCGTCCGTCGCCCCGGTGCCGCCGTTGGCGACGGCCAAGGTGCCCGCGAGGGTGATGGTGCCCGCGCCGGTGATGGGGCCGCCGGACGTCGTCAGCCCGGTCGTGCCGCCGCTGACATCGACGCTGGTGACCGTGCCTGATCCGCCGCCCGTCGCCGTGAGCTGGCCGCCGGACAGGCTGAGGCCGCTGCCGACCGTGATCTCCTCGACGGCGCCGCTCGAGGCGGTCGTGCGGCCAAGAAGCCGCGAGGTCGACATCGTCAAACCGGAGGACGTCAGCGCGCCCGACAGCGACAGCGCTACCGACGCGTCGCCGTTGGTGACCGTCACGCCGCCCGACCCGGTGATGGTCGCGTCCTTCCAGAGCGAATTCGTCGCGTCGTAGGCGAGCACCGCGCCGGCGGCCGGGCTGGTGATGAGGACGTCGTGCAGCTCGTCGAGCTCGTAGCCGTTCTGGATGCGGACGTAGAGCCGCCCGTTGCCGGCGTTGGCCCGCTCGACCAGGCCGACATAGACCATGTGGTTGGGGGCGACGGGCTTGGTGGCCGTCATCGTCCCAGCGCTGGCGCCGAGGTAGAGCGTGTCGCCTTCGGTGAAGCTGCCGAGGTTCAGCCCCTCAAGTACGCCCACGCAGCGTACAAGGCCCGTAGCGCCGCTGGCGATGTTCTCCGCCACCACGCCGAAGGTCTTGGCGCTCGTGGCGTCTGAAGTGTTCAGAGCGCGTTTGACGCTGGCCTTGTCGCCCTGCGCCCCGAAGAGGTAGACCACTTCGCCCTTCGACAGGGTCGTCGCCTCGGCGTTGTGGACGAGCGCGTCCAAGGTCTGGCCGAGGTTGGCCTCGACGTTGCCGCCGACCTCGCCGAGAAGCGCCGTGCCGCTGACGGTGTCCCAGCGCAGGCGGCCGACCGCGGCGGAGGTCGTCGCGCCGGTGTCGAGGGTGACGAAGTCCGGCGTGGCGATGCCGCCCGTGATGCCGGTTAGCGCGGTGATGTCGGCGTTGCTGCCCGAGGCCGCCGCCGACAGGTTCGCCCGGGCCGTGGTCGCGTTGGTGGCACCCGTGCCGCCGTTGGCGACGGCGAGCGTCCCGGCCAGCGTCAGCGTGCCGGACTCGGTGACCGGACCGCCGCTGAAGCTCAGGCCCGTCGTGCCGCCCGAGGCGTTGACCGAGGTCACCGTCCCGGTGCCGCCGCCGGCAGGGGCCGGTCCGGGCGCGCGCACGATGACCGTCGTCGGGGTCTCCTCGACGACAACGGTCTGCAGCGCCTCCTCGACGATCACGGTCGTCATCGGGTCACCTCCGGGTCGACCACGAAGCAGCCTTGGATCAGGCGGGTCACGACGGCACCGTTGACGAGCTCAAGGTCGTACACGCGCTCACCCGCCTCCAGCGCCGCCGTCTGCGTCGCCGTGGCGAGCAGGGTGACGGTCCCGGCAGCGCCGCCGAGGGTGATGCCGCCGTTCTCGGTCGTGAGCGAGAGCAGGACCGTGCCCGACTCGTGGTCGGTGCGCACCTGCATCCGCGCCGTGTAGCCGGTCAGGTTGACCGCGACGCCGTCGGAGCCCTGGTAAGTGATGACGCGCTGGAAGGTCGCGCCCTGCTCACAGGCGAAGTTGTGGACGCCGGCCATCAGACGCCCTCCTGGGCCACGGCCGCCGGGGGCGGGACGGAAGAAGCCGTGCCGCCGGGCAGCGTGATCTGGAACTCTGCGATCATCTCGTCCTCGGCCTGCCGCTCGCGCAGCACGTCCTCGATGTCGAGGCCG
>DAIMYL010000142.1:0-4838 GCA_036734505.1 Steroidobacteraceae bacterium | reverse complement strand
CGGGGCAGGGTGCGGTCGTTGAGCTCGACCGCCCAACCGCGGGCGGTGCGGCGCACCAGCGCGTCGGGGACGATGTACTCGGGCCTCGCGGTGCTGATCACCGAGCCGGGTCGCGGGTGGCAGTGGCGCACCAGCGCGATCGCGGCGGCGAGCGTCTCCTCGTCGGCGCCGGTGGCGCGGCGCAGCGGTGCCGGGTCGCGCAGCGCGAGCAGGTCGAGGTGACGCTCGACGATGCCGCGGGCGAGCGCGAGGCCGGGCGTGGCGGGGTCGAGCGGCGCGAGCTGCAGCTGCAGGCACTCGGCGATGTCCCGGGCGCCGACGCCGATCGGGTCGAGCTTCTGCACCAGCATCAGCACCCGCTCGATCTCCTCCTCGTCGCGGTCGATGTCCGGACGCAGCGTGGCGGCGATCTCGGCGAGGGGTTCGGTGAGGTAGCCGTCGTCGTTGAGCGCGTCGACGATGGCGGTGGCCACCGCCAGGTCCCCGTCGGAGAGCTTGAGCATCTCGAGCTGGCCGAGCAGGTGCTCGCGCAGCGCCTCGCCGCGCTCGTCGGCGAGGTCGCGCTCGCGCTCCTCGTCGTCCTCGGCGCGGCCGGCGTCGCTGCCGGTACCGGCGCGGTCGGCCCAGGTCTGGTCGACGACCTCGACCTCGACGCGGCTCTCGTCCTCGGCCACCGGCTGCGGGGTCGGCGCCACCGCCGTGAACGCGGCGCTGAGCTCGACCTCGTCGTCGGCGTCGGGCTCCTCCTGCTCGAGCATCACATTGCTCTCGAGCACCTCGGCGAGGTGCGCCTGCAGGTCGAGCGTCGGCATCTGCAGGAGGCGGATGGCCTGCTGCAACTGCGGCGTCATCGTCAGCGACTGACCCAGCTTGAGTTGCAGCGACTGCTTGAGCATCGGAGTGGCTCGCGGAGGGGCGCCGTTCGTGGCGCCCGTGACGGGTCCTACAGGCGGAAGGATTCGCCCAAGTACACCTCACGCACGCGGGGATTGGCAAGGATTTCCTCCGCCGATCCGGCGGCCATCACCGTGCCCTCGCCGATGATGTAGGAGCGCTGGCACACGCCGAGCGTCTCGCGCACGTTGTGGTCGGTGATCAGCACGCCGATGCCGCGCGCCGCGAGCTCGCGGACGATGCGCTGGATGTCGAGCACCGAGATCGGGTCGACGCCGGCGAACGGCTCGTCGAGCAGCAGGAAGCGCGGGTCGGCGGCGAGCGCGCGCGCGATCTCGACACGGCGGCGTTCGCCGCCCGACAGCGCCATGCCGGGCGAGGCGCGCACATGGTCGATGCGCAGGTCGGCGAGGATCGCGTCGCAGCGTGCGCGGCGCGCGGCGCCGTCGAGCCCCGGCCGGGTCTCGAGGATGGCGAGCACATTGTCCTCGACGCTCAGCTTGCGGAACACCGAGGCTTCCTGCGGCAGGTAGCCGATGCCCGCCTGCGCGCGTGCATGGATGGGCCGGTGGGTGAGGTCGGTGTCGTCGATCAGGATGCGGCCGGCGTCCGCGGGCACCAGCCCCACGATCATGTAGAACGCCGTGGTCTTGCCGGCCCCGTTCGGCCCGAGCAGGCCGACCACCTCGCCCGCGCCGACCTCCAACGACAGGTCGCGCACGATGGTGCGCTTCCCGTAGGACTTGGCGAGGTGCTGGGCGACGAGGCGGCTCATGTCGATGCGTCCGGGTACGGGGCGGCTCAGGGCGTGCCCTGCGGGCGGATCACGATGCGCACGCGGTCGTCGCCGCCCGAGGCCTTGCCGGCCTGCACGCGTTGCGCGCCGATGTCGTAGACCAGCTGCTCGCCGCGGATGTCGCTGCGGCCGTCGCTCAGCGAGGCGTCGCCGCGCAGCGTGACCTTGCCGAGGGCGGTCTCGTAGGTCAGCGAGGCGGCGCGGCCGCGGGCTCGGCCGCCGTCCTTCAGTTTCTGTTCGAGCTCGGCCGGCTTGCCGCGGACCACCGCCCGCGTCACGCGGTCGGCGACGAAGGTGACGACCGCCTCGTCGGAGCGCAGCTCGCCGTCCTGCACCGTGATGCGCACCTTGCCGCTGAAGGTCCAGGTCGCTTCCTTGAAATCGAGGCCGGTGGCGCGGGCGCGCTCGGCCTGCACCCGCACCGCGCCCTGCGTGATGACGACATCGCGGAACAGCAGCGTGCCGCTGCGGTAATCGACCTCGGACGAGGCGGCATCGAGCACGATCTCGCCGTCGCGGGCCTTGGCCGCCTTGGGCGGGGCGGTCTGCGCCGCCGATCGCTGCGCCGAGGCGACGACCGACACCGCGGCCAGCAGCAGCACCGCGGACAGCGCGCCGACGCGGGGACGGCGGACATGGGAGCGGTCAGGGTGTGAAGCGGCCATGGACGCGCGAGCCGAGCTTCGCCTGTTGGGAGTCCAGATCCGCCTCCAGACCGTCCGCCTCCAGCGTGCGCCCTGCCATCTCGAAGCGCACTTGGCCCGGGGCGGCGACGCGGTTGCTCTGCAGGTCGTAGGCGAGGGTGGCGGTGCGGATGCGCAGCGCCTCGCTCTCGAGCAGCACATCGCCCTGCAGCGTGACGCGGCGCGCATCGGCCGGCAGGTCGCCGCGCGCCGCCTGGACGCGCCAGCGGTCCGTGCCCGGTCGCGACACGGTCATGTCCACGCCCTCGAGCGCCACCGTCCCGGTGGCCGGATCCTGACGGACCTTGTCGGCGCGGAGCCGGTACCTCGGCAGCCCGTCGGCGCCGGTCTCGATGACCTCCGCTCCGCTCGCCGAGTACCCCGGATCGTCGTTGGTCGCGAGGCGGCCGGGGCCGTCGCCCTCCGAGGTCGTGCAGGCGCCGAGCAGCAGCGCCGCGAGCGGCGGTGCGAACAGCGACAGGGGGATGCGCACGGCGCGGTTCACACCACGCCCGCGCGCAGCAGGTCGTGGACGTTCAGCGCGCCGACCACGCGGCCGTCGTCGTCCACCACCGGCAGGCCGTTGATGCGGTGCTTCTCCATCAGATACACCGCCTCGGCGGCGAGTTCGCGCGCGCCGATGGTCTTGCAGGGGTGGATCATCACCTCGCGCATGCGTGCGGCGTGCACATCGAGCCGCTTGTCGAGCGAGCGGCGCAGATCGCCATCCGTATAGACGCCGATCGCCCGACCCTCGCCGTCGACCACGACGGTCATGCCGAGCCCCTTGCGGGACATCTCGAGCAGACCGTCGGCGAGCGTGGTGTCGGGTCGGACGCGCGGCACCTCGTCACCGCGTCGCATGACATCTTCGACACGCAGCAGCAGTCGCCGACCGAGCGATCCGCCCGGGTGCGAGCGCGCGAAATCCTCGGCCGTGAAGCCGCGGGCCTCGAGCAGCGCGACCGCGAGCGCATCGCCCATGGCGAGCGTGGCGGTGGTGCTCGCGGTCGGCGCGAGGTTGAGCGGGCAGGCCTCGGCCGGCACGCTGACATCGAGATGCACGGCCGCCGCGCGCGCGAGGGTGGAGGCGGGGTTGCCCGTGACGGCGATGATCGGTACGCCGAGCCGCGCCACGGGCGGCAGCAGGGTGAGCAGCTCGGGCGTCTCGCCTGAATTGGAGAGCGCGAGCAGCACATCGTCGCGGGTGATCATGCCGATGTCGCCGTGGCTGGCCTCGGCCGGGTGCAGGAAGAAGGACGGGCTACCGGTGCTGGCGAGCGTGGCGGCGATCTTGCCGCCGATGTGGCCCGACTTGCCCATCCCGGTGACCACGATGCGCCCCCGGCACCCGAGCGCGAGGCGGCAGGCGGCGGCGAAGGCGGCGTCGATGCGGGCCTCGAGCGCGGCCAACCCCTGGCGCTCGGTGGCGATGGCGCGGCGCCCGGCCTCCACCAGGTCCTGATCGTGGGTCGTGCGCGGGGTGGTCATGGGATGGCATCATATCGCGATGGGCATGCCTCCCGACAAAGTCGCCGACCTCATCCGCGCCGGTCTTCCGGGCGCCGAGGTCCGGGTCCTCTCCGACGACCAGACGCACTTCACGGCCCGCGTGGTCGCGCCGCAGTTCGCCGGTCAGCGCGCCATCGCACGGCATCAGATGGTCTACAAGACCCTGGGCGCGCTCGTCGGCCGCGAGATCCACGCGCTCTCCATCGAAGCGCTCACCCCTGACGAGGCCGGCTCGGGCCGGCCGGCCTGAGGCCCTCCGCCATGGACAAACTCCATGTGCAGGGGGGCATCCCCCTCGAGGGCGAGGTGCGGGTGTCGGGCGCCAAGAACGCCGCGCTGCCGATCCTCGCCGGCATGCTGCTGCCCTCCGAACCGGTCAAGGTCGGCAACGTCCCGCATCTGCAGGATGTGACCACCATGATCGAGCTGCTCGGTCGCATGGGCGTCACCGTCACGGTCGACGAGCGCATGAACGTCGAGGTCGACGCCACCACGCTGCGCCAGGCGGTCGCGCCCTACGAGCTCGTCAAGACGATGCGCGCCTCCATCCTCGTGCTCGGGCCGCTGCTCGCGCGCTTCGGCGAGGCGGATGTCTCCCTGCCGGGCGGCTGCGCCATCGGCGCGCGGCCGGTGAACATCCATGTCGCCGGCCTGCAGGCGATGGGCGCCGAGATCTCCATCGAGAACGGCTACATCCGCGCCCGCGCCAAGCGTCTGCACGGCGCGCGCCTCGTGCTCGACACCGTGACCGTGACCGGCACCGAGAACCTGATGATGGCGGCCGCGCTCGCCGACGGGCAGACCGTGCTCGAGAACGCGGCGCGCGAACCGGAGGTCGTCGACCTCGCCAATTTTTTGAACGCGATGGGCGCCGAGGTGCGCGGCGCGGGCACCGACACCATCGTCATCGACGGCGTGGAGCGGCTGCACGGCGCCGAGTACCGCGTGCTGCC
>DAIMYL010000141.1:0-4839 GCA_036734505.1 Steroidobacteraceae bacterium | reverse complement strand
CAGCGCCGCGAGGCCCTGCAGGTCGGTGTATTGCGTGACGCGGGAGTCGGCCATGATGTCCTCAGATCACGATCAGCTCGGCGCGCAGCGCGCCGGCCTGCTTGAGGGCCTCGAGGATCGCGACGAGGTCGCCCGGCGCCGCACCGACGCGGTTGACCGCATCGACGATGGCGTCCAGGTTGACCCCCGCCTCGAACTTGAACATGCGGCCCTCGGGCTGCTTCACATCGATCTCGGAGCGCGGCACTACCGCGGTCTCGCCCTGGCCGAACGCGTTCGGCTGGCTGACATCCTGTCGCTCGGTGATGGTCACCGACAGCGAACCGTGCGACACGGCCGCCGGCAGCACCCGGACATTGCTGCCGATGACGACCGTACCGGTCCGCGAGTTGACGATGACCCGCGCCGGCGCCTCGCCGGGCTGGATCTCCATCTGCTCGAGGGTCGCGACATAGGCGATGCGTTGCGAGGGATCGGCCGGTGCCGCCACCTTCACCGACACCGCATCCACCGCCGCGGCGGTTCCGGCGCCCAGCATCCGGTTGATGCCCTCGGCGAGACGGGTGGCGGTCGTGAAGTCGGGCGAGTTGAGGTTGAGCGTGATGACGGGCGCGGTGGCGAAGTCGCTCGGCACCTCGCGCTCCACCGTGGCGCCGCCGGGGATGCGGCCACCGCTCGGCACATTGAGCGCGATGCGCGATCCGTCACGACCCGAGACGCCGAAGCCGCTGACGATCAGGCTGCCCTGCCCCATGGCGTAGACCTCGCCGTCAGCGCCGCGGAGCGGCGTCAGCAGCAAGGTCCCGCCGCGCAGGCTGCCCGCGTTGCCGATCGAGGACACCTGGATGTCGATGGTCTGTCCGGGCTTGGCGAACGGCGGCAGCTCCGCTTGCACGGTCACGGCGGCGACGTTCTTCAGCTGCGGGTTCGAATCAGGCGGCACCGTGATGCCGAACTGGGCCAGCATGTTCTTGATGCTCTGGATCGTGAACGGCGCCTGGCTGGTCTGGTCACCGGTGCCGTCGAGTCCGACCACGAGCCCGTAGCCGACGAGCTGGTTGCTGCGCACGCCGGCGACCGACGCGAGATCCTTGACCCGCTCGGCATGAGCCGGCGTGGCCAACAGCGTGAGCGCCGCCACGAGGGCCGCGATCATCATGAGGTTGCGTGCTTTCATGTCCATGCGCCTGCGCACCTCAGAACGGCAGCCAAGGGGAGTTGAAGAACCGGGACAGCAGTCCCGGAGCGTTGGCATCGGCGATCGCGCCGCGGCCCGCGTAGGTGATGCGCGCGTCGGCGATCTTGGTCGACGGCACCGTGTTGTCCGGCTCGATGTCGACCGCACGCACGATGCCGCTCACGCGCACGAACTCGCGCCCCTGGTTGATCGTGATCCACTTCTCGCCGCGCACGAACAGGTTGCCGTTCGGCCAGCGCTTGGCGACCGTCACGGTGATGTCGCCGAAGATGCTGTTGCTCTGACGGCTCGAACCTTCGCCGTCGAACGAGCTCGCGTTGTCGACACCTGCCGCGAGCACCTCGACGCCGTTGACCGTGACCGGCCGCCCGGCGATGGTCGGGCCCGACATCTCGACGGAGGTGCCCTTCTTCGTCGAGGTGCTGGAACTCTTGGAGGCGTCGGTGTTCTCGACGAGCCGGATGGTGAGCGTGTCGCCGATACGGCGCGCCACGGTGTTCTCGAACAGGCGCACATCCTGGCCTGCCTGATAGATGGCACCGTTGGTGCGCACGGCCGCCACGGGATCCGGCGGCAGCGCCGGCTCCCAGGTCGCCTCGTAATCGGCCGGCGCATGCGCGCAGCCGACGAGCAGCATCGCGATGGTCGCGAGCGGCAGGATCCGGGTGGTCAGGGCGCGGGTCATGGCATGTCCTCGGTGGATGGCAGGTCTCAGAGCCGCGCCGTGAGGGTCTCGAGCATCTTGTCGGCGGTGGAGATGGCCTTGGAGTTCATCTCGTAGGCGCGCTGCGTCTCGATCATCGCGACCAGCTCCTCGACCACGTTCACGTTGGAGGCCTCGAGAGCGCCCTGCTGCAGCGTGCCGAGTCCGTTGAGACCCGGCGTACCCGCCTGCGGCGGACCGCTGGCGGCCGACTCGAGCGCCAGGTTCTCGCCGCGCGCCTGCAGGCCGGCAGGGTTGATGAAATCGACGATCTGCAGCGAGCCGACCTGGCTCGGCGCCGCCTGTCCGGCGAGCTGCACGGTCACGGCGCCATCGGTACCGATCGAGACCGACTGCGCACCATCGGGGATGGAGACCGCCGGCTGCAGTCGGTATCCGCCCGAGGTCACGAGTTCGCCCTGGGCGTTGACCTTGAAGCTGCCGTCGCGCGTGTAGGCGTTGGTGCCGTCAGGCAGCGTGACCTGGAAGAAACCACGGCCGTTGATGGCGACATCGAGCGCGTTGCTCGTCACCTGCAGGTTGCCCTGCGTGTAGGTCTTCTCGGTGGCGACCACCCGCACGCCCGTACCGAGCATGAGACCCGAAGGCAGTTGCGTGTCCTGGGCGGCGTCGGCGCCGACCTGTCGCACGTTCTGGTAGAGCAGGTCCTCGAACGCGACGCGGCCGCGCTTGAAGCCCGTGGTGTTGACGTTGGCGAGGTTGTTCGCCGTGACCGCCATGCGCGTCTGCTGCGCTTCGAGCCCCGTCTTCGCTGCCCAGAGTGCCGGATCCATAGGTATGCCTCGCTTGGGTTAAGGGTTCAGCCGAGCCGCATCAGGCTGGCCGAGTTGCGCGCGTTCTCTTCGACGGTGCGCAGGGTCTTCATGTGCATGTCGAACTGCCGCGACAGCTCGATCATCCGGACCATCGTGTCCGCGACGTTGACATTGCTGCCTTCGAGCGCGCCCGAGGCGATCCGCACCGAGGCGTCGGCGGCGGCGGTGCCGCCGTCCTTGAGACGGAAGAGACCGTCGGCACCGCGCGTCAGCTGCTCCGCGTCGGGCTTCACGAGCTTGATGCGGCCGACCCGGGCGGTGGTCTCGGCACCCTGACCGAGCGGGACGATGGACACCGACCCCTCGTTACCTATCACCAGCGATGCGTGCGGCGGGATGACGAGCGGACCGCCGTCGGAGAGCACCGGGTGGCCGGCGCCGTTGCGCACCGCGCCGGTCGGGTCGAGCCGCAGGTCGCCGGCACGCGTGTAGGCCTCGGTGCCGTCCGGCGCCTGGACCGCGATCCAGCCCTCACCCTCGACGGCGACATCGAGGTCGCGCCCGGTGGTCTGAAGCGGACCCGACGCTCGGCTCCAGCCGGTCTCGGTGATGCTCGCGAAAGCGCGGATGTCGTCACGGACGCCCTCTCCCGCCGATTGGGTGGTGACGGCCGCGAGCTCAGCGCGGAAGCCCACCGTGGTGGCGTTGGCGAGGTTGTGGCTGTTGATCGCCTGTGCACGCATCGATTCGCGCGCACCGCTCATCGCCACATAGAGGAACTTGTCCATGTCAGGGCCTCCGGCCGCCGATCATCAGCGGATGTTGATGATGGTCTGGGCCAGCGCGTCCGACGTGGAGATCATCTTCGCGTTGGCCTGGAAGTTGCGCTGCGCCGTGATCATGTTCACGAGCTGCTGCGTGACGTCGACGTTCGAGGCTTCGAGCGCGCCTGCCTGGATCGCACCGGCGCCGCTGGTGCCGGCGGCCGTGAGCAGCGCGGAACCCGAGGCGAAGCTCTCCGACCAGCTGGTGTCGCCGGCGGACTGCAGGCCGTCGACGCTCGCGAACTGCGCGATCGCGATCTGGCCGAGCGCCAGCGATCGACCGTTGGTGAAACGCGCCTGGACGACGCCGTCGGCGTTGGTCTCGACGCCGATCAGACGGCCGGTGGTATAGCCGTCCTGGTTGACGGCGCTGACGCTGAAGGCGTTGCCGTACTGCGTGCTCGCGCCGACATCGTAGGTCAGCGTGATGGGCGCGGCGCCCGTGGTCGGCGTGTAGGCCGGATAGGTCAGTTCACCGCCGGCCGGGGCGACGAGCGCACCGGAACTGGAGTACTCGAGGGTCTGCGGCGTGCCGACGGCGTTGCCGTCGACATACAGACGCTTCTCCCAGGTGTTGGCCGCACCCGTCTTCGTGAGATAGACGGTCGCGGTGTGCGCCGCGCCGAGCGAGTCGTACACCGTCATCGCGGACGAGTGGTTGTAGGTGTCCGCATCGGCGGGGTTGAAGGGTGTCTTGGCCGGAACCGCCGAGTTTCCCGGGAGGTTGTAGGTCAGGTCGATGCGACCGGTCGCCGAGGGCGCGCTCTCGCCGCTCGTCAATTTCAGGTCGGTCGTGGCGCTGGTGTTGAATCCGCCCTCCGTCCGCGGCGGGAACACCTGCAGCCGCTGCTCGGCGGCGTTGACCACGTAGCCGTTGCGGTCGACCTTGAACGCGCCGGCGCGGGTGTAGGCACGCGAGTCGGCATCACCGACCACGAAGAAGCCCTTGCCGCTGATGGCGAGGTCGAGGCCGTTGTCGGTGAAGTTGATCGCGCCCTGCGAGAACTGCTGGTTGGTGGCGGCGACCTTCACGCCGCTGCCGACGGAGTTCTGCCCGCCGCCGGAACCGGAGTAGAGCTCCGCGAACTGCACGCGCGAGCCCTTGAAGCCGGCGGTGGAGCTGTTGGCGATGTTGTTCGCCGTGGCGGCGAGATCGGCTTGGGCGGCGTTGAGGCCGGAGATGGCGACTCGGAAAGTCATGGTTCGCTCCTCTTTGGGGTGGCGGTCACAGCACGCGGCGCACGGCGCCGAGCGACAGGGATCCGTTGGGTGTGTTCAGGACGAGGCCGCGTCCGGCGGCATCGAGGGTCACGCTATCGACACGGCCGCGCAGCAGGA
>DAIMYL010000140.1:0-4843 GCA_036734505.1 Steroidobacteraceae bacterium | reverse complement strand
GTCGATCCGGTGCGCGACGAGGTGGTCGGGCCCGCCGGGCCGACCACGGCCACGCGCATGGACAAGTTCACCGAGATGATGCTCGAGAGGACCGGTCTCATCGCCATGATCGGCAAGGCGGAGCGCGGCCCGGTCGGCATCGAGGCCATCCGCAAGCACAAGGCGGCCTACCTGATGGCCGTCGGCGGTGCGGCCTATCTCGTCTCCAAAGCCATCCGCGCCTCGCGCGTGGTCGCGTTCGAGGACCTCGGCATGGAGGCGATCTACGAGTTCACCGTGCAGGACATGCCGGTCACCGTGGCGGTGGATGCCCGTGGTGAATCGGTGCACCAGACCGGCCCCGCCGAGTGGGGCGCGAAGATCGCCGCGAAGCTCCCTCTACGCGCGCGCTGAGCGCACGACCCGGTACGCGCGCGCTCCGCGCGCGACCCGGGCCACGCGGCGCTCGACGCGCCGTCACTTCACCGGTGCAGGCTTGGCGCGTGTCGCGTAGTGCTCGAGGCTCGAGAGGCTGGGCCCGGCGGTCCACTCGGTCGGCGCATCGAAGTACTTCGCGTAGTTCTTGTGCGCGTAGTCGAGCACCGGCTTGGACAGCACCGACTCGAGGTCCTTGGTGGTGCCCATGAAGCAGGCGTACTGGCACTGGCCAGGGCGCTGCCCCATCAACATCCACGGCAACCAGGGCGTGATGCGGTTCCAGGTACCGGTGTAGTCCAGCGTCGTCAGCTTCGGGTTCTGCAGGTCCGCGACCTTGATGTTGTGCGCGAAGAACTCCGACACCTGCACCATCGGACCCGCGGACTCGCGCGGCCACTTGTCCGGCTGCAGCGCGCTCGGGTAAGCGAGATGGATGTGGATCTCCATCGCCGCCATGTCGCCGTGCTGGTACCACGGCAGGATGAACGGCACGCGCGGCGGCGGCGGACCCTGGTTCAGGCCGCCGAACTTGGGCGGCGCCGGGAACCATTCCTCGATGAGATAGTTGAAGGGGTCGTTGTCGACATGCATGACCTTGACGGTCTCACCGCCGTTCAGCGGGTTCTTCCACTCGTCCAGCACCTCGCCGGTGCGCAGATCGGTGTAGACGATGATCTCGCGGCACATGCGACGGATCGAACCGTCCGGCCCCGGTGCGAGGCGGATCACGCCGAAGCCCGAAGCGCCCACGAGGTTGACGACCTTCTTCATCGGCTCGACCGCGTACACATACCCCTTGAACCAGAAGTACTTCTGCTTGCCGTAGTCGAGGTCGCCCTGGATGCGCGCGTAGGCGAGCTGGTTGCCCTTGCCCGTCGAGAGGTCGAGGTAAGGCCCCTTGAGGCCGGGGCCCGCGCCGTACTTGGAGGTCAGCAGCGAGGAGGCCGCAGCGGCCGAGGCCGTCGGGCCGAAGCTCATCGACGCGAGGCCAGCACCGCCCAGCGCGAGCGCGCCGCCGGCGTTGGTGAGGAAATCGCGGCGCTCGGGCCGCGCGAGGTCATCGGAACCGGACATGGGCACCCCCGTGCTTCGTGGAAAGCGGTCGTCGCAGGAGGATGATGCCGCAGCGGCGCGCGGGGCAACGCCCGCACGCCGCGCTGTCCATTTTCGCGTGGGCGGGCGGCGCCGTCAGCCGGCCTTGGGGGCGGCGGCCTTCAGCCGGCGGATCTCGGCGAGGACCTTCTCGGCGTGGCCTTCCGCATCCACCTTCTCGAAGTGGCGGGCGACGCGCCCCTGCGGGTCGATGATGAAGGTGTCGCGGCGCGAGTACTCCCAGACGCCCAACATGCTGGTCAGCACGCCGTAGGACTTGGTGACCGCCTTGCCCGAGTCCGCCAGCACCTGGAACGGCAGGCTGTGCTCCTTGGCGAACGCCTTCTTGGAGGCCACATCGTCGACGCTCACACCGAGGATCACCGCGTTCTCGCGGCGGAAGGCGAAGATGTTGTCGCGCAGGCCGCAGGCCTGGGTGGTGCAGCCCGGTGTGTTGTCCTTCGGGTAGAAATAGAGGACCACCCACTTGCCGCGCTGCGACTGCAGCGTGACCCATTCGCCGTTCTGGTCCTGCAGCCGGAAATCAGGCGCCGGAGCACCCACCTTCGGGGAGCCGGCGGTCGCCGGCAGCGCGGCGAACAGCAACCCGGACAGGGCGGCGACCGACAGGGCGAGCGACAGGCGAAGGAAGGACATGGCAGGCACTCCGGACGGGGAAGCGATATCGGTATCTTGGACATGACGCCCCCTGCGGCACAATAGGGCCATGTCCGACCTGCCCGCCCCCGCCCCGACCCTCTCCGCCTCGTCGGAGACGCCCGGCCGCGTCGCCCTCGTGCTCTCGGGCGGCGGCGCGCGCACCGCTTGGCAGGTCGGCGCGTTGGAGGCCCTCGCCGATACCTGGCCGGAGGAGCGCTGCCCCTGGGACATCCTCGTCGGCACCTCGGCGGGTGCGGTCTGCGCGGCGGTGCTCGCCGCCCATGCCGATGACTGGCGCCTAGGGGTGCGGCGACTCGCGGAGGTGTGGGGGAACTTCACCGTCTCGCAGGTGTTCCGCAGCGACATCCCGGCGATGCTCGGCGCGGGCGGGCGCTGGTTCGCCTCGGCGGTATCGGGCGGCCGGTTGGCCGAGGCGCCGCGGGCGCTGCTCGACAACGCGCCCTTGCGTCGCCTGCTCGGTGCGAGCGTCGACTGGGACGCGATCCGCCGCCATGTCGCAGCCGGCCGCCTGCACGCGCTCGCGTTGGCGGCGACGACCTATGCAGGCGGACAGCATCGTCTCTTCTTCGAGGCCGCGCCGGGCGTGCGCGACTGGCAGGGCGTGCGGCGCGGCGGCAGACGCACACAGCTCACGCTCGACCATCTGATGGCGAGCGCCGCCATCCCCTTCCTGTTCCCGGCGGTGAAGCTCGAGGGCGCCTACTACGGCGACGGCGCGATGCGCCAGCTCGCGCCGCTCTCGCCGGCCATCCATCTCGGCGCGGACCGCGTGCTGGTGCTCGGCGTGCGCGCGCCGGGCGCCGCGGGCATGCCGGTGGAGATCGGACGCGAGCGCGCACCGTCCGCGGGCGAGATCTTCGGCTTCATGCTCGACACGCTGTTCAGCGACCAGCTCGACGCCGACCTCGACCAGCTGCGCCGCACCAACGAATTCCTCGGTGCCGTCGGCTCGCCGGTGCCGGGGCTGCGGCGCATCGCAGCGCTGCGCCTCGCGCCGCAGGCCGACCCGCGCCATGCGGCGGCTCGGCATGTCGACGCGCTGCCGCGCGCCCTGCGCGCCCTGCTCGGCGTGATCGGCGCGCGTGGCGAGGCGGGCGGACTGCTGGCGAGCTACCTGCTGTTCGAATCGGCGTACACGCGCGAGATGATGGCGGCCGGCCGCTCCGAGACGACGGCGCATGCCGCGGAGATCATCGCCCTGCTGAAGGGCGCGTCGGCGACGGGCTGAAGGGACCGCCCGACGGTCCGCCGCCCACCGCCCCGCCGCCGGGCGCCGCGGCGCCTGCGCGGCGCAACGAGGTCGTCGCGCGGTCGAGACCTTCGAGCGTCAACGGGAACATCCTGCCGCCGACGAGCTCGCGCAGCATCCCGACGGACGGCGTCCACTCCCAGCGCTCCTCGTGCTCGGGGTTGAGCCAGCAGAGGCGCGGGAAGTGCGCGGTGAGCCGCTGCATCCACGCCGTGCCCGGCTCGTCGTTCCAGTGCTCGACGCTGCCGCCGGGCTGCACGATCTCATGCGGGCTCATCGTGGCATCGCCCACCATCACCACGCGCCAATCGGGGTTGAAGGTGCGCAGCAGCTCGAGCGTGGAGGTGCGCGCCGAATGCCGGCGGCGGTTGTCCTGCCACAGCGACTCGTAGACGCAGTTGTGGAAGTAGAAGGTCTTGAGGTGCTTGAACTCGTTGCGGGCGGCCGAGAACAGCTCCTCGCAGGCGCGTACGTGGTCGTCCATCGAGCCGCCGATGTCGAGCAGCAGCAGCACCTTCACGGCGTTGCGCCGCTCGGGGACCAGCTTGAGGTCGAGCCAGCCGGCGTTGCGCGCCGTGGCGTCGATGGTGCCGTCGAGGTCGAGCTGGTCGGCCGCGCCCTCGCGCGCGAAGCGACGCAGGCGCCGCAGCGCCATCTTGATGTTGCGGGTGCCGAGCTCGCGGCGGTCGTCCAGGTTGCGGTACTCGCGCGCCTCCCAGACCTTCACCGCCCGGCGCTGGCGCTGGCCCTGCGAGCCGATGCGCACGCCCTCGGGGTTGTATCCGCCGGAGCCGAACGGCGAGGTGCCGTTGGTGCCGATCCACTTGTTGCCGCCCTCGTGCCGCTCCTTCTGCTCGCGCAGGCGCTCGCGCAGCGTCTCGAGCAGCTTGTCCCAGCCGCCGAGCGACTCGACCTTGCGGCGCTCCTCCTCGGTGAAGAGCCGTTCGGCGAGCGACTTCAGCCAATCGGGCGGCACATCGGCCATCAGCGCGGCGAATGCGCGCTCGGCGCCCGCGAAGTGCTCGGCGAACACGCGGTCGTAGCGGTCGAAGTGGCGCTCGTCCTTGACGAGCGCCATGCGCCCGAGCCAGTAGAAGTCCTGCGCGGAGAGCGACGCGACGCGCGCCTCGAGCGCGCGCAGCAGCGACAGGAACTCGGTCACCGAAGCCGGCACCCCCGCCTCGCGCAGCCCGAGGAAGAAGCGCACCAGCATCGTCAGCGCGTCCGGCGGCTGAGGAACACGAGCTGCTCGAAGAGATGGACATCCTGCTCGTTCTTGATGAGCGCGCCGTAGAGGGGCGGGATGGACTTCTTGGGGTCGTCGCTGCGCAGCGCCTCGGGCGGGATGTCCTCGGCGAGCAGCAGCTTGATCCAGTCGAGCAGCTCCGAGGTGGAGGGCTTCTT
>DAIMYL010000139.1:1485-4861 GCA_036734505.1 Steroidobacteraceae bacterium | reverse complement strand
GCGAGCGCCGCCACCAACGGCGACTTGCCGGTGCCGCCCGCCGTGAGGTTGCCGACCACCACCACCGGCATGCCGACGCGACGGGCGCGGCGCAGTCCGATGGAGTACGGCGCGCGGTGCAGCGCCGCACCGAGCGCGTAGAGCCACGAGAGGGGCCGCAGCCAGAGGCCGCCGCGGCGGCCTCCGTACCAGACCTCCTGCAGCCAGCCCTCGAGACCCCGCGCCAAGCGCCGCGTCCTCAGGCCGCGAACTGCAGCCGGTGCAACTGCGCGTAGAGGCCGCCTCGCGCCAGAAGCTCCGCATGCGTGCCGACCTCCATCACGCGCCCCTGGTCGAGCACGACGATGCGGTCAGCGGCCTCGATGGTCGAGAGGCGATGCGCGATGACGAGCGTCGTGCGGTTGCGACGCAGAGCCTCCAGCGCCGCCTGGATGCGCCGCTCGGACTCGGTGTCGAGCGCGCTCGTCGCCTCGTCGAGGACCAGCACCGGCGCGTCCTTCAGCAATGCGCGGGCGATGGAGACGCGCTGCCGCTGGCCACCGGAGAGCAGCGAACCTCGCTCGCCGACCGCGGTGTCGAGGCCCTGCGGCAGGTCATCCGCGAACTCGGTGACGAAGGCCGCGCGCGCCGCGGCCTCGACGCGCGGATCGTCCGGCTCGCAGAGCCCGAAAGCGATGTTCCGGCGGATGCTCTCGTCGAACAGCACCACCTCCTGCGACACCAGGCTCACCTGCGCGCGCAGGTCCGCGCGCCGGTACTCGCGCAGGTCGTGACCGTCGAGCAGCACCGCTCCGGTGTCGGGATCGTGGAAACGCGGCAGCAGGCTCGCGAGCGTGCTCTTGCCGCTGCCCGAGCGACCGACGAGCGCGACCGTCTGCCCCGGGTCCGCGACGAACGAGACGCCGTTCAGCACCGCACCTTGGACCGCCTGGTAGGTGAACCCGACATCACGGAACTCCACCGCGCCGCGCGCCCGCGCGATGCGCAGCGGCCCGCCCTCGTCCTCGACCGGCGTGTCGAGCACCTGGAACACGCTCGCCCCCGCCGCGATGCCTTCCTGCAGCGGCCCGAAAACCTGCACCAGCCTGCGCAGCGGCGCCGTGATGAGCAGCAGCGCCGTCAGGAACGCCATGAACTCGTCGACCCGCATCTCGTGCGTGAACACCTGTCGGATCGAGAAGAACAGCACGCCGGCGAGGCCGAGCGCGGCGATCAACTGCACCACGGGGTTGGCGAGCGCACGCGCGGCGATCAGCCGCATGTTGCTGTGGCGGTTGCGCTCGTTGGCCGCCTCGAAGACCGCCTCCTCGTGCTGCTCGGCGTTGAAGGCCTTGATGACGCGCTGCGCGTCGAGCGCCTCCTTGGCGACCCGCGTCACATCGCCCATCGACGCCTGGATGCGCGCGCTGTAGCGGCGGAAGGCGCGGTTGATGAACTGGATCAGGAAGGAGATCGGCGGCGCGAGCAGGAGCACGAACGCGGCCAGCTGCCAGTTGTACCAGAACAGCATGCCGATCAGGCCGATGATGGTGAGCGTGTCGCGGATCAGCACCGTGACGGAATTGGTGGTCGCCTCGGCGACGCGCTCGATGTTGAGCGTCAACCGCGACAGCAGGTCGCCGGTCGCCGCCTGCTCGTAGTAGCGCACCGGCAGCCGCAGATAATGCGCGAACAGCTCGCCGCGCATCGACTTGATGACCTGGCGGCCGACCCAGCCGGGGAAATAGTTGGAGACGTAGTCGCCGATGCCGCGCAGCAGGAAGAGCGCGACGGCGCCGAGCGGGATCGCCCAGATGATGCGCGGATCGGGCTCGACGAAGGCGCCGGCGAGGAACTTCTGCACCAGGAACGCGAGCGCCGAATCGGTGGCCGCGAACAGCAGCATCCCGACCACTCCGACCATGAACATGCCGAGATGGGGTCGGGCGTAGCCGAGCAGGCGGCGATAGACCTTGCCGGCGTCCTCGACATCGACCGGCCGCACGCTCACGGACGCCGCTCCTCCTTGACGGTGGCGATGTTCATCTCGCGGAAGCCCATGCGCCCGAGGACATCCATCGCCGTCACCACGGACTGGTGGGTCGCACGCGCATCGGCGCGCACCGTGACCCGCGAGTCGCGGCCGGCGCCGGCGACGGCGAGCAGCGCCGCGCGCAGCGCCTCGGCGCCGGTGCCGACGACCTCCCGACCGTTGATCACATAGCTGCCGTCGGCGCCGACCACCACCACGATCGGCTGCGGCTCGCCGCGCACGGCGGCCACCGCGCCGGCCTCCGGCAGACGGATCTTGAGGCGCCCCTCCTCGTTGAAGGTCGAGGAGAGCATGAAGAAGATGACGATCATCAGCACGACGTCGATGAGCGAGACCAGGTTGATCTCGGGCTCCTCGACGCGGCGCGGGCGCAGGTTCATGACGCCGCCTTGCCCCTGCCGCGCACCGGCGGCCGCGGACCCGCGGTCTCCACCGCATCGGCCAGCGCGATCGCCTGCTTCTCCATCTCGACCACGAGACCGTCGACGCGGCCGCGCAGGTAACGGTAGGCGACGAGCGCCGGGATCGCGACCAGCAGACCCGCGGCGGTGGTGATCAGCGCCTCGCTGATGCCGCCCGAGAGCATGCGCGGGTCGCCGATGGCGCCCTCGTTGATGGCGTTGAACGCGCTCATGATGCCGGTGACGGTCCCGAGCAGACCGAGCAGCGGCGCGATGGCGGCGATGGTGCCGAGCGTGTTGAGGAAGCGCTCGAGCTCGTGCACGACATGACGCCCGGTGTCCTCCAGACGCTCCATCATCTGGTCACGCGACTGGTGACGGCTCTTCAGGCCCGCGGCGAGCACCCGGCCGAGCGGCGAGTTGCGCTGCAGTGTGTCGAGCACCTCGCTCGTCACCTGGTTGGCCTGCACCAGCTGCCAGACCTTGTCGAGCAGGCCCTCCGGCAGGACCCGATGGGTCTGCAGGGACCAGAGACGCTCGACCGTGATCGCCACGGCGATGACCGAGCACAGCAGGATCGGCCACATCACCGGGCCGCCGGCCCGCACTATCTCCCACATCGCTGCTCGAACCTCACCGCGACCGCCCGTCACCGGGCTCCCGGATGATAACCGAGCGGGGGTGGGCCCGGTGAGGCGTCCGCGGGGCCCCAACCGTCGGTCAGACCGTCGCGGTAGCGCAGCACGCGGGGCGGCAGGCCGGCGCGCAATTCGACCGCCAACGCGCCCTCTCGCGCCGTCGCATGGACCCGCTCGGTCGGCAGCCGCCAGGCCGCGGCGATGGCGCTGCGCCGATGCGCCGGGACCTCGCGCGCCGAGACCATCAACCAGCGCGCGCCCACCGCCGCCGTGAACCCGGGGGCGAGCGCGACCAGCGAACCGCG
>DAIMYL010000139.1:0-1385 GCA_036734505.1 Steroidobacteraceae bacterium | reverse complement strand
CGTCGAGCACCACGATCCGCGCTTCGCCCTGCGCCGGCGCGTCCGCCCGGGGCAGCACGCCCGCGACGACCAACGCCCACGGCAGGAACGCGCCGAGGCCCGCCGCTCGCCACACGAACGGCACCGGCAACAACCACAACGGGACGGTGAGCGCGGCGAGCGCGATCCACCACGGGTCGGCATGCAGCGTCAGCGCGGCGCCCGGCCAGTCCGCGGCGGCCTGCAGCGAGGGCCAGCCGATGTCGTGCACGCGCTCGGCGATGCGCCACGCGGGCGCCCACAGCATGCCGAGCAGCACCAGCGGCACCAGCACGAAGGAGATCACCGGGATCGCCACGAAGTTGACGAGGAAACCCGCCAGCGACACCGACGAGAACCAGGCGAGGGTCAAGGGCGCGAGCGCGACGCCCACCCGCGCCTGCGTCCATGCGAGCTCGCGCACCGCATCGCGGCGCCGCGCGCCGTGCTCGAGGTCGCCGAGCAGCAGCACGCCCATCGCCGTGAAGGACAACCAGAAGCCCGAGGAGAGCGGCGCGAGCGGATCGAGGACGAGCACCGCGAGCAGCGCGGCGCCCAGCACTTCGAAGCTCGAGCGCTCGCGGCCCGACAACCGCATCGCCCACCACACCGAGAGCATCACCACCGTGCGCTGCGTCGGGATGCCGAAGCCGGCGAGCAGCGAATAGCCGAGCGCCGCGCCGATGCCGACCGACGCGGCCCAAGGTTCCCGCGCGACCGGCGGTGTCCGCCATGACGCGAGCACGCGCCACAGCCGCCGCGCGAGGCCCGCTGCGAGCCAGGCGAACAGCGTCACATGCATGCCGGATATGGCGACGAGATGCGTGGTGCCGGTGACCGAGAACACCCGCCATTGCTCGCGGGTCATCGCGCCCGTCGCGCCGACCGCGAGCCCCGCGAACAGCGCCGCCGCATCGCGGTCCTCGACGGTATCGCGGATGGCGCGCGCGATGCGTTCCCGAAGGACATCGAGCGATGGCGGCGCAGGCGCGAGCCGTTCATCGAGCGCCGCCTTCACCACGACCGCCCGCCCGTGGATACGGCCGCGCAGGGCATCAGGCGCAGGGTCGAAGCCGCCTGGGTTGCGCGCTCCGACCAGACGGTCGACCCGCATCAAGAGACGCCACCGTTCGCCGACCCGGGGCAGCGGACGCGGCGCGCCACGCCAGGACACGCGCAGGCGCAACGACCGCCGGAGCGCCTGCGGCGCCTCGATGTCGGCGAGCGCGTCGAACTCGACGGTGCCGCCCTGCAGCTCCGGCAAGGACTCGATGCGCAGCACGGCGATCACGCGCTCGCCGTCGAGATGGGACGGCCAGCGGCGCGCATGCTGGTCCCAAAGATGCGCCGCCGCGGCGCCGGCGCCG
>DAIMYL010000138.1:2561-4893 GCA_036734505.1 Steroidobacteraceae bacterium | reverse complement strand
CTGCGCCGCACTATCGGACAGCGGGCCACGCGCGTCCAGCGATGGCTGTGCTGGCGCTCGCGGCGGTCTCGACCGTACTGGCCGCACAGCAGACCCC
Source organism: Steroidobacteraceae bacterium (assembly GCA_036734505.1). Lineage (GTDB taxonomy): Bacteria > Pseudomonadota > Gammaproteobacteria > Steroidobacterales > Steroidobacteraceae > UBA964. The sequence continues at coordinate 4,796 of DAIMYL010000138.1, read as the reverse complement.
TCCCATCGTGCCGCCGGCACCCGTCGCGCCGAGCGACGCGCAGAGCGCGCCGATCGAGGAGGTGAAGGTCACGGCGCCCGAGCCGCGCTATGTCGCGCCCACCCTGCGCGATCGCATCGGCCGCATCTGGGCGCCCGTGACCATCGATGGCAAGGGACCGCTGCGGCTCGTGCTCGACACGGGTGCGAGCCGATCGGCGCTCACGCCTGCGGCGCTGGACAAGCTCGGGATCCAGCCGGATCTCGACCGGATGGTGTTGCTGCGCGGGACCACGGGCTCCGCGCGGGTGCCGACGGTGAGGGTCGGTCAGGTCGAGATCGGCGACCTGCTCGCGGAGCGTCAGACGATGGTCGTGGTGGATGACGCTTTCGGCGGTGCCGACGGTGTGCTCGCGACCACCGCGCTGCGCGATCGGCGCATCCTCGCCGACTTCCGCCGGGACCGCATCGAGATCGTGCGCTCCAGCGGCGAGCGCGCGCCTCCCGGGTTCACGACCCTGCGGATCAAGCTGCTGGACCACCATGTCCCCTGGGTCGAGGCCATGGTAGGCGGCGTGCGCGTCAAGGCCGTCATCGACACCGGCGCCCAATCCACCATCGGCAACCTCGCCTTGCGCGACGCGTTGCTGGCGAAACGGCGCGAGGTCGACCCGCGGGACGAGGGCGTGATCGGCGTCACCGGCGATCTGCAGGAAGGGCGCAGCATGGCGGCGCCGGTCATCCAGCTGGACCGCATCATGGTGCGTCGCGCACGCATCAACTTCGTCGACCTGCACATCTTCCATCGCTGGCATCTGCGCGACGAACCCGCCATGCTGCTCGGCATGGATGTGCTCGGGGTGCTCGATACGGTGATCCTCGATTATCGTCGCCGTGAGCTGCAGGTCAGACTTGTCGAGAGGTGAAGCCATGCATGACCCCGCTGCCGGCATCGGCCAGGTCCTCTACACCCATCTCGAGACGCCGCTCGGGCCGCTGCTCGCCGCCGCGGACGGCGAAGCCTTGATGAGCCTCGGCTTCGGCACCGGTCGGCGCGCACCGCAGCCTGCGCCGGACTGGACGGCGCGACCGTCATCACCGGTGCTGCGGGCGACGGCGGCGCAGATCCGGGAATACTTCGCCGGACGCCGCCGCGTGTTCGACCTGCCGCTGCGACCGCGGGGCACACCGTTCCAGCGCGACGCCTGGGAGGCGCTGCGCCGCATCCCCTACGGCGAGACTCGCTCCTACGGCGAGCAAGCAGCCGCGGTCGGTCGCGCCGGCGCCGCGCGCGCGGTCGGCGCCGCCAACGCCCGCAACCCCATCGTGATCGTCATCCCCTGCCACCGCGTGATCGGCGGCGACGGCTCGCTCACGGGTTTCGCGGCCGGCCTCGCACGCAAGCAGGCACTGCTGCGGCTCGAAGGCGCGCTGCCGAGGCCGCTGCTGTGAGCGCCGGCGGCATGGACCGGCGTGAGGCGCTCACGCTGCTCGGTGCCTTGCCGCTCGCCGCAGCCGGCGCCGCCGCAACGCCCGGCACCGCCGCACCGTCGAACGCGGCGCCGACGCTGCCGCGCGTCGTGGCGGGCCGGGTGGAACGCCTCGCCGACTTCCCCTCGCGTCACGTCGCCGCACGCAACATCGATGTCTGGCTGCCGCCCGGCTACGACGGCCAGCGCCCGCATGCGGTGCTCTACATGCATGACGGGCAGATGCTCTTCGACCCCTCCACCACCTGGAACCGCAAGGCCTGGCGCGTGGATACCGTGGCCGCGCCGCTGATCGCCTCGGGCGCGCTCCGCGACTTCATCGTCGTCGGCCCGTGGAACGCAGGCGCGTCACGCCACGCCGAGTACTACCCGCAAGGCTTCCTCGACCACCTCGATGGACCGACGCGCCAAGCCTTCGTCGACAAGGCGCTGCAGGGCAGGCCGCGCGGCGACGCGTATCTGCGCTTCCTCGTCGAGGAGCTCAAGCCCGCCATCGACGCACGCTACGCCACGCTGCGCGGACGCGAGAGCACCTGCGTGATGGGCTCGAGCATGGGCGGTCTCATCTCGGTCTATGCGCTGCTCTCGTATCCGCAGGTGTTCGGCGCCGCTGCGGCGCTCTCGACCCATTGGATCGCCACCTACGAGCGCAACACCGAGTTCCCGGGGGCAGCGGCGTCCTGGTTGGACGCCCATCTGCCCGCCGACCCCGCGCAGCTGCGGCTCTACATGGACCGCGGCACCACCGAGCTCGATTCGATGTACTC
>DAIMYL010000138.1:1245-2461 GCA_036734505.1 Steroidobacteraceae bacterium | reverse complement strand
GCCGGCGGCGCCTGATGCTCGCGCTCAAACTGCTGCTGGTCCCCGCCTTGCTCGCGGTGGTGACGCTCGCCGGGCGTCGCTGGGGCCAACGGGTCGCCGGTTGGCTCGGCAGCTTCCCGATCGTCGCGGGTCCTATCCTCCTCATCCTCACGCTCGAGAACGGCGTGTCGTTCGGCGCGGCGGCGGCGGAGCGCGCGCTGGCCGCCGTGGCCGCCACCATGGGGTTCTTCGTGCTCTACGCGCGTCTCGCGCCGCGCCTCACCTGGCCGGTCACCGCACTCGTCTGCACGGGCTGCTGGCTGGTGCTGGTGGCGTGGCTCGGTGTGCTGCCGCAGACGCTGACCGCGGCGGCAGCGGTCGCGCTCGCGGCGCTCCTGCTCGCACCGCGCGCGATGGGCGCCGACGCGCCGCAGAGGACCGTTGCTGCGCCCGCGGTCTCGACCGCCCCCGCATACGGCGAACTCGCGGCGCGGATGCTGGCCGGCGCCGCCTTGGTGCTGTTCACGAGCGGCGTGGCCGCGGACTTCGGGCCGGAGGCGAGCGGCCATGCATCGCTGTTCCCGGTCGTCGGCGGTACCGCAGCCGTGTTCAACCATGCGCGGCAGGGCGCGGGCGCTGCGGTCGATTTCCTGCGCGGCACCCATCGCGGCATGTGGTCGGTGGCGGTGTTCTGCGGCGTGCTGACGCTGGCGCTGCCGCGCTGGCCCATCGCGGCGGCCTTCGGCGCGGCGCTGGCCGCGACGGTGGCGATGCACGCGGTGACGCTGCCGCGCAGGCGCTAGACCGCCGCCGGCGCGGAACGCCGAAGGCCCGGCTAGAGACGCGTCGCCAGCAGCGTCGCGTCGCGGATGGCGCGCTTGGCGTCGAGCTCGGCGGCGATGTCGGCGCCGCCGACGAGATGGGTCCGCAGCCCCGCGGCCTGCAGCGGCGCGAGCAACTCGCGGCGCGGCTCCTGGCCGGTGCAGAGCACCACCGAGTCGACGGCGAGCGTGCGTCGCTCCTCGCCGAGCGTCACATGCAGCCCGGCATCGTCGATCAGGTCGTAGCGGGCGCCCGCGATCATCTGCACCTTCTTCATCTTGAGCGCGGTGCGGTGGATCCAGCCCGTGGTCTTGCCGAGACCCGCGCCGGGCTTCCCCACCTTGCGCTGCAGCAGGAACACCTCGCGGGCCGGCGGCGAGGGCTGCGGCCGCACGCCCGCCACGCCGCCGCGCGC
>DAIMYL010000138.1:0-1145 GCA_036734505.1 Steroidobacteraceae bacterium | reverse complement strand
GTCTCGCGCAGCCGCGCGCCGAAGTAGCGCAGCGTCTCGTCGAACTCCTCCTTGCCGGGGATGCGCTTGGCGAGGTTGAACTGTCCGCCGATCGTGTCCGACGCCTCGAACAGGGTGACGGCGTGGCCGCGCTCGGCGAGCGTGGTCGCGGCCGCGAGGCCCGCGGGCCCCGCGCCCACCACGGCGATGCGTTTCGGCGCCGTCGCCGGCCGGATGACGATCTCGGTCTCGTGGCAGGCCCGCGGGTTGACGAGGCAGGAGGCGAGCTGCTGCGAGAAGGTGTGGTCGAGGCAGGCCTGGTTGCAGGCGATGCAGGTGTTGATGCTCGCCGCACGCCCGGCCGCCGCCTTGCGCACGAACTCGGGGTCGGCGAGCAACGGCCGCGCCATCGACACGAAATCGGCATCGCCCGCCGCGAGCACGGCTTCGGCGACCTCAGGTGTGTTGATGCGGTTGCTGGCGCAGACCGGCAGCGACACCTCGCCCTTGAGCTTGCGCGCGAGCCAGGTGAACGCCGCGCGCGGCACCGAGGTCGCGATGGTCGGGATGCGCGCCTCATGCCAACCGATGCCGGAGTTCAGCATCGAGGCGCCCGCGGCCTCGATGGCGCGCGCGAGCTCTGCCACCTCGGACCAGTCCTGACCGTCCGGCACGAGGTCGATGAGCGAGATGCGGTAGATGAGGATGAAGTCCTTGCCCACGGCCTCGCGCACCCGCGAGACGATCTCGACCGGCAGCTGCATGCGCTGCCCGTAGGGTCCGCCCCAACGGTCATCGCGCTTGTTGGTGTGCGCGACCAGGAACTGGTTGATGAAGTAGCCCTCGGAGCCCATCACCTCCACGCCGTCGTAGCCCGCCTCGCGCGCGAGCGTCGCGCAGCGCACGAAAGCCCGGATCTGCCGCTCGACGCCCGAAGCGCTGAGCGCGCGCGGCGTGAACGGCGTGATGGGCGAGCGGATGCGCGAGGGCGCGACCGAGAACGGCTGGTAGCCGTAGCGCCCCGAATGCAGGATCTGCAGCGCGATGCGCCCGCCCTCTCGGTGCACGGCGTCGGTGATGACGCGATGATCGCGGGCGGCACGGCCCGTGGCGAGGCGCGACCCGAACGGCGACAGCCAGCCTTCGATGTTGGGCGCGAAGCCGCC
>DAIMYL010000137.1:0-4915 GCA_036734505.1 Steroidobacteraceae bacterium | reverse complement strand
GCCTTGAGGCGGGTGCGCAGGTCGGCCTCGTCGCCGTCCGGCGTCATGGTCAGGCAGTCGACCGGGCAGATGTCGATGCAGGCGTCGCACTCGATGCAGAGCTTGGCGTCGAACACCGTCTGCACATCGCAGTTGAGGCAGCGCTGCACCTCCGCGGCGGCCTGCTCGGCGGTGAAGCCGAGCTCGACCTCGATGTCGATCTTCTTGAAGCGCTCCTTGAGCGAGACATGCGGCACGAGGCGGCGCTCGATGCCGCTGTAGTCGTTGTTGTACGACCACTCGTGCATGCCCATCTTGCGGCTCTGCAGGTTGACGCCGGGCGGCAGGCGCTCGGCCGCCGGCTTGCCCTGGCAATGGTTGTGGATGGAGATCGCGGCCTGGTGGCCGTGCTCCACGGACCAGATGATGTTCTTGGGGCCGAACGCGGCGTCGCCGCCGAAGAACACGCCGGGACGCGTGCTCTCGTGGGTGACGGGGTCGACCTTGGGGACCTCCCACTTGTCGAACTCGATGCCGAGGTCGCGCTCGATCCAGGGGAAGGCGTTCTCCTGACCGATGGCGAGGATGACGTCGTCCGCGGGGTAGAACTCCTCGGCGGTGATGCGCTCGGCGGTGATGCGGCCGCGCGCGTCGACCTCGTATTCCATCACGTCGAACATCATGCCCTTGAGCTTGCCGCCCTCGACCACGAAGGACTTCGGCGAGCGGTTGATGACGATCTCGACGCTCTCGGCCTCGGCGTCCTCGAGCTCCCACTCGGAGGCCTTGAAGAACTGCCGCGGCTTGCGCGCCATGACCTTCACGCTCTTGGCGCCGAGCCGCAGCGAGCTGCGGCAGCAGTCCATGGCGGTGTTGCCGACGCCGATGATCAGCACCTTCTCGCCGACCGTCTTGATGTGCTCGAAGGCGATCGACTCGAGCCAGGTGATGCCGATGTGGATGTTGGCGCCGCCCTCCTGCCGACCGGGCAGGTTCAATTCTTTGCCCTTGGGCGCGCCCGAGCCGACGAACACGGCGTCGAAGCCGCCTTCCTCGAGGAGCTTGCGCATGGAGTCGATGCGGTGGCCGAGCTTGAGGTCGACGCCCATGTCGACGATGGTCGCGATCTCCTCGTCGATCACCGATCCGGGCAGACGGAAGGACGGGATGTTGGTGCGCATCAGGCCGCCGGCGACGGCGAACTGCTCGAAGATGGTGACCTCGTAGCCGAGCGGCATCAGGTCGTTGGCGACCGTGAGCGAGGCGCAGCCCGCGCCGATGCAGGCGATGCGCTTGCCGTTCTTCTGCGCCGGGATGGCGGGCAGGCGGTCGCGGAACTCGTCCTTGTGGTCGGCGGCGACGCGCTTGAGGCGGCAGATGGCGACCGGCTTCTCCTCGACGCGGCCGCGGCGGCAGGCCGGCTCGCAGGGCCGGTCGCAGACCCGCCCGAGGATGCCGGGGAAGACATTGGAGCGCCGGTTGACGAGGTAGGCGTCGGTGAAACGCCCTTGGGCGATGAGCCGGATGTACTCCGGCACATCGGTGTGGGCGGGACACGCCCACTGGCAATCCACGACCTTATGGAAATAGTCGGGATGCGAGGTATCCGTCGCAGCCATCAAACCCCCGTCTGACGTCAACCACCCGTCCGCCGAGTATCCGAGAGCCGCCCGTAAATGTCACCGTGGACAAGGCCTGTACGGACGCTAGGATGCGCCCCCATGGACGAAAGACCCGCTCACGACCGCCTGGAAGCCCCTGTCCCCACCGAACTGCGGCTGCGCAGGCAGTCCCGGGTGCTGGAGGTCGCCTTCGGACCGGAGGAGCGCTACGCCCTGCCCTTCGAGTTCTTGCGGGTGCATTCGCCCTCCGCCGAGGTCAAGGGCCACGGGCCCGGGCAGGAGACCTTGGTGCTCGGCAAGCAGTCGGTCGGGATCCGGGAGATCGAGCCGGTCGGCCAGTACGCCGTGCGGCTCGTGTTCGACGACGGCCACGACACCGGCCTCTACACCTGGAAATACCTGCGGGAGTTGGGACGGGAGCAGCCGGTGCTGTGGCGGCGCTATCTCGAGAAGGTGGCTGCCGCATCGGCTTGAAAGCCTGCGGGCCCGCCCCTTGCGGGCATGACACGGGCATAAAAAAAGGCCGAGCATCCTGCCCGGCCTCCAGTTCCTTCTTGTAATTATCCAACCCCCGTTCGGCCGACCCGTTCCGGGTCGGTGACGTTGCGCCAAGTGTCATCCATCGGTAGCGCGGATGTAAAGGGGGGACGGGTGCATCCCCTGCGCCGGGCCATCCGGTCAACGGCTACAATCGCACCATGAGCGCGCCGCAGGACAGCAAGACCACCCACTTCGGCTTCGAGGAAGTCCGTTGGGAGGACAAGGCAAGACGCGTGCGCGGCGTGTTCGACTCGGTCGCGCCGAAGTACGACCTCATGAACGACCTGATGTCGGGCGGAATGCACCGGCTCTGGAAGCAGTTCACGCTGTCGCAGACGCATCTGCGCCCCGGCCAGCGCGCGCTCGATGTCGCGGGCGGCACCGGTGATCTCGCGCGCGGCATGGCCGCGCAGGTCGGCGAGCAGGGCCTCGTGGTGCTCTCGGACATCAACGGCGCGATGCTCGCGCACGGCCGCAACCGGCTGATCGACGCCGGCCTGCTGCGCGGCGTGTCTTATGTCCAAGCGAACGCCGAGCGCCTGCCCTTCCCCGACTCCACCTTCGACTGCGTCACCATCGGCTTCGGGCTGCGCAATGTCACCGACAAGGCCGCCGCGCTCGCCTCGATGCGTCGCGTGCTGCGCCCCGGCGGCCAGCTGCTGGTGCTCGAGTTCTCGCAGCCCGTGGCGCCCGGCCTCAAGCCGCTCTACGACGCCTACTCGTTCCGCGTGCTGCCGGTGCTCGGCAAGGTGGTCGCGCAGGACGAGGACAGCTACCGCTACCTCGCGGAGTCGATCCGCAAACACCCCGACCAGGAGACCCTGCTCGGCATGATGCGCGACGCCGGCCTCGAGGACTGCCGCTACCACAACCTCGCCGGGGGCATCGTGGCGCTGCACCGCGGCTACCGTTACTGACCGACGCCGCTGCCGTGCTCACCTCGCTCGTGGAGAACATGCTCAACCGCAACCTCGGCGCGTCGCCGCGGGCGCGTGAGCTGTGCGCGGCGCTGCGCGGGCGGCGGCTGCAGGTGCGCGTCAGCGACCTCGGACTGCGCATCGGCTTCGAGTCCTTGGGCGATTCGCTGCGGCTCTCGCGCGACCCCGAGGGCGAGTTCGACGCCGAGATCTCGGGCAGCCCCCTCAACCTCATCGCGCTGGCCGGCAAGTCCCCTGAGCGGCTGCTGCAGTCGGGCGCGGTGCAGGTGCGCGGCGATGCCGAGCTGTTGCAGCGCTATCGCGAGCTCGCCCTGCTGCTGCGCCCCGACCTCGAGGAGGAACTGTCGCGCTTCGTCGGCGATGCGCCAGCCCATCAGGTCGCGCGCTTCGCGCGCGGGGCCGCCGCGTTCGGCCGCCGCAGCACCGACACCGCCGTCCGCAACGCCGCCGAGTATTTCGCCCACGAGAGCGGCGATCTCGTGCCCCGCGCCGAGGCCGAGGTGTTCCTCGAGGGCGTCGACCGCCTGCGCGAGGATGTCGACCGCGCCGCTGCACGGGTCGATGCGCTGCTCGCACGCCTGGAGGCGAAGCCGTGAAGCTGCGCGTGCTCGCCCGCCTGATCCAGATCCAGCGCGTGCTGGTGCGCCACGGGCTCGACGAGTTCGTGCGCGAGACCCATCTCTACCGCCCGCTGCGCTTCGTGTTCCTGGCCTCCCCCTGGACCTGGTTCGAGCGGCGCAAAGGCGCCTCCCGCGCCGAACGCCTGCGGCTCGCGCTCGAGGAGCTCGGCCCCATCTTCATCAAATTCGGCCAGGCGCTGTCGACCCGCCGCGATCTGCTGCCGCCCGACATCGCGGTCGAGCTCGCCAAGCTGCAGGACCGGGTGCCGCCCTTCGACGGCGCGGTGGCGCGCGAGACCATCGAGCGCGCGCTCGGCAAGCCGGTGACGGAGGCCTTCGCGGCCTTCGAGGAGAAGCCGCTGGCGGCGGCGTCCATCGCGCAGGTGCATGCCGCGACGCTGCATCCGTCCGCGCCGGGGAAGCCGGGCGAGCAGGTCATCGTCAAGGTGCTGCGGCCCGGCATGCGCGAGGTGATCTCGCGCGACCTCGAGGTGATGCACGAGCTCGCTCGGCTCGCCAAGCGCAACTCCGCCGAGGCCCGCCGTCTGCGCGTCGACGAGATCGTCGACGAGTACGAGAAGACCATCCTCGACGAACTCGACCTGATGCGCGAGGCCGCCAACGCCTCGCAGCTGCGGCGCAACTTCGAGGGGTCGCCGCTGCTGCATGTGCCGGCGGTGCACTGGGACCTCTGCCGCGTCGATGTCATGGTGATGGAGCGCATCTACGGCGTCACCATCAGCGACATGGACACGCTGCGGGCCAAGGGCGCGAACATCCCGCTGCTCGCCGAGAACGGCGTGAAGATCTTCTTCACGCAGGTCTTCCGCCACAACTTCTTCCATGCCGACATGCACCCCGGCAACATCTTCGTGCTCATCGACGACCCGGCGAAGCCCCGCTACGCCGCCATCGACTTCGGCATCGTCGGCACGCTCGACATCCGCGACCAGCACTACCTCGCCGAGAACTTCCTCGCCGTGTTCGACCGGGACTACCGCCGCGTCGCCGAACTGCATGTGCAGTCGGGCTGGGTGCCGCCCGACACCCGCGTCGACGAGATGGAGTCCGCGATCCGCACCGTGCTGGAGCCGATCTTCGACCGGCCGCTGAAGGACATCTCCTTCGGCACCATCCTGCTGCGCCTGTTCGACATCTCGCGGCGCTTCGACATGCGCATCCAGCCGCAGCTGATCCTGCTGCAGAAGACGCTGCT
>DAIMYL010000136.1:3038-5004 GCA_036734505.1 Steroidobacteraceae bacterium | reverse complement strand
TGAACCTGCACAAGACCTTCTCGACGCCGCACGGCGGCGGCGGGCCGGGCGCGGGCGCGGTGGGTGTGGCGGCGCGCCTCGAGCCCTTCCTGCCGGTGCCGATCGTGGCGCGCGGCGAGGGCGGCTACCGCTGGCTCGCGGAGGCCGAGCGCCCGCAGAGCATCGGCCGGTTGTCGGCGTTCATGGGCAACGCCGGCGTGCTGCTGCGCGCCTACATCTACATGCGCATGCTCGGCCGCGAGGGCATGAGCCGGGTCGGCGAGTTCGCCACCTTGAACGCCAACTACCTGCAGGCGCGGCTGCGCGCGGCGGGCTACGAACTCGCCTACCCGACGCGGCGCGCGAGCCACGAGTTCATCGTCACCATGAAGAAGCAGGCGCGCGAGCTCGATGTCACCGCGATGGACATCGCCAAGCGGCTGCTCGACTTCGGGTTCCACGCGCCCACGACCTATTTCCCGCTGCTGGTGCCCGAGTGCCTGCTCATCGAGCCCACCGAGACCGAGAGCAAGGAGACCTTGGACGCCTTCGTGGATGCCATGGTCGCCATCCTCGACGAGGCGCAGTCGGACGCGGCGAAGCTCAAGGGCGCTCCGTACACCATGCCGGTGCGCCGGCTGGATGATGTCAGGGCCGCGAAGCAGCTCGAACTGACATGGAAGCCGCCGCAAGCCGCTACAATGGCGGGATGACGATCGGCGACCGCCCCAAACCCACCGGCTTCGTGCGCCTCTGGCGCGCGTTCGGCAACACCGGCAAGGGCTTCGTCGGGGCGTTCCGCGAAGAGGCCGCGTTCCGTCAGGAGCTCGCGCTCTGCGTGGTGCTGTTCCCGGTCGGCCTGTGGCTGGGGCAGGACGGTGTCGAGCGCGCGCTGCTGGTGGGGCCGCTCTTCATCATCCTCATCGTCGAACTGCTCAACAGCGCGGTCGAAGCGACGGTCGACCGCATCGGGCTCGAGCGCCACGCGCTGTCCGGGCTCGCCAAGGACATCGGCTCGGCGGCGGTGTTCACATCCTTCGCGTTGCTGGTGACGGTCTGGGCGCTCGTGCTCTGGGAGAGGTTCGCATGACGGCATTGATCTGCGGTTCGGTGGCCTACGACACCGTGATGGTGTTCGAGGGCGAGTTCAAGGACCACATCCTGGCGGACCGCATCCACATGCTGAACGTGGCGTTCCTCGTGCCCGCGCTGCGCCGCAACTTCGGCGGCTGCGCGGGCAACATCGCCTACAACCTGAAGCTCCTCGGCGGCGACGGCAAGGTGATGGCCACCGTGGGCCACGACTTCGGCCCCTACCGCGCGTGGATGCACGACAACGGTCTGCCCGCCGACTTCGTGCGCGAGCTGGCGGACGAGTACACGGCGCAGGCCTACATCACGACCGACGCAGCGAACAACCAGATCACGGCCTTCCATCCGGGCGCCATGAACCGCGCCCACCTCAACGAGGTCCCGCGCAGCGCCGGCATCACGCTCGGCATCGTCGCGCCCGAGAGCCACCGCGGCATGCTCGAGCACGCCTCGCAGTTCGCGTCGGCCGGCATCCCGTTCGTGTTCGACCCGGGTCAGGCGATGACGCTGCTCGGCGGTGAGGACCTGCGCGGCCTCATCGGCCAGGCCTCCTGGGTGGCGGTCAACGACTACGAGGCGAGCCTGCTCGTCGAGCGCACCGGCTGGGGCCTCGCCGACATCGCCGACAAGGTGCAGGCGCTGATCGTCACGCGCGGCGCCGAAGGGTCCCACATCCATGTCGGCGGCCGCGTCATCGAGATCCCGCCCGTGAAGGCCGCCGAGGTCGCCGACCCGACGGGCTGCGGTGACGCCTACCGCGGCGGGCTGCTCTACGGTCTGCAGCGCGGCCTCGACTGGGCCGTGACGGGGCGCATCGCCTCGCTGATGGGCGCGCTCAAGATCGCGCACCACGGCACGCAGAACCACCGCTTCGGACGCGAGGAGTTCGCGCGGC
>DAIMYL010000136.1:0-2938 GCA_036734505.1 Steroidobacteraceae bacterium | reverse complement strand
CTGCTCGGCGAGAAGCTCGGCGTGGTGCTGTTCCAGTTCTCGCCGCTCGGTGAGCGGGTGCTGCGCCATCGCGCGCTGCTGCTCGAGCGGCTCGGCGCGTTCCTCGCCGCGTTGCCGCGCGGCGTGACCTACGCCTGCGAGTGGCGCGACGCCGCGATGCTCGGGCCCGACTACCACGCGGTGCTCGCCACGGCGGGCGCGGTGCACGGCCTGTGCGCGCATCCACGCATGCCGCCGGTCGACGAGCAGGGCGTCGGCTTCGGCGGCGAGGATGCGGCGCTCGGGCCGTCTGCCGGGCCGCTCGTCATCCGTTGGTTGCTGCGCGGCGATCGCGGCTACGACGAGGCGCGGGCGGAGTACGCGCCCTTCGACAAGCTCCGCGATCCCGATCCCGCGGTGCGCGGGCGCATCGCGGCGCTGCTGCAGAGCGCTGCCGACCGTGGCCGCGAGGCGATGCTCATCATCAACAACAAGGCCGAGGGCTCCGCGCCGCTCTCCGTCTCGGCGGTGGCCGAGCGGCTGGCGGGAGGGTGGGAGGCTTGCCCGACCCGCGGTGCTGGGTGACACTCCGCCCGGGGAGTCATCAGGGAGAACACGATCATGACCATCGCATCCAGACCGTTGCTCGCCGCGGGCCTCCTGTCCTTCGCCGCTGCCGCGCAGGCCGCACCCCAGGAGGGCGCGCGGGTCGACGTCATCGAGGAGGTGGTCGTCACCGCGCAGCGCCGCGAACAAAGATTGCAGGAGGTCGGCATCTCGGTGACCGCGCTCGGCGAGGAGGCGCTGTCACGCCTCAACATCGTCACCGCCACCGACATCGTGCGCGCGGTGCCGAGCCTCAAGATGAACGCCTACTCGTCGTCGCAGGTGGTCTTCAACATCCGCGGCGTCTCGCAGAACGACTACGGCGACCAGCAGGAGCCGCCGGTCGCGGTCTACCAGGACGACAGCTACTCGAGCTCCATCAACCTCGCGAGCTTCCCGGTGTTCGACCTCGAGCGGGTCGAGACGCTGCGCGGACCGCAGGGCACCCTGTTCGGCCGGAACGCGACGGGCGGTGCGATCCAGTTCGTGTCGCGCAGACCGACCCGTGAGACCGAGGGCTATGCGACGCTCACGGTCGGGCGCTTCAGCCAGGTCATCGCCGAGGGCGCCGTCTCCGGATCCTTGGGCGACTCGGTGCAGGGGCGCTTCGCCTTCATCCGCAACCGCGACAGCGGCTACATGCGCTCGGTGGTGCCGGGGGTCCCGGACCGCGGCGCGAACGATCACTACGCGCTCCGTGCCCGGCTCGCCTGGCAGCCGTCGGATGCCACCGATGTCGACCTCACGCTGCGCTACATGCGCGCCGACCGCGAGCGTCAGGCGGGTCTCTATTCGCACGAGGCGGCCTGTCCCAACGACCGCTTCCAGGGCGAGTTCACCCGACCGACGCAGTCCTGCGCCTTCTGGGGGACGGGGCCCGGTGAGACCGGGACCGGATACCGCAACGACGCGATCTCGCCGAGCCGCGGCGGTGATCCTTGGGCGACCGCCGAGACGGAGACCTCCTACGTCGACCGCGAGGTCCTCGGCGCGAAGCTGCAGATCGCGACCCGCATCGGCGGCCTCGATCTCGTCTCGATCACCGACTACCAGCAGGGCGACAAGTTCTACACCGAGGGCGGCGATGCGTCCCCTGACGGCGGCGTGTATTTCTATCAGGGCAGCGATCTTCAACAGTTGACCCAGGAGTTCCGCCTCTCGGGCGGCGCGGGTGACCACCAATGGGTCGCCGGTCTCTACGGCATGGATGTGCAGGGCGACTACACCGGCAAGTTCGCCGATCCGTTCTACGGCTACGACCCGACCGTCCGGATGAGCCAGGACACCACCTCTTTCGCGCTGTTCGCACAGGACGAGTGGCGATTCGCCGCCGACTGGAAGCTGATCGCCGGTCTGCGCTATTGGCGAGATGAGCGCGAGGGCAGCTACTTCGGCGTCGCCCCGCCGATCCCCGATCTCGGCCAGCCCGAGGTGCGGATCGTGTTCAACCGCAGCACCATCTTCCCGGTGTTCCCGGGCAGCAGCGTCACGCCGGACGATGCTCGGCGCAGTTTCGACGGCGTGACGGCCCGTCTGCAGCTCGACCGCAAGATCGGCGAGGATACCCTCGTCTACGCGAGCTACAACCGCGGCAGCAAGAGCGGTGGGTTCACCTTCTCGACCGGCACCCCCTTCGATCCGAACCAGCGCGCCTTCCTCGAGGGCATACCCTTCGATCCCGAGGTGCTCAACGCCTTCGAGCTCGGGCTGAAGACGACGCTGGCGGGCCACACGACGCTCAACCTCAGCGCGTTCCACTACGACTACAGCGACTATCAGGCCTTCGCGCAGTTCGGTCCGGTGCAGACGGTCATCAATCTGGACGCCAAGGCCCGGGGCCTCGAGCTCGAGCTCGCCTCGCGTCCCGTCGAGGGTCTGCTGCTGCAGCTCGGCCTCTCGGCGCTCGACACCACCGTCAAGGATGTCCCCCTGCCCGATGGGGTGACCGTGGAAGACCATGACCTGCCGCAGGCACCCTCGTTCTCGGCGAACGCCTTGGCGCGTTACGACTTCCCGGTCGGTGCGGTCCGGGCCTTCGTGCAGGGCGACCTGCAGTACTCGGCCGGATTCTGTTTCACCGTGCTCTGTGCACCGGTGGAGAAGGAGCCGTCCTACATGGTGGGCAACGCCCGCGTCGGGCTGATCGGCGATGACGGCCGTTGGGAAGTGGCCGCGTTCGTGGACAACCTCACCGAAGAGAAGTACCGCGTCTACGCCTTCGACAGTTCGCTGTTCGCGGGCGTGGTGGCGGGTGTGTACGCCAAGCCGCGCACCTACGGCGTCACAGCGACCTACCGCTTCGGCGCGCGTTGAGGCGACGGCGGACGGGGCGACCGGGCGGGCGGACGCCCGC
>DAIMYL010000135.1:0-5013 GCA_036734505.1 Steroidobacteraceae bacterium | reverse complement strand
ACGGCATCCGCATCCTCGAGGTGCGCCCGGGTGCGACCTACACGCCGATGTGGGGCGAGATGCCGCCGGACCAGGTCGTGCGCATGATGACCGCCGAGGACATCGCGCAGCCGATGGTCGACGCGTTGTGGCTGTCGCCGCGCGCTGCGCTGGAGCACATCACCCTACGGCCCTTGCACGGCGATCTTTGAACAGGCTCAGGGCTCCCCGGCGGGCTTGACGGGTCCGTCGGACGCGCCCGGGCCCGGGGATGAGCCGGGACCTGGACCGGCGCCGTCATCGCTGTCGTCGTCGGACAGCGAACCGAGCGCGCGCGCCATCGAGGCTGCATCGCCGCCCGACATCGTCTCCAACCGCGCGAGGAGGTCCCGCAACCGGCTGGCACGCTCGCCGCCGTGGGGATCGTAGGCCACCGGGAGCAGGGCCGCGCGCGCATCGGCGATCCTGCCTTCGATCAGACGGCGGTGGGCGAGTGCCAACGAGACCTCGTCCGCGTACGGCGCCAGCCCGGCGGCCTGCTCCAGCGCCTCCACTGCGTTGGCGGTCGGCTCCTTGCCGCCCGATGCGTAGCTCAGATAGAAGCGGTAGAGCGGCACCGGATGGTCGTTCTCGACCTTGTTGAGGGCCATGAACGCGCGACGGGCGGTGCGCATCGCGCTCTCGTCCCCGGAGGCGCGGGCCTTCCGGAACAAGGCATAGCCTTTGTGGACATGCGCGTTGATGTTGCCGGGGTCGATGGCGAGCGCCGCATCCGCCGCGGCGATCGCGCCGTCATCGTTGCCGGCGTCGTACTCGGCCTCCGACAACGCCGCCAGCACGGGTGCCTCCGTCGGGAATCTGGCGGCGGCCGAGCGTGCGTCGGCGGCGTTGGTCTTGCGGACCTGCTCGGTCGCGACGCCGCGCTTCGATCGCATGACGATCCGCATCACCGCGGTCTCGCCCTGGCTCAGGGTGCGCAAGGCGACCGGACCGATGGGCAGCTTCGCCGGCTCGAACTTCAGGTACTTGAAGTCGTCCCGGGCGAGATAGTCGTTCAGCGCCTTGTCCAGCGCGATGAGGTCGCCGAAGGCCGCCTCCGCCGCCTCGCGTGACGGCCGCCCGGCCTGCATGGATGTGATGTAGGCGTTGAGCTGCGATCGACGACCGGG
The DNA here is from genome assembly GCA_036734505.1 of Steroidobacteraceae bacterium. GTDB lineage: Bacteria > Pseudomonadota > Gammaproteobacteria > Steroidobacterales > Steroidobacteraceae > UBA964. The sequence continues at coordinate 3,865 of DAIMYL010000135.1, read as the reverse complement.
TTCGAAGGTGAGGAAGTGGTACAACAGCCAAGCGCGCGCGTAGAAGTCCGCATCGTATCGGGTCCGTTTGCCCCGGCGCTTCTCGTAGTGCTCCGGATCGAGCAGGTCCGTGGCGGTGACGGCGTTCCCCGCCAGCAGCTCGGCCGCACGGTGGTTCGCCGGTCGGCCGAGCATCACCGACCCGTCGGCCGCGAAGCCTGCCGAGGCGAAGAATTCGGCCGATCCCTCGGTCAACCAGCGCGGCGCGGCGAACCGGTTGTTGGCGAAGAAGAAGTGGTGGGCGTATTCGTGCAAGAGCACGGTCATCGAGAAGTCGAGCTCGTCCCTGCTGCGTGAGGGGGTGAGTTCCGGCACGAAGGCGACGGGACCCTCGATCCGCGGGATGTAGAAACCGGCGACGTTCCGGGGCGGGCGCCCATCGAGCGTGTACAGCGCGCCCAGCGACTCCATACCCCCGGTCACATAGATGGTCACCCTCGCCGATCTGGTCGGCGTCGTGCGCGGAGTCCCGGTGGTGATGGATACGGCCGCCGAGAACCGCTCCAGCTGCTCGGCGAAGCGGCGCAGGTTGCGCTCGCTGGTCTCGCCGTAGATGACGAAATGGTCGGTCGAGGCCTCCAGCCATTCCGCACGCGCGGTGGCCACGCTGGACAGGAGCAGCAGCACGGCGAGCGACTTGCGCATAGGACCCCGGGGAGGCATGGATGTATGCCTGATGGCCATCAAAATATGGCGGGAGCCGGTCCGATGCAATACCGTGGACGGCTCATCCGACCGACCCTGCGCACGAACCGCCCACGAGCCGCTCCATGACCGATATCCCCGCCCTCGGCTCCTTCGCCCCCGGCCTGCGCGCGCTCGTGTTCGGCGCGGGCGGCGGCATCGGTGCGGCTTTCGCGGCCGAGCTCGGCGCCCATCCGCGCGTGGGGCGCGTGTACGCCGCGGCGCGCAGCGCGGAGGCGCCGTGGCGTTCCGATCTGCGGGATGAAGCGAGCATCGCCGCGGTCGCCGCCGCGGCGGCCGCTGACGGTCCGCTCGATCTCGTGCTCGTCGCCACCGGCGTGCTGCACGGACCCGCGCTGCGGCCCGAGAAGAGCTGGCGCAGCCTCGACGCCGCGGCGCTCGCCGAGGCCTTCGCGAGCAACGCCACGGGGCCTGCGCTGATCGCCAAGCACACGCTGGGTCTGCTGCGCCGCGATACGAAGTCCGCGTTCGCCTGTCTCTCGGCGCGTGTCGGGTCCATCGAGGACAACCGGCTGGGCGGCTGGCACGCGTACCGCGCCTCGAAGGCGGCGCTCAACATGCTCATCCGCACCTGCGCGGTCGAGCTGCGCCAGCGCAATCCGGGCGCGCTCTGCGTCGCGCTGCATCCCGGCACAGTCGATACGCCGCTGTCGCAGCCGTTCCAGGGCGGTGTCGATCCGGCGAGGCTCTTCACGCCTACGCAGTCCGCACGGGCCACGCTCGGGGTCCTCGACCGCCTGACCCCGGCCGACAGCGGACGGCTCTTCGCCTGGGACGGCCAGGCGATCCCGTTCTAGCGCATGGTCTTCCTGCAACGGGCCCGCATCGCGGCCAGCGCAGCCCTCGGCTTCCCGCGCTTCCTGCGCCTGCCGCTCGTGGGCGACATCGACGGCCGCTTCCGCTCGCCCGGCGCCCGCATCGACGACCCGCGTTTCGGCCGCAGCGAAGGTCTGCCGTTCACGCTCGAGGTCGTGGTGGACGGCGAGCGCTCGGCGCCGGCGGGCGTCGGCCGCGAGGTCGACCGCGTGTTCTTCCGCGACCGCGGCAAGCTGCTCTTCAACGTCTCGTTCGCCTGCGGCAAGCCGCAGGGGCTCTTCCGCCGAGGGCTCTACGGCGACCCGCGCAGCCACTGGTTCAACGTCTTCTTCGGCTGCTACCAGATCGATGTCCCGAAGCGCGTGTGGGGACGCCCGTTCGGTTACCGCGAGGACGGCAGGACCGTCGACCGCGACGAGGTGCTGCGGATCGGCAAGAGCGACTGGAACTACTTCTCGAACTGGATGTACGGCGTGCCCGACGCGGCCATCGCGCCGACCGACGGGCTCGATGACCCGCTGCTGCGCTTCGAGCAGCGACCGCGCCGCAGGGTGAACGGCCGCGCCTGGGACGAGGTATCCCTCGATGGTGTGCGCGTCGCGAGCGCCTATGACCCCGGTCGTGCCGACGGGCTGCAGCTCGTCGACCGGGGACCATGGAGCGCCCTGTGGCGCGCCTCCTTCGGTCGGCCGTTGCGGCGCGATGTGGCGGATGAGCCGGCGTTCTTCGCCGTGCCGATGGCGGCGCGGCTCTACATGGCGTTCCGGGAGTCGTCTGCGGACGAGGACCTCGGCGAGCCCGCCTATCAGACCTTCTTCTTCGGCGGCACGGTCAACCGCTGGTACGCCGAGCATGTCGCCGACGAGGCCGAGCGGACGCGTCGACGCGCGTTCAACGAGGCTTTCCTGGAGGCGCAGATGCGCGCCGTCGAGCAGGTGATGCGGGACCGCTGCGGCGACCTCGGTTTCCCGTCGCCCTGACCGGGCGTCCTCAGCCCCGCGCGCGTCTGCCGCGGGACCAGTCCGCGAACGGCAGCGCCCAGAGACCGATGAACTTGTCGCGTTGCCCGTCGGTGTCGGGGTAGATCACGAGCGGGTTCGGCAGGTCGAAGGGCGGCAGCAGCAGGTTGCGGTCGCGGCAGCGCCCGATCTTCATGTTGAGGCGGTTGCGCAGGCCGTGGCGCCGCAGGTGGATGGTCGTGAGCAGGAAGCGCGCGCCGCTCGCCGAGATGTTGGCGAGCGCATCGAGGATGTCATCGACCGGCAGATGCTGCAGCACCTCGCGGCAGATGATGAGGTCCGCCGGCGGTATCGGCTCCGAGACGAGGTCCAGCTGCCGGAACCGCAGCGCGGGGAACCGCGCGGTGTGCTGCTCGATGAGCGAGGGCACGATGTCGCAGCCGGTGAAGGCGACCGGATGGCCGCGCTCGCGCAGGCGCTCGAGCACGAGCGGCATCCAGACCATGTCGCCGCAGGCGACATCGGTCACCGAGCGGATGTCGTGCTCGACGACGACCCTTTCGATCACGGCGCGCACCGGTGCGGTGGCCTCGACGGTGCTGCCCATGCCGGAGAGATGCTCGGCACCCCAGTACGCGGTGTCGTAGATCCTGCTGAACGCGGATTGGCGGTCCTTCCGGGTGCTCACAACGGTTCCATCGCACAGAGGCCGCAACGGCGTTGCACGGAACATAGGCTGTCCGCGTCCGGATTGCAAAAAACTTTTGTCCGAGGGGATGCGTCTAGCGGATGCGCGCCAGTCCCGGCACGCGGTCGAACGCCGCATCGAAGCTCAGCACGCTGTCGATGCCGTGGCGCTGCATCGTCGCGATGTGCATCGCGGCGCGCACCGGCAGCGTCGGGTACTGCAGCACCAACTGCTTGGTGCGCTCGACCGACTCGCGGTCGACAGGCAGCACCTCGTCCACCACGCCGAGCAGCGCATCGAGCGCGGGCTGGATGCCGCCGCGCCGCTCGAGCGCGGTGTAGCGGTGCAGGATCTCGGTCAGCACCTCGGCATCGGTGACGAGCCGGACGCGTTGCGCCACGAGCGTCTCGAGCCGGCGTTGCGCGTCCACTTTGTTCGGATGCGCGGTACCGACGAGGTACATGGGCACATTGGCGTCTATGAAGACCATATCGTGGGCGTGCGGCGTGGCGGTCCGCTCAATACCCGCCGCCGTCACCGCTCGGCATGGCCGTGTAGCCGCGTTCGGTCTCCGCGGTCAGGCGCTCGATGGGGCCGGTCGGTGCGGTGTGCCTGACGGCCGCGCGGATCGCCGCCAGTTTGCGGTCGACGTCCGCGG
>DAIMYL010000134.1:0-5067 GCA_036734505.1 Steroidobacteraceae bacterium | reverse complement strand
ACGCCGCCGCGCAGCAGCGCCTTGGTCGGCCGCTCGCCGGAGCGCGCCACGCGCTTCGGACGGATGAAGGCGTAGTACTCGTTCTCGATCTGCAGCAGGTTGGCGTTCAGCTGGCGGTATGCGCCGTCGACCTTCACGCCCATCCGTTCGTACTCGGGGTGCGGGGTGCTGATGGCGCGGGTGAGGTCCCGCACATAGTCCTGCAGGCTGTTGACCGAGACCTCGACGCCCGACTGCGCCCGGTTGCGGTAGCCGAGGTCGCTCATCCTCAACGAGGTCGAATACGGCTCCCAGCCCGTGCCGCGCCCGAACTCGGGCAGCGTCTCGCCGCGCGCGCGCAGGAAGGACTTGCAGACCGTCGGCGACACGCCGAAGAGATAGAGCACGATCCAGCCGTGGCGGCGGTAGTTGCGCAGCAGCTCGAAATAGCTCTCCGAGACGAAGTCCGCGCCCGCATCGCGCGACGCGCGCACCGCCGCCCAAGGCTCCCACAGGCCTTCCGGGAAGGAATAGTTGAAGTGCACGCCCGAGATCGCCTGCATCACGCGCCCGTAGCGCAGGCCGAGACCCTCGCGGTAGACGGTCTTCATGCGGCCGATGTTGGAGGGCCCGAACTGCGCGATGGGGATGCTGGCGTCGCCGTCGACCACGCAGGGCATGCTGGTCGCCCACAAGAGCTCGTCGCCGAGATGGCGATAGGTGAACTGGTGCAGATCACAAAGATATTGGAGCAGCTCCCAGTTGCTGCGGAAGGTGGGCGTGACCAGCTCGATCAGCGCCTCGGAGTAGTCGGTGGTGATGTGCTCGTGGGTCAGCGCCGCGCCGAGCGCGACCGGATGCGGCGTCTGCGCGATGCGGCCGTCCGGCGTGACCCGCAGCGACTCCTTCTCGACGCCGCGGCGGCCGCCCTGCAGCACGCGCGGCTCGCCGCCGTTGATGAGGGCGGCGAGGCGACGCTCGAAGGCGCGGTCGATGCGGGAGGTGGGCACGATGCGGAGGGGGCGGGGTGCGCGGGCGCGACGCCCGTCACCAGGGGATGCGGCCGGTGAGGACTTCGCGGGCCATGCGCAGGTCGCCGCGGAAGCTCCAGAGCGGATGCTTGAAGGTGGCGGGCCTGTTCTTCTCGAAGAAGAAATGCCCGATCCAGGCGAAGCCGTAACCGATCAGCAGACCGGTCAGCACGAGCCGCGGCTGCTGCGTCAGGACGGCGCCCGCGAACTGGGTCAGCGCGACCACCGTGCCGATCACATGCAGGCGGCGCGAGGTGCGGTTCGAGTGCTCGCCGAGGTAGAACGGATAGAACTCGTCGAAGTTGGCGAAGGCCATGGCAGCGTGTCCTGCGGGATGGGGGGGCATCTTGCCGCGCCGGGGCACGGGGGGCAACCGCAGGGGCCGGCATCGGCCACCGCGCGGCCTCGCCGACGGCCCACGAAAGGGATTACCCTTGCGGCTCGACCTGGAGGGAGACACGATGGACCGCCGACACCCCGCGACGAACGGGGCAGCCACCGCATGGGGCCTCTGCCTCGCGCTGCTGCTCACCGCCTGCACCCCGACCACCACCACGCAACGCCCGGCGAGGCCCGATGCCAAGCCGGCGACCGGAGCCGACGACAGCAAGGCCACCGCGAAGGCGGCGCCGTTCCCCTCCACCTACCGCGTGCCGGAGAGCGCACCGGTGCTGATCAGCGGCGCGACCGTGCTCACCGGCACGGGCGAACGCCTCGACGGGGCCGATGTGCTGCTGCGCGACGGCAAGATCGCGGCGGTCGGCCGCGGCCTCGCCGCAGCACCGGGCACGCTGGTGATCGACGGCCGCGGCAAGTGGGTGACGCCCGGCGTCATCGACATCCACTCGCACCTCGGCGTCTATCCCTCGCCGGGCGTCGACGCGCACTCGGACGGCAACGAGGCCACCGCGCCCAACACCGCCAACGTCTGGGCGGAGCACTCGGTATGGCCGCAGGACCCGGGCTTCGAGGCCGCGCTCGAGGGCGGCGTCACCACGCTGCATGTGCTGCCCGGATCGGCGAACCTGTTCGGCGGCCGTTCGGTGACGCTCAAGAACGTCCCCGCCGTCACCTACCAGGCCATGAAGTTCCCGGACGCACCGCAGGGCCTCAAGATGGCCTGCGGCGAGAACCCGAAGCGCGTCTACGGCAACCGCCGCACGCTGCCCTCGACCCGCATGGGCAACGTCGCCTCGTGGCGCCAGAGCTGGTCCGAGGCGGTCGAGTACCAACGCGACTGGGCGCAGTTCGAGGCGCGCCGCTCCTCCGGCGCGAAGGATCTGCGCGCGCCGAAGCGCGATCTGCGCATGGAGACGCTCGCCGCCGTGCTGCGCGGCGAGGTCCTCGTGCAGAACCACTGCTACCGCGCCGACGAGATGGCCATCGTGCTCGACATGGCCAAAGAATTCGGCTACAAGGTCTCGACCTTCCACCACGCGACCGAGGCCTACAAGATCGCCGATCTGCTCGCCGAACAGGGCGTGTGCGCCGCGGTCTGGGCCGACTGGTGGGGCTTCAAGATGGAGTCCTACGACGCCATCCCGGAGAACATGGTCATCGTCGACGCCGCCAAGGGCGGCTGCGCCATCGTGCACTCGGACTCCGACGAGGGCATCCAGCGCCTGAACCAGGAGGCCGGCAAGGGCATGGCGGCGGCGGCGCGCGCCGGCATCAGCATCAAGCCCGAGCACGCCGTACGCTGGATCACGCAGAACCCGGCGCGCGCGCTCGGCATCGCCGACCGCACCGGCACGCTCGAGGTGGGCAAGGCCGCCGATGTCGTCGTCTGGAACGGCAACCCGTTCAGCGTGTACGCGCTCGCCGAGAAGGTCTTCATCGACGGCGCAACGCGCTTCGACCGATCGGCGCGGCGCATGCTGCCCGAATCCGACTTCATGCTCGGCCAGCCGGCCGCTCCGGGGGTGTCGCCGTGATCCGCCCTGACCTCGCCGCGACCCTCGTCGCCGCCGTCGCGACGCTCGCGACCTTCGCCGCACCGACCGCAAGGGCCGACGACGCCGCCGCGGGCGGCGAACGCACGGCGCTGCTGATCCGCAACGCCACGGTGCACACCGGCGTCGCGGGCGCCGCGCCCTCTCCCGGCACCGATGTGCTGGTGCAGGGCGGCAGGATCGCCGCGATCGGCAAGGGCCTCGCCGCGCCCGCGGGCGCCCGCGTGGTCGACGCGAAGGGACGGCCGGTCACGCCGGGCGTCTTCGGCGGACTGACGCGCATCGGACTCGAGGAGATCGGTCTCGACAGCGCCAACGGCGACCACTCGCAGCGCCTCGGCCAGATGCGCCCCGAGTTCGACGTGACGCAGGCCTGGAACCCCGACGCGCAGTCGCTGGTGGTGCACCGCATGAACGGCGTCACCTTCACGGTGCTCACGCCCGGGTCGGCGGCCGGCGGCAGCATCGTCTCGGGCCAAGGCGCGCCGGCGAGCCTCGTCGGCCGCGAGGCGCTCGCGCCGCGCGCGATGTTCATCGACCTCGGCGGCGACGCCAACGACCTCTCGGGCGGCAGCCGTGCGGCGCAGTTCATGCTGCTGCGGCAGGCGTTGGTGGAGGCGCGCGCGCCGAACCTGGTGATGGTGCACGACGAGCGCTTGCTCTCGCCCTCGGGCCGGCAGGTGCTGCTCGACTTCCTCAAGGGCGGCGGCGTGTTCGTGTTCGATGTCGATCGTGCGGTCGACATCCGCCGCGCCGTCGAGTTCGCCCAGCAGGAGAAGATGCGGGTGGCGATCCGCGGCGGCGCCGAGGCCTGGCGCGTGGCGCCGCAGCTCGCCGCTGCGCGCATCCCGGTGATCATCGATCCGCTCGAGAACCTGCCGTCGAGCTTCGACGCGGTCGGTGCGACCATGTACAACGCCGCGCGGTTGCACGCCGCAGGTGTGACGGTGGTCATCTCGATGCGCAGCCCCGACATCGACGATGCCGGCAAGACGCGCCAGGCGGCGGGCAACGCGGTCGCCCACGGTCTGCCGTGGGCCGCCGCCTTCGCCGCGATCACGCGCATCCCGGCGGAGATCTTCGGCGTCGCCGACCGCTTCGGCACGCTGGCCCCGGGTCGTGTGGCCGACCTCGTGCTGTGGTCGGACGACCCGCTCGAGGTCAGCAGCGTCGCCGAGCTCGTGATCGCCGACGGGCAGGTGCAGTCGGGCGTGTCCCGGCACACGCTGCTGCGCGACCGGTATCTGGAACGCGTGCGCCGCGGCGAAGCGCGCTGAACGGAAGGAGAGGTACGAAGCCATGCTCGTCGGCAGCGCAGCACGCCCGGTCGCCATCATCGGCGGCACCCGCATCCCGTTCGCACGCGCTCATGGCGCCTATGCGACGGAGGGCAACCAGTCGATGCTGACGGCCGCGCTGCGCGGCCTCGTCGAGCGGAACCGATTGCAGGGCGTCCGGCTCGGCGAGGTGGCGGCGGGCGCCGTCCTCAAGCACACCCGCGACTTCAACCTCGCGCGCGAGTGCGTGCTCGATGCCGGGCTCGACCCGCAGACGCCCGCCTTCGATCTGCAGCGCGCCTGCGGCACCAGCCTCGAGGCCGCCATCGCCATCGCCAACAAGATCGCGCTCGGACAGATCGACGCCGGCATCGCCGCGGGCGTCGACACCGTGAGCGATGCGCCCGTCGTCTACCCGCGCGAGTACCAGCAGCTGCTGCTGCGCGCGTTCCGCGGCCGCAGCGCCTGGGCGCGGATCAAGCCTTTCCTCGGCCTGCGCCCGCGCCACTTCAAGCCGCAGGTACCGGACGCCGGCGAACGGCGGACCGGGCTCTCGATGGGCGAGAGCTGCGAGCTGATGGCCAAGCGTTGGGGCATCGCACGCGCGGCGCAGGACCAGCTGGCCTCCGAGAGCCACCGCCGCGCCGCGGCCGCGTGGCAGGAAGGTTTCTTCGACGACCTCGTGACGCCGTTCGCGGGGCTCACGCGCGACGACAATGTCCGCGCCGACTCGACGGTCGAGAAGCTGGCCGGCCTGCGCACCGCCTTCGACCGCTCGCCTGCCGGCACGCTCACCGCCGGCAACAGCACGCCGCTCACCGACGGCGC
>DAIMYL010000133.1:0-5127 GCA_036734505.1 Steroidobacteraceae bacterium | reverse complement strand
AGGTGGTACAGGTTGCCGAAGAACTCGTCGAAGCCGTGCTTCGTCGGCAGCATGTCGTCGCGGTCACCGAGGTGGTTCTTGCCGAACTGACCCGTGCGGTAGCCCTGGGCGCGCAGCAGCGTGGCGACGGTCGGGTCCTCCTTGCGCATGCCCTCGGGGGCGCCCGGCAGACCGACCTTGGTGAGACCGGTGCGGATCGGCGACTGGCCGGTGACGAAGGCCGCGCGACCGGCGGTGCAGCTCTGCTGGCCGTACCAGTCGGTGAACAGCGCGCCGCCCTTGGCGATGCTGTCGATGTTCGGGGTGCGGTAGCCCATCATGCCCTGGTTGTAGGCGCTGATGTTGAAGCCGCCGATGTCGTCACCCCAGATGATGAGGATGTTGGGCTTCTTGGCGGGGGTGGCGTTCTGCGCCTGCGCGGGCAGGGCGAGGGCCATGAGGACAAGCGCCAGAGCGCTGCGGATGAAGGTCATAGATGCTCCAGGGACATGGCCGTGATGCGGCCCATGCACCCACGGTATCCCCCGGGAGCCGGATGTCACATTGCACGAAGGTTCAAGACGCCGTGCCGGTGGGTGTCACCCCGAGCCGCTGGGCCACGGACACCAGAGCGGCCACGGAGCGGATGCCGAGCTTCTCCATGACCCGCGAGCGGTGCACCTTGATGGTCTGCTCGGTGGTGCCGAGGTCCATCGCGATCATCTTGTTCAGGCGGCCGCAGATGACATGGCGCATGACCTCCCGCTCGCGCGGCGTCAAAGAGGCGAAGCGGGCGCGCAGCTCCGCCGCTTCGCGCACCTGCGACGCGCCGGTGCGCACGGCCGCGAGCAGCTCGCCCGCCTTGACCGGCTTGGTGAGGAAGTCGACCGCGCCCGCCTTCATGGCCTGCACGCTGCTGCGGATGTCGCCGTGCCCGGTCAGGAAGACGATCGGCCAGCGCGTGGCCGCCATGACCAGCCGCTGCTGCGCCTCCAGGCCGTCGAGCCCCGGCATCGCGAGGTCCATCACCACGCAACCATCGGCTTCAGCGGGCAAGCGCGCGAGGAAATCGAGGGCCGAGGCATGGCTTTCGACCTTGAACCCCTCGGCCTGCAACAGACGCTCCAAAGCCCGGCGCAGATCGGGCTCGTCGTCGACCAGATAGACCTTGTCCGCCATCACGCCACCGTCTGTCCGTGGATCGGGAATGTCAACTCGAAGATGGTACCGCCCGCAGGATCGGGACGCGCGGCGATCCGGCCCTCATGGGCCTCCATGATGGACCGGCAGATCGCGAGCCCCATCCCCAGCCCTTCGGGCTTGGTGGTGAAGAAGGGCGCAAAGATCTCGTCGGCGCCGGCCTTGAGCCCCGCGCCGTTGTCGCAGACCTCGATGCACAGGTCGGTGCCGACCCGCCGGGTGCGCAGCACCAGGCGTCGCTTGCCGGTATCCCGCACCGTCATCGCATCGCAGGCGTTGTTGATCAGGTTGATGAGCACCTGCTCGATCGACACGCGGTCGCCCCAGATCCGCGCACCCGACGCGCCGAGCTCCAATCGCGGCGTGACACCGCGGCGGCGCAGCTCGCCGGCGAGGAAGTCCGCGACGCCCTGCACCACCGCGTCGGCCTCCAACGGCTCGCGCTTGGCGGGACCGCGGCGCAGCATGGCGCGCAGACGCTTGACCACGGCATCGGCGCGCTCGTCGGCGGCGAGGATGTCGCCCATGATGGCGCGCAGCTCGTCGAGGTCCGGCCGTGGCGACGCGAGCAGGCGCTGCGCGGCCTCGGTGTTGCTCATGATGGTGGCGAGCGGTTGGTTGATCTCGTGGGCGAGCGTGCCCGAGAGCTCGGCGAGCGTGTTGACGCGCGCGAGGTGCTCGAGCTCCACGCGCTGCAGGGCGCGCTCGTCCTCGGCCTGTTTGCGTGCGGTGATGTCCATGACCACGCCGCTGATGACACGCGAGCCGGCTTCACGCCCCGTGTAGGAGCTGCCGCGCGACGATACCCAGCGGATGCCGCCGGACCGGTCGCGGATGCGGTAATCGAGGTTGCTCACGCCGTCCTCCCTGCGCGCCGCCTGCAGCACCCGCTCGACGCGGCGCCGGTCGTGGGGGTGGATGACGGCGAGGAGGTCGTCGACCGACGCGTCGGCGACGACCGGCAGGTCGAGGATCGCGTAGGCGCGCGGTGTCGCCCAGAACCGACCGCTCGTCGCATCGAGGCTCCAGAGCCCTGCATCGGCCGCCTCGGCTGCGAGCGTCAGCCGGCGCTCGGACTCCTGCAGCTCTTCCTGCAGTTCGGCGCTGCGCAACAGGTCGATGCCGAGGTAGGCCGCCATGATGACCACCATCGGCACGAAGAACACGATGCCGAAGGTGGGCAGACGCGCCAAGCCCCAATAGGTCACCACCGCGAGGCCCGAATTGAGGAACACGAACAGCAACAGACCGCCGCCGATGACGAAGGCGCGCGAGCGGTCGCCGCGCCGCCACATCTGCCAGGTCGCATCACCCACGAAGAGCGCCAGCAGCAGCAACGCGGATTGCGACAGCGGCAGCAAGGGGTTCGGCTGCGCCGCGAGGACCACCACCACCTTGTCGCCCAGGATGTCCACCGTGCCGAGCGCGTCGATATGGCTGTAGTTGATCGAGCCGCCGGCGAGCGCACCCAGCAGGATGGCGACCGTGCGGACGGCGATGCTCGCGATCCCGAGCCACAGCCGGCCGGCCTGCAGGTAGGTCCGCGTGAAGGCCACCACACCGATCAAGGCCGTCCAGATGGGGAGGTGGTACCAGAAGAGCAGGCGGTTGAACTCCTCGGCCGAGGGCGCGCGCATCAGGCGCAGTTCGATCACGCCCATCACGGCCACGGAGATCGCCAGCACCGCGAAGGCGAGGTTGGCGCGCGTGGAACGCGCACCGCGGCGGCGCAGCCAGACATGGGCGTGGATCGCGCCCACGCCGAAGCAGGCGACCGACATGGTCACCCACAGGACGTCGATCAGGCGCAAAGCGGACCCCGTTGCATCGTCCGGATTGTAACCACGGCACAGGGCCGTAACATCGATGCGTCATCAGCGCCGGAGAGGCCCGACATGAAGAAGATCGCCCTGTTCGTCAAAGACACCCTCGTCGGCGGCGTCCTGTTCCTGCTGCCCGGCGCCCTGCTGCTCTGGCTCGCGGACAAGGTGCTGCCGCTCGCCCGCCAACTCATGAAGCCCGTCGAGGGGCTGTTCCCCGGCCATGTCGTGGCGCAGTTCGCGCTCGGCACGCTGCTCGCGGTGCTCGCGCTGCTGCTGGTCGCCTTCATCGCCGGGATGCTGGCCCGCACCACGCCCGGTCAGCGGTTCATCGGCTGGATCGAGGAGTCGATCATCGGCACTCTCCCTCAATACCGCATGGCGAAATCGGTGCTCGAGGGTCAGGGCGCGGGTGATGGCGAACCGGATGTGCAGCCGGTGCTGGTGCCTGCCGGCGACGGGTGGCGGATCGGCATGAAGTTCGACTCCATCGACGGCGGCTGGGCGAGCGTCTTCCTGCCCAACTCGCCGAAAGCCCGTACGGGCAGCATCGTGCTGCTGCCCGAGTCGTCGCTGCGCCCGCTCGCCCTGCCGATCGCCGAAACGACGCTGCTGCTGTCCCGTCTCGGCAGCGGCGCGGGCGCGGCGCTGCGCGGCGTGAAGCTCGACTAGAAGCCGAGGACCTTGTAGCCGATCTCGATGCCCCAGTCGGCCGGCCGGTCACCGCCGGCGAACAGGCTCGGCTTCACCGTGACGATGCCCACGCCGCCCAACGAGGGACCGGTGACGCGCCCGAAGGTGACGGCGAGGCTCAAGAATTCCTTGTCGTTCTCCCAATCGAAGTTCACCGCCGGATCGACCGTGATGAGGTTGCGCGGATCGGCGAGCTTCGGGACATAGTAGAAGTCGAAGGTGGTGGTGTTGACATCGGCACGCCGCGCCTGTCCCGACACGCTGTTGCTCTGCACCACCGCCGGCGCGAAGATCGCGCCCTTCGGCAGGAAGCGCGCATGGATCAGCGTGCCCTTCAGGACGTTCTTGCCCGTGCCGAGCTCCGGGCGCGCGGCCGTGTCGAACACCGCCTCGCCCTGGAACACCCAGCCGTGGGTGCGGGTCAGCCCGAACACATGCGTCAGCATCAACGAGGCGTCACCGAGGTCGTGCCCGGAGTTCCCGAGGACATCGTTCATCTGCACCGGCACGCGCAGCCGCAGGCTGTAGTCGCTCTTGGCGCCGAACGGTTGCGTGTAGTTGAGGCGCAGCACCCCGCTCTCGAACCCTCCGACGAGGTCGAGGTACTCGTAGGTCGGCTGCAGGATGGTCGTGAGCTTGGTGGGGTCCGTGCCGTTGTTGACGGGCTTCTCCTGCGCCTGCGCCGCGCAGCCGACACCCGCCAACATGGCCACCCCGATCACGGCACAGCGCGATCTCATCGGATCTCGACGATGTCCGGCAGCGCCCATTCCTTCTTGAAGTAGGGCTCGGTCGGCGCGTACAGGCGGAAGTAGGTGAACCAGCCCTTGCCCGGCACCGTCTGCACGAAGTTCGCGTTCGCACCGGCGGGCTTCTTCGGGCCGAAGTAGAGGTCGACGGAGCCGTCCGCGTTCACCACCAGCCCCTTCTTGCGCGAGGAGATGTCGGCGGCGCCTTGCGGCGACTGCAACGGCGCGCGGGTGGTGTTCTCGTACAGCGTGAACGACCAGAACTGCTTGACCGGCGCGTTCGGCGGCACGCGCAGGCGGTAGGACTTGGCGCCGTCCAGCCACGCGCCCGAGCCGTCGCGCGCGGTCTCGAGGTACACCTGCCCGAAGCCGACGATGCGGCCCTGCATGCCGGAGGTGTTGCCGATCGCCTCGTAGAACCAGGAGGCGCGCTCGTCGAGCTGCGAGAACATCGGCAACTGCTGGTCGAGCTCGACCATGTTGGCGTATTCCCAGTGGGTGCCCTCGAACACCGTGGCGCCGGGGAAGCGCTTGTCGAAGGCGTTGGCGCGGGCCATCAGCTCGCCGGTGAGGGCCGCGTCGCCGAGGATCTTCCGGCGGCGCGCATCGGGCTCGAACGGCTTGCCCGGCTCCATGCCGAGCGAGCGCATCATGGCGTAGAAGTAGCCGTTGTGCGTCTCCATCGG
>DAIMYL010000132.1:0-5211 GCA_036734505.1 Steroidobacteraceae bacterium | reverse complement strand
CAGCACCCGGAGTACCTGGTGATCGCGCTGCAGGCCTACCGCAGCGGCGAGCGCAGCCACGCCACCATGCACGCCAACGCCGCGTCCTGGACCGACAAGGACTACGCCGACATGGCGGCGTTCCTCGCCGGCCCGGTGGTCGCCGCCAACGCCGCGCCCAAGCCGGTCGGCAAGCTGCCGGCGGCCGGTCAGACCTGCGTCGCCTGCCACGGCACCGACGGCATCGGCATCACCCCGCAGTACCCGACGCTCGCCGGCCAGCACGCCGACTACCTCGAGCGCGCCCTGACCGACTACAAGAAGGGCGGCCGCAAGAACGCCATCATGGCCGGTTTCGCGGCGCAGCTGTCCGCGCAGGACATCCGCGCGCTCTCGCGCTACTACTCGGCGCAGCGCCCGGGCCTCGACACCTCCAAGCGTCCCGCGCGGCGCTGACCGCCGCGGCGCGCCCCGGGCGCGGGGCCGCGCTCATTCTTTGAGCCGCTCGAGGAACGTCGCGCGCGTCTTCAGCTCGAAGTCGCGGTTCGACTTCTTGCGGAACCCGTGGCCCTCGTCGCGCGCCGCCAGATACCAGACCTCGGCGCCGTTGGCGCGCACCCGCGCCACCATCTGCTCGCTCTCCGACGCCGGCACGCGCGGGTCGTTGAGCCCCTGGATGACGAGCAGCGGCTTGCGGATCGCCTCCGCCCGCGTCAGCGGCGAGATGCGCTGCAGGAAGCGGCGCATCGACGGGTCGCGTTCGTCGCCGTACTCCACGCGCCGCAGGTCGCGGCGGTAGGGTGCGGTGTTGGTGAGGAAGGTGACGAAGTTGCTGATGCCGACGATGTCGATGCCGCCGCGCAGCCGGTCGCCGAAGGCGACCATCGACGCCAGCACCATGTAGCCGCCGTAGGAACCGCCGCTCACCACCACGCGCCCGGCATCGAGGCCGGGCTGCGCCGAGATCCACACCAGCAGCGCGCCGATGTCGCGCACCGAGTCCTCGCGCAACCGGCCGTTGTCGAGCAGGGTGAAGCTGCGGCCGTAGCCCGTGGAACCGCGCACGTTCGGCTGGATGACGGCGTAGCCCAATTCATTGACGAGGTACTGCGTCCAGGCGCTGTAGCCGGGCCGTGACTGGCCCTCGGGGCCGCCGTGGATGTCGATGACGACGGGGTGCGGACCGGGGCCGGCCGGCCGGTAGACGAAGGCCGGGATGCGGCGCTGGCCGCCCTGTGCGCGGTCCCAGGTCGGATAGCGCACCAGTTCCGCCGGCACCATGCGTGCGGGGTCGGCGGCGCCGGTCTCGCTCTTCGTCCAACGCGTCGCCGCACCGTTCGCGAGGTCGAGCGTCCAGACATCGCGCGGCGACTGCGCGGTCTCGATGCTCATCCCGAGCCGGCCTCCGGCGCGGTCGAAACGCAGCCCCGAGACGATGCCCTGCGGCAGCCCCGCGGGCGTGATCGTGCGGGCGGCGCCGAGATCGAGCAGCGACAGCTTGCCGTAGCCGTCCGCGTTCGCGATGTAGGCCACATAGCGTCCGTCCGGGCTCGGTTCGAGGTCTTCGATGTCCCAGGGCACATCGGCGGTCAGCGTGCGCAGGCTGCCGTCCTGCAGATCGAGGTAGCGCAACTGCTGGAACTCGCCACCCAGGTCCGCCGTCAACCACACCCCGCGGCCGTCGGCGCTGAAGCGCGCGCCGCCGATGGCGGTCTTGGGCGCGGTCTTCCCGGACGCGGCCGGCAAAGCGAGTTCGCGGTATGCGCCGGTCGCGACCTCCGCGAGGTAGAGGCGCGCCTCGGTCACCGAGGTGGTCTGCAGCAGCAGCAGTTTCGATCCGTCCTGCGACCAGTCGACCGGCGTCCAGGTCTGGCCTTGCGAGGCGACCACGAGCCGCGGCGCGCCCGGCACGCCGTCCTTGCCGACCTCGACGAGGTAGACATCGGTCGCGATGCCGTCGCGTGCGTTCCCCGTGAACGCGAGCCGCGCGCCGTCGCGCGACCACAGCGCGCCGCCGTGCCGCGACCTGCCGTCGGTGAGCAGTCGCGGCGTGCGTTCGCCGCCGCGCTGCAGGAAGATCTGCGCGTTCTCGTCGCCGCCGCGGTCGCGCGAGAAGGCGAAGCTGCCGTCCGCGGCCGGGCTCGCCACGACGCCGCCCACCGGCTCCGCGCCCCAAGTGAGCTGTTCGCGGGCGCCGAGCGGCGAGGCGACGCGGTGCACCTGCTCGACCTCGCCGAAGCGCGTGCTGATGAGCAGGCTGCCGTCCGGCAGGAAGTCGCGGAAACTCGCGCTGCGACCGGCCAGCCAGCCGTCGAGCGTCTCGGCGACGCGCGGCGAGTGCGGCGGGACGCCCTCGAGCACGAGGTTGCCGCGGTCGATGCGCGGTGGCGGCGGCGCCGGTACCGCGGAAGGCGCGGGGGTCGCCGCCGATGCGGAGATGGACAGGATCGCGGCCGTTGCGAGCAGCAGGACGGACCGGACGGCGGAAGAGGCGTGCAGGCGTGTCATGACGCACCTGATAGCCCACCGCGACGCCCCTCGCAAGGGCTGGCCGCGCTGTCGTCGCACCGGTCTGCGGGGCTTTTACCCCGCCGTCCTCTAGAATCGGCGCACCATGGCCATCTCCGCCGCCTCCGACGGCATCCACGTCGTCGACACCCACTATGTGCAGCCGTTGTTCGATGCGGCGCATCTCGTCGTGCAGGACGGTCGCGCGGCCTTCGTCGACTGCGGCACCGCGCATGCCGTGCCGCGGCTGCTGGCCGCGCTCGAGGCGCAGGGGCTGACGCCGGATGCGGTCGATTGGCTGCTGCTCACCCATGTGCATCTCGACCACGCCGGCGGCGCGGGCCAGCTGCTGCAGGCGCTGCCGCGGGCGCGCGTCGCGGTGCACCCGCGCGGGGCGCCGCATCTCATCGACCCGCGCAAGCTCATCGAGGCCTCGATCGCGGTGTACGGCGCGGAGAACTACCGTCGTCTGTACGGCGAGCTGCTGCCCGTCGACGCATCGCGGGTCGAGGCGACGGCCGACGGCGCGATGCTCGCGCTCGGCGGCCGCACCATCGAGGTGCTGCACACGCCGGGTCACGCGCTGCACCATCAGGCGTTCTTCGACCGCTCCGCGCGGACCATCTTCACCGGCGACACCTTCGGCGTGGCCTACGGCGCGCTCGCGGTCGACGGCCATCCGTTCTCGGTACCGACCACCAGTCCGACGCAGTTCGACCCCGAACAGCTGCTGGCGTCGATCGCGCGCGTGACGGCGAGCGGCGCGCACACCGCCTGTCTCACGCACTACGGCCCCATCGGCGAGCTGCCGCGCGTCGGCGAGGACCTCACGCGCATGGTGCGCCGCTTCACCGACACCGCGCTCGCCCACGCCGCGCGCCCCGCCGCGGAGGCGCGCGCGGCGATCCGCGACGGCCTGCGCGCCGTCGTGCTCGAGGAGTGGCGGCGGCTCGGCGCCACGGCGCCGGACTCCCTGCTCGACGCCTGGGCCGGGTTCGACTTCGACCTCAACGCCGACGGCCTGATGGCCTGGCTCGCGCGCCGCGCGCGCTGATCCGCAACGCCCGCATCGCATCGGAGCACCGACATGTCAAAGACCTTCAAGGGTTTCCGCATCCACGAGATCGACGGGAGGATCGTCGCGCGCTTCGACGACCTGACGCTCGACGACCTCGCGCCGGGCGAGGTCGTGGTGCGCGTGCTGTACTCCGACATCAACTACAAGGACGCGCTCGCCGCCACCGGCGCCGGCCGCATCCTGCGCCGCTATCCGCTGGTGGGCGGCATCGACCTCGCCGGCGTGGTCGAGTCCTCCACGGATGCGCGCTGCAAGCCCGGCGACCATGTGCTCGTCACCGGCTGCGGCCTATCCGAGGTGCACGACGGCGGCTACGCCGAGTACGCACGCCTAAAGGGCGAGTGGGTGATCCCCATGCCGCCCGGTCTCGGGGCCTTCAAGGCGATGTCTCTCGGCACCGCGGGCTTCACCGCGGCGCTCGCCATCCACCGCATGGAGCACAACGGCCAGACGCCCGCGCGCGGTCCCGTGGTGGTGACCGGCGCGACCGGCGGCGTCGGCAGCATCGCCATCGCCATGCTCGCCGGGCGCGGCTACGAGGTCGTCGCGGTGACGGGCAAGGCGGACTCCGTCGATTACCTGAAGTCGCTCGGCGCCTCGCAGGTGCTGCTGCGCGGCGACATCGACTACGGCAAGCGGCCGATGGAATCGGTGCGCTGGGCGGGCGCCGTCGACAACGTCGGCGGCGAGATGCTCACCTGGCTCACGCGCACCGTCGACAACTGGGGCAACATCGCCAGCATCGGCCTCACCGGCGGCGCCGAGCTGCACACCACGGTGATGCCGTTCATCATCCGCGGCGTCAACCTGCTCGGCATCAACTCCGCCGCGACGCTGCGCGACACGCGGCTCGTGGTGTGGAACCGCATCGCCACCGACCTCAAGCCGCGCCATCTCGACCGCATCGCGACCCGCACCATCCCGTTCGCGGAGCTGCCGGGCGCGTTCGACGCCTACCTCAAGGGCACGGTCACCGGGCGCACGGTCGTCAAGATCGGCGCCGGCGGTTGACGCGCGGCGCCGGACGCAGGGTGCAGGGGAACACGGCGCATGGATGAGGCGCAGCGCATCGTCGACGGCGCGGCTCGGCTCGGTGTCGTGCTCGATGCCGCGCAGAGCGCCGCCCTGTCGCGTCTGCTCGACGAGCTCGCGCGCTGGAACAAGACCTACAACCTCACCGCCGTCACGGCGCGCGGCGAGATGCTCACCCATCACCTGCTCGACAGCCTGTCAGTGGTGCCGCACCTGCACGGCGACCGGATCGCGGATGTCGGCACGGGCGCGGGCTTCCCCGGGTTGCCGCTCGCCATCGCTGAGCCGCGGCGGCGCTTCACGCTGCTCGACTCCAACGGCAAGAAGGTGCGTTTCGTGGCGCACGCGGCGCGCACCCTGGGGCTCGGCAACGTCGCGGCGCTGCAGGCGCGCGCCGGAGACTGGACCCCGCCCACGGCCTTCGACACCGTGGTGGCGCGCGCCTTCGCGCCGCTGCCGGAGCTCGTCGCGCAGGTGGCCGCGCTCTGCGGCCCCGACACGCGCGTGCTCGCCATGAAGGGCCGTCGCGACCCGGCCGAGCGCGCCGGGCTGCCCGCCGGTTGGCGCATCGAGGCGGACCATGACCTCGTGGTGCCGGGCCTCGGCGCCGAGCG
>DAIMYL010000131.1:2046-5216 GCA_036734505.1 Steroidobacteraceae bacterium | reverse complement strand
GCGCATGCCGAGGACGACTTCGCGACGCTGCAGCAGAGCCTGATGACGAGCCGCGGCCGGCTCGGTCGGGTCGACGACCAGACACCGCGGCTGATCAACGCGCTGGCCGGTGCGGTCGGTCTTCCGGCACCGATGACGGTGGAGGGCGCCGACCCCGCGGTATCCGACTATCTCGTCGCGTTGCTGCGGGTGCGCGAACGGGTTCAGGAGGGTCTGCCGCGTGCTCTCGCCGCCGGGCAGGTCTCGCCGAAGACCCTGGCCGTGCTGCAGGGCTACGCCGACGGCATCAACCTCTACGCGGCGCTGCATCCCGGCGAGGTCGTGCACGGCTTCGAGGCCGTGAAGGCCGAGGACCTGGTGTCGGGCTTCACCTTCTTCACGCCGCTCTTCTTCGGGTTGGAGCGCGACATCCGGGCGCTCTTCGGCCCCGGCCCGCCCGCCGAGTCCGTACCGCAGGGCGGCGGGTCGAACGCGATGGCGGTCGCGCCCTCGCGCACGCCGGACGGCGCGACGCGGCTGCTGATCAACTCGCACCAGCCCTACACCGGGCCGCTCGCCTGGTACGAGGTGCGGTTGAAGTCGGAGGAGGGATGGGACATGGCGGGCGGCGTGTTCCCCGGATCGCCTTTCATCCTCCACGGCTTCGGTCCGACGCTCGGTTGGGCGAACACGGTCAACACGCCCGACCTCTCCGACACCTATCGCCTGGTCATCGACCCCGCCGATCCGGACCGCTACCGCTTCGACGGCGCCTGGCGACGGCTCGAGAAGCGCGAGGCGGAACTCGAGCTGCGCGTGTTCGGCCGCATCGCCATCCGGGTGCGGCGAGAGGTCCTGTGGTCGGTGCATGGACCGGTCCTGCGACGGCCGCACGGCACCTACGCGCTGCGCTACGCCAACATCGACCGTGTGGATGCGGTGCAGGCGTACTACCAGCTCAACCGCGCGCGGGATTGGGAGGCGTTCGAAGCGGCGCTGCGGCTGCAGGCCATCCCCAGCCAGAACTATGTCTACGCCGACGCCACCGGCCGCATCGCCTACATCTACAACGCGGTGTTCCCGCGCCGGGACCCGTCGTTCGCTTGGCGCGGCGTGCTGCCGGGCGACACCTCGCGCGCGCTGTGGACCGGCTACGAGCCGTTCGAGCTCGTGCCGAAGGTCATCGCGCCGGTTTCGGGCTATGTCTTCAACGCCAACCACACGCCGCTGCTCTCGAGCGGGCCCGACGACGAGCCGGTCGCGGCGGATTTCCCCGCCACCCTCGGGCTGGAGACGCGCGTCACGAACCGCGGCCTGCGCTTCAAAGAACTGCTCGCGGCCGACGACTCGGTCACGGCGTCGGACTTCGAGGCCATCAAGTACGACAAGCGCTATTCGCGGGATTCGCTGATCGCGCAGCTCGTCACCCGTCTGGTCGCGCGCGACATCTCCACGGAGCCGGATGCCGACGCGCTCGGCCGCGCGCAAGCGGTGCTGCGCAGCTGGGACCTCGGCGCCGAGGCGGCGAACCGCGGCACGGCGCTCGCGGTGCTGGCCGGCATGCCGGTGGTGGGCCGGGTGCTCACCGGCGAGCCGCCCGCCGATGAGCTCGAGGCGCTGCGCGGCGCCGTCGCGGTGCTGCAGCGCCACTTCGGGCGGCTGGACCCGCAGTGGGGCGAGGTCAGCCGCTTCCGGCGCGGCGCCATCGACGCGCCCACCGACGGCGGTCCGGATGTGTTGCGGGACTTCGAGGCCGGCATGGAGCCGGATGCCGACGGTCGGTTGGTGGCGCGCAAGGGCGATACGCTCTATTACTTCGTCGAGTGGGACCGCGAGGGTCGACTGAAGGCGCACGGCATCCACCAGTTCGGTTCGGCGACCCTCGATGCGGCTTCGCCGCACTACGCCGACCAGGCACCCCTGTTCCTCGCCGAGCGCACCAAACCCGTACGCTTGGACGAGACCGATGTGCGCCGGGTCGCGCGGCGCGAATACCGTCCCGGGCGCCCCGCCGCGCCCGCGGTGGCCGTCCCCGATTGACAAAAAAGCCGTCCGCCGCCACCGTTCCCCCATGAGCACCCCCACCGATGTGTCGCCGCAGCCGCGCGACCTGCGCTTCGACCTCGAGGCCCATCGCGGCACGCACTGGATGAACGGGGATCCGGTGGGCACCGCCGTGTTCAACGCGCTGTCGTTGACCTTCCCCGACGGCGAGAAGATGTTCATGGACTCGGTGCGGCACTACCGCTCGCGCCTCACCGGGCGGCTCGCCGAGGATGTCCGCGCCTTCCTCGCGCAGGAGGCGATCCACGCCCGCGAGCACCATGCGTTGAACTCGCTGATCGACCGCGCGCGCTACCCGGTCGCCGAGATCGAGTCGCGCATCCGCAGGCGGATCGCCTTCGCGCGCTCGCGCGGACCCATCCGCATGCTCTGCGCCACGACCGCGCTGGAGCATTTCACGGCCATGATGGCCGAGACGCACGACCTCATGCAGGAGAAGCTCTTCGGCCGGACGGCGCCCGCGCTGGAGCGGCTGTGGCGTTGGCATTCTTTGGAGGAGACCGAGCACAAGGCGGTCGCCTTCGACGTGTTCATGGAGGTGACGCGGGACTGGCCGGCGTGGCGTCGCTACATGCTGCGCGTCTGGTCGATGGTGTTCATCAGCTTCATGTTCACCCGCAACATCACGCAGTACGCGTCGCTGCTGCTGCAGGCCGACGGCTATGCGCCACGCGAGGCCCGCAAGGCCGTGCGCCGGTTCCTGTGGGGCGATCCCGGCATCTTCCGCGCCAACCCGCGCACCTACTTCGCGTGGTACCGCCCGGGATTCCATCCCTGGGACATCGACAACCGCGCGCAGATGGCGCGTTGGCAGGCGGAGTTCGCCGCCGAGACCGCCGCTGCGGGGACCCCCGCAGCCGGCGCCGTCAGTCGCCGCGCAGCGACTTGAGGGCGGATTCGCAGAGCTTCTGATGCTCCTCGCCGAGCGGGCCCTTGCGTCCGGCTTCAGCGAGGCTCTCGATGACCAAGGTCGCGAACGCCGCGCGGCCGCGCTGCCGGGCGAGTGCGATGCGCAGGTGCTCGAGCACCTTGTCCTTGGCATCGAGCTCGCGCACCAACGGATCCCAGTGCGGCGCGCGGAACCGGTCCATCAGCGTGTCGACGACATCCTTGCGGGCCGCGAGCAC
>DAIMYL010000131.1:0-1946 GCA_036734505.1 Steroidobacteraceae bacterium | reverse complement strand
TGTCTTTGGCCCTCGGATTCCTCGGTGTCGCAGCCCACGCCGCGCCGCCGGTCGCCTTCGAGGATCCCGACCGTCGTACGAAGCTGGCCACGGCCTACCCCGAGGTGGACCGGGTGATGCGCGGGTTCGTCGCGCGCGAGAACGTCCCCGGCGCCGCCTGGGGCATCGTCATCGACGGCGAGCTCGCCCACATCGGCACCGTCGGGTTGCGCGATGTCGAGGGCGGCCAGCCGGTGCGGGGTGACTCGGTGTTCCGCATCGCCAGCATGACCAAATCGTTCACGGCGATGGCGATCCTCAAGCTGCGTGACCAGGGCAAGCTCTCGCTCGATGATCCCGTCGAGCGGCATGTCCCCGAACTGCGCGGCCTGCGGCCGCTGACGACCGATGCGCCGCCCATCACGCTGCGGCATCTTCTGACCATGTCGGCGGGGTTCCCCGAGGACAACCCTTGGGGCGACCAACAGCTCGGCATCTCGGAGCAGGAGTTCTCGGCGCTGATGCGTTCGGGCATCCCGTCCTCCAACCCGCCCGGCATCGCCTACGAGTACTCGAACTACGCGTACGCCATCCTCGGCCGCGTGATCGGCAACGTCTCGGGCGCGCCCTACACGGGATATGTGGAGCGCGAGATCCTGCGACCGCTCGGCATGACCTCGACCACGCTCGAGCCGCGTGCGGTGCCGCCGGCGCGGCTCGCCCAGGGCTACCGCTGGGAGGACGCACGCTGGAAGCGCGAGCCGCAGCTGCCGGACGGCGCCTTCGGCGCGATGGGCGGCATGCTCACCTCGCTCGAGGACCTCGGGCGCTATGTCGGTCTGTTGCTGGGCGCTTGGCCGCCGCGCGACGGCGCCGAGACCGGTCCCGTATCCCGCGCCTCCCTGCGCGAGATGCAGCAGATGTGGCGCGCGCGGCCAGCGACGGTGACGCGCGACGCCGCCGGCGGCGTGCAGCTGAACGCGGCCGGTTACGGCTACGGCCTGCGCATCTCGCAGACCTGCGATCTCGCGCATGTGGTGGCGCACAGCGGCGGGCTGCCGGGTTTCGGTTCGCAGATGCGTTGGCTGCCGGAATACGGCGTCGGTCTGATCGCCTTCGGCAACCGCACCTACACGCCCTGGGGCGACGCCTTCGGTCCGGCGCTCGCGGCGCTCAAAGATTCCGGCGGGCTTCGACCGCGCGCGGTCCAACCCTCCGGGGCGCTCGTCGAGGTGCGCGGGCAGGTGACGGCGCTGGTGGGTCGCTGGGACGATGCCGCCGTCGAGCGCCTCGCCGCGGTCAACCTCTTCCTCGACCGCGACCAGGCACGACGTCGCGCCGAGTTCGCGCAGCTGCGCGCCGAGGTCGGCGAGTGCCGTGATGCGGGCGGCTGGGTGTCGATCGAGAACCGCCTGCGGGGTGATTGGCTGCTGCGCTGCGAACGCGGCGATCTGGTGGCCTCGGTGACCCTCGCGCCCACCGAGCCGCCCAAGGTGCAGCACCTCGAGCTGCGCCGCGCGCCGCCGGGCGGCCCGGCCGCCGCGCGGACCTGCCCCTGAGCGCCCGCCGCCCCGCTTTCCGCCGCTACTTGGCGGCGGGGTAGGTGAGCGGCGAGTCGGGGCCGACGGGGATCCCGAAGGCCAGCCAGATCGCGAACACGATCGACCAGCCCACCAGGAAGGTCAGGGAATACGGCAGCATCACCGCGACGATGGTGCCGATGCCGGCCTTCGGCTCGTACTTCTGGAAGAAGGCGATGATGAGCGCGAAGTAGCTCAGCATCGGCGAGATGATGTTGGTGACGCTGTCGCCGACGCGGTAGGCGGTCTGCGTCAGCTCCGGCGAATATCCGAGCAGCATGAACATCGGCACGAACACCGGCGCCATCAGCGCCCACTTGGCCGAGGCCGAACCCATGAACAGGTTGATGAACGCCGTCAGCAGGATGAAGAGCACGAACAGCGGCA
>DAIMYL010000130.1:0-5228 GCA_036734505.1 Steroidobacteraceae bacterium | reverse complement strand
CCGGCGCCCACCGCGCGACCGATCATGATGGTCGCCGCCATGGTGACGCCGAACACCGCGCCGAACAGCAGGAACACGACGATGTTGCCGTTGCTGGCGCCGGTGAGCGCCGCCGGTCCGAGGTATCTTCCGATCCAGATGGCGTTGATGGAGCCGTTGACCGACTGCATCACGTTGCCGAGCAGGATGGGCAGCGCGAACGCGAACAGCGTGCGCGGGATCGAGCCGGTGGTGAGTTCGGCGTGGTGCTTCAAGTACGGCGCTGGCGGAAGAACCCGGAGAGCAGCGTACCGCACTCCTCCGCCAGGACGCCGCCGAAGACATCCACCCGGTGGTTGAGCCCCGCGATGTTGAACACATCGGTGAGGCTGCCCGCCGCCCCGGCCTTCGGGTCCCAGGCCCCGAACACGACGCGCGACACCCGCGCGTGCACCAGCGCCGACGCGCACATGATGCAGGGCTCCAGGGTCACATAGAGCGTGGTGCCGGCCAGACGGTAATCGCCGACCAGCGCGCCCGCGGCGCGCAGCGCCTGGATCTCGGCGTGGGCCGTGGGGTCGTGCGTGGCGATCGGGCAGTTCGCGCCCTCGCCCAGCACCTCGTCGCCGCGCACCAGCACGGCGCCGACCGGCACCTCGCCGCGGGCGGCGGCTGCGCTCGCGAGGTCGAGCGCGCGGCGCATGAATGCGGCGTCGGTCGGCATGATGTCTCCTTCAGCGGGCCCGCAGGGCGGCGAGCGCCGGGTCGTCGGGACTGACGGCGTACCAGACCGACAGCGCCTCGCGCGCACCCGCCTCGTCGCCGCCTTCGCTGCGCCATTGCGCGAGCGTCAACAAGAGGTCACGGTCGGGCGCACGGCGCGCGGCGTCGGCGAGCACCCGCAGGGCCTCGGGACGCCGCCCGGCATCATCGAGCGCCAACGCGTGCAGATACGCATAACGCGCCTCGGTGGGCGCTGCGCGTGACGCGGCCGCGAACTCGGCGATGGCGGCAGGCTTGCGGCCTTGCCGGACCAGCGACAGCCCGAGGCCCTCGTGCAACGCCGGCGCGCCCGGCGCCGCGCGCAGCCCGTCGCGCAGGATGCGGTCCGCCTCGTCCTCGCGGCCTTGGCCGCGGTAGAGGTCGGCGAGGTTCACGCGCGCCGGCACGAAGCGCGGGTCGGTGTCGATGGCGCGCTTGAACGACGCTTCGGCGCCCGTCGCATCGCCGCGCTGCAGCAGCAGGTTGCCGAGGTTGAGCCGTGCCTCGGGGCGGCTGAGGTCGTGGCGCAGCGCGGCCTCGTACTCCGCGAGCGCGGCGTCGAAGGCGGGACGCGCGGCGGCGTCGAGCTGCGCCGCCGACGGCAGCAGCAGCCGCGCGGCCTCCATGCGCACCGCACGCACCCGGTCGGTGAGCCGCGGGACGAGCAAGGCCGGACGCGCCTCCGCCGGCACGGCCTCGAGCCGCGTCACCGCGACATGGCGGGTGAGATCGTCCTGGTCGCCCAGGGCACGCTGCAGCGCCCCGTCGGCGAGCGGGCTCGGGTAGCGCGCGAGCAGCTCGAGCGCGGTGGCGCGCACGAGGGCGGGCTGCTTCGGGTCGTCCACCAAGCCCTGCAGACCGCGCGACGCGCCGGGCAGACCGCGCCGTGCCGCATGCAGCGTCGGAGCGATGCTCGGCCGCGAACGCCAGGCCGTGCCATGCCAGCGGTCGAGCGCGCCGGCGGCCCACTCGGCCCCCTCGCGCTCGTGGCAGCTGCCGCAGGCGTTCGGCGCTCCCGTGGACGCCGTCAGATCGGGCCGCGGGACCTTGAAGCCGTGGTCGCGGCGCGGATCGTTGACCATGTAGGTGGTCGTGGGCATGTGGCAGTCGACGCACTGCGACCCCGCCTTGCCGACCTCATGGCGGTGGTGCTCGACGACGGCGTACTTCGCCGGCGCATGGCATTGCGCGCAGGTGGCATCGCCGGGCAAGCGCATCTTCTGGGTGTGAGGGTCATGGCAGTCGCCGCAGGTGACGCCCGCCTCATGCATCTTGCTCTGGCGGAACGAACCCCAGATGAAGACCTCGTCCTGCTGCTGGCCATCGGCGTGGTAGAGACCCTCGCGCAAAGTCACCGGCAGGAAGTGGTCGAGCAGCCGGTCGCCGGCCCGCCAACCCTCGGCGAACTGGCTGCGCCGCGAGTGGCAGCGCGCGCAGGTCTCCATCTCGTCGTCGGCGCTGCGCGGCGCGCTGCGGCGCGCGTTGCCGGTGGCAGGATCGATGATCCACGCGACGCCGCGGCGCTCGTGGAACGCGACGGTGAGACCATGCGCGGCGCCGGCCGCGCCGGCACGCTTGTCGTCGCCGCCCTTGCCGCCGCGCATGGCCGCTACATGCGCCGAACCGGGTCCGTGGCAGGACTCGCAGCCGACCGACACCTCGGCGTAGCGGGTGTCGTAAGCGCCTGTCGCGTCGTCGTAGCCCTTGCGGACATCCGTCGAGTGGCAGTCCGCGCACATGAAGTTCCAGTTCTGGGTGCGCTGCGTCCAGTGCAGCTCGTCGAGATGGTCGA
The DNA here is from genome assembly GCA_036734505.1 of Steroidobacteraceae bacterium. Lineage (GTDB taxonomy): Bacteria > Pseudomonadota > Gammaproteobacteria > Steroidobacterales > Steroidobacteraceae > UBA964. The sequence continues at coordinate 2,695 of DAIMYL010000130.1, read as the reverse complement.
GCCTCTCGCCGGGGTACTGGCGGAACCAGCGCTGGCCGCCCGACTCCCGCGGGCGCGTGTCCCAAGTGACCGACACCGCCTGCAAGCGTCCGCCCGGCAGCGCCACGAGGTACTGCTGCTGCGGCTCGACGCCGAAGGTGTACTTCACCTCGAAGTCGGTGAGCTTGCCGTCCGGTCCGTCGGTGCGGATGAAGAACTTGCCGTCACGCTTGAAGAAGGTCGAGGTGACGCCGTCGCGGGTGTAGGTCGCACCGCCGAAATCGCCGAGCACGGTCTCGGCGGTGGCGTGCTGCATGGCTCGCTCGTGCTGCGAGCCCTTCCAGGCCGCGTGCTCGGCGCGGTGGCAGTCGGCGCAGGCGCCGCTGCCGACGAAGGTGGCCGAGGCGCGCAACGCGGCGGGCTCGGCCGCGCTGCCGGTCCCCGCCCCTGCGCCGTCCGCGGCGCCACGCTGCGGTGCCCGCGACCACCACCATGCCCCCGCCGCCAGCGCGAGCGCGAGCAGGCCGACTGCGACGAGCAGCGGCCTGCGGGAGCCCGGTTCAGCGCTTGGGGTCGGGATAGACGGCCTTCCAGTCGTTCTTCATGCTGACGATCGACCAGCCCCGGCCCGGACCTTCGTCGAGGCCGCGTCGCAGCTTGCCGATGTGCGAATCACGATCATACGCGAACTCCCGCGCAGCGTCGTCGTGGTGGACGATCACGGCGAGGCGCGGACCGGCGCCGGCGGTGGTCCACTCCAGCATCTCGAAGTCGCCGTCGGAGTTGCCGAAGGCGGCGATCGGCCGCCGGCCGATGAATTTGTTGATGGCGAGCGGCTTGCCGGCCTTGTCGTCGATGAAGTCGAGCTTCGGTTCGCGGACGATCACCGGCTTGCCGTCGCGCAGCTCGTACTTCGTGGCGATGGTGGAGCCGATCACCTGCTCGGGGGGCACGCCGTAGACCTCCTCGGCGAAGACGCGCATGAACTCGATGCCGCCGCCCGACACGATGTAGGTCTTGAAGCCGTTGGCGCGCAGGTAACCGAGCAGCTCCAGCATCGGCTGGAACACGAGTTCGGTGTACGGACGCTTGAGCGTCGGATGTCGTGCCGTCTTCACCCACTGCCGCACGCTCGCCGCGAACTCTTCGGTGGTCATGCCGGCGTGGGTCGCCATCACGAGCTCCATGAGGCCGCGCTCGCCGGTGGCGGCGACGGCCTTGAGGTCGCCCTCGAGCACGCCCTGGAAGGGCTGCTTGCCCTGCCACTCGGGGTGCTGCGGCGCGAGCGCCTTCACGCGGTCGATGGCGAAGGCGAGCTGGAAGTACGCCGGCTGCTCGGACCAGAGGGTGCCGTCGTTGTCGAACACGGCGATGCGCTCGGCCGGCGGCACATAGCTGCGGCTGCGCGGGTCGGTGACGCCCTGCACGAAGGCGACGATGCGGGCCTTGGCGGCGCCGTCGTTCCAGGAGGGCAGCGCCTCGGCGGCCGGCGCGGCCTGCGCGGCGATGCCGAGCGACAGGACGAGGGCGGCGGCCAGGGCGCGGAACAGGTTCGTGGTCTTCATCGGACGGTCCTCCAAAAAAAAGGGGCCGCGACCTTCATCAGGAAGCGGCCCCGCACACCGGAACCGGTGTGGACATCACATCATCACTGCTTGCTGCTGCTCATCACCGCTTCCATGACGCGGTCGAGGTTGAAGCTGCCCGGCTTCTGGCGCGGCGGGAACTCCTTGAAGGACTGCAGCCACTTCGCGACGAAGGCGCCGGACGGGGCGATCATGAACATGCGGTCGAGGTACCAGCGCTGGTAGCCGATGGCGTTCTCCTCCTCGGCGCGCTCGAAGGGGTCCATGCGCAGGTTGGTGATCTTCGGCGCGCGGAGCTCGACGAACGGCTCCTGCCACACCTTGAGGCCCTCGGCCTGCTGCTCGAGGAAGGTGATCTTCCAGTTCTCGTAGCGCAGCGCGGCGACCGAGCCGTCGTCCGTCCAGTAGATGAACTCCTTGCGCGGCCAGGCGCCCTCGCCGCGCAGCGCGGGACCGAGGTCGTAGCCGTCGAGGTGCACCTTGTAGGCCGTGCCGCCGACCTTGCGGCCCTTCAGCAGGTCGGCCGTGACGGTCCTGTCGCCGGCCGCGGCGAGCAGCGTCGGCAGCATGTCCTCGTGGGCGCCGATGTCGTTGATCACGGTGCCCGGCTTGATGACGCCCGGCCAGCGGATCATCGTGGGGACGCGATAGCCGCCTTCCCACTGCGTGTTCTTCTCGCCGCGGAACATGGTGGTGCCGCCGTCCGGCCAGGTGAAGGTCTCGGCACCGTTGTCGGTCGAGTACATCACGATGGTGTTCTCCTCGAGGCCCATCTCCTTGAGGGCCGCGAGCAGCTGACCGACATGACCGTCGTGCTCGACCATGCCGTCGGCGTAGACGCCGAGACCGGTCTTGCCCACCGAGGCGGCCTTGAGGTGGGTGAAGATGTGCATGCGGGTGGAGTTCCACCAGATGAAGAACGGCTTGTCGTCGTTCTTCGCGCGGCGCATGAAGTCGAGGGTCTTGACCATCACCTCATCGTCGATGGTCTCCATGCGCTTGCGGGTCAGCGGGCCGGTGTCCGTGATGCGGCCATCGGCGAAGCTGTGGATCACGCCGCGCGGACCGAAGTTCTTCTTGAAGTTCGGGTCCTTCGGATAGTCGGGGTTCTCCGGCTCCTCCTCGGCGTT
>DAIMYL010000129.1:0-5241 GCA_036734505.1 Steroidobacteraceae bacterium | reverse complement strand
AGGGTCATCTCGGCGACCAGTCCATCGCCGAGGTACACCCGGCTGCGCAGCCACATGCTCTCGGTCTTCGGCGTCTCGGTGAGCGCGATGATCTCGCGCTCGAGGCGGTACTCGATGCCGGGCGACAGCGGCCCTGCGATGAGGCGGATCTCCTGATCGGCGAAGAGGCCGACGACCGGGTTCGCGACCGGGAACCCGTCATCCGCCGCGACATGCTGGCAGAGCACGCTGATCATCTCCATCGGGATGGCCGGCCGCCCCCACGGGGCGACATCGCCGCGCGCGTACCAGGGTGAGGTCTCGGTGATCCACGCCAGCTTCTCGGCCAGCGAGAAGGGGTAGAGGTCGCCCATCCGCAGGTCGTAGTCCATGCGTACGCGTCGGGTCGGCGCGCGCATGCCGACATGGCAGCCGGCGAGGATGCGCGGCGCCGCGAGGGCCTGCGCGCGCTGCAGCTTGGCGCCGCCCGCACCGGCGTCCACCGGGGCGCCCACCGCTGCGCTGCCGGTGAGCACGACCGTCCCGTCGCGCTTGCGCACCGAGATCTGCGCGGTGTCGGCACCGGTGGGCATCGCCACCGCCTGCACCTCTTCTCCCTCGTAGCTCGCGTTGCGGTAATTGGCCGAGATGCAGCCGGTCTCGAACCATGCACGCCCCCACAGACGGTGGAGCAGCGGCGCGAGCTGGCTGAAGTGGGTCGGCCCCTCGATGGTGCCGCCGCGGAAACCCAACTTCTGCGCGGTGGCATCGTCGTGGATGGACGCATGGTCGTCGTAGGTCTGCGCCTTGAGCATGTTGGCGGGCTTGCGCCAAGGTCCCTCGAGGGCGCCGGCTGGATCGGTCGCGGCGGAGATGGTGGTTTCGAATGCGTCGGACATCGCGGTCACCTCATGGTTGTCGCAGCCGTCAGACCGGTTCGACCGGCGGCAGGCGGTAGCGGCCGGAGACGAACCCCGGACCCGGCAGGTAGGCGCGCAGCACCAACGAGAACGGACCGCGCGGGCAGGGCAGCCAGTTCGCGCGCAGCGCCGGGCCGGGATCGTCAGGCGCGATGCGGATCTCGAGGCCGCCGTCGGCGCCGCGGGCGAGCCCGGGTGTGCGATCGCCGATCGCGTAGCGCTGCAACGGGTTGTCGAAGAAATACAGTTCGCCGCTCGGCAGCACTTCGTAGAGCGACAGCGACCAGAACGCCCCGACCGGCGGCAGACCGCCCGGCAAGAAGCGCAGACGGTGCGATCGCCTGCCGTCGAAGGAGGCCGAGGGACCCGGGCCGGCCGCGCGCACATAGACCGCTTCGACCGGCGGCAGCGCCGCGAGTCCCCAGACCGCGACCGCGGCGCGGTAGAGGTAGTCGGTTCCGAAATCGCCGATGGTGGGACGCGAGTAGATCCAGCCGTCCACGGTCTCGGCGGCATCGATGACGGCGCGGATGTCGCGTCGCGCGGCGTCGACGCCGCGCTCGGCCGCCGCCGCGAGCGCGCCGTCCGCCGCGGCCAGCGTCGCCGTGGACAGCCCCAGCGCGCGCGACCGCGCGAGGAACGGACCGTCCGCGCGCGCGGGCGGTGCGATGCCGTCGAGCAGCGCCGACATCGCCGCGAGCTGCGTCAGCGCCGGCGCGGTGGTCGGCGGCATGGACGCCGGCGCGGGCGGAGCCGCAGCGCCGTCGATGCCGCGTGCGCGGACGCCGAGACCGTCCTGCACGGCATGCGCCGCCGGCAGGTCCTGCGCCGAGCCGAAGAGCGTGCGTCCCTGCGCCCACACCCACCAGGTCGGCGCGCGGATCTCTCCCGCCGCCGGCGTCGCATCCGGCGGCACGAGGCGGATGCGGTGCGCGCGCCCGCCATCGCGGCGCAGGCCGCCGACATGGAAGTTGTTGGAGTGCATGTCGAGCAGGGCGAGCGAGAAGTAGCGCTCGCCCGTGGCGGGCACGTCGAGCTCGACCGGGCCGGACCGCAGGTCGAGCCACGCCGAGGAGTACAGCGTGTCGTTGTTCGGTGTGGTCACGCGGCGCGAGGCCGCGGAAGCGGGGGCGCGCACATGACGGAACGCATTGGGCTGCGGTCCCATCGTGCGCTCGCGCGCCCGCGCCATCTCCAGCGCCGCAAGCCCGTAGAGATAGAGGTCGCGGCAGCCTTCGGCCAGGGGGTCGAGCGCCGTGCGCCCGGCTGCGGAACGCCAGGTGGGCATCGCGCAGCCCCCAAGCAGGGCGACGCCGCCGCAGGCCAGCGCGCCCTTCAGCGCCGCGCGTCGGCTTGCGACGGGACCGCGCATCGCCCAGCCCGTATCAGCCGCCGACCTTGCGGCGGCGTGTGCGCTTGAGCTCCACCGGGTTGCTGCCGGTGGCCTGCGTCACGCGGTTCAATTCCAACGCGCGCGTCACGCCGTCGGCATGCATCCGGCGCGCCGCCGCGAAGGCGGCCGCGCCATCGCCCGACTGGATCGCCTTGAAGAGCTGCTGATAGCCGCGCAGCTCGATGTGGCGCATCTCGCGGGTCGCGACCGCCAGATGCCCCCAGATCTCCGCCGGTCCCGCGCTCAGGTCCTGGATGGCGCGGGTGAGCCGCGGCATGGGCGCGATGCGGTACATCTTCGCCACGAACCGGTCGGTCATCCGCTGGAAGTCGCGTGGCGTGCAATCGGCACGGGTCGCGAGCGCGGCGATCTTGACCACCACCCGCTTGAGGTTGACGAGGTCGGCGGCCGAGGCGCGTGCCGCGCAGTGCTCCGCGAGCAGCGCGAACAGCACTTCGCGCAGCTGCAGCACTTCGCGCACCTCGTCGTCGCCCAAGGCGATGACGAAGGCTCCTTTCTGCGGCACGATCTTCACGAGCCCGGTCGACTCCAGGAGCCGCAGCGCCTCGCGCACCGGTCCGCGGCTGACGCCGAAGCGTTCGGCGAGTTCGAGGGCGCTGAGGTGCGAACCGGGCGGCAGGCTGCCGCCGCGGATGGATTCTCGGATCTGTTCGGCGATCTGCGGTGGGCTGCGGTCGTCTGCCATGCTCGCGGTCCTCTAGGCTTGAACGGTCCGGTTTCAGGACGCGACGGATGATACGCCGGAGCCGGTCGCGGGCGCAGCGTGGAAGCGCCGGCCGTCACGCGCCATCTGCCGCAGCAAGCGCGGGGGCTTGAAGCGTTCGCCATGCCGTTTCGCCAACGCTTCGCAATCGCGCAGCAGCCGGCCCGCGCCCAGCCGGTCGATGTAGGAGAACGGTCCGCCGGTGTGCGCCGGGAAGCCGACCCCGAAAACCGCGCCGACATCGCCCTCGGCGGCGTCCTCGAGCACGCCTTCCTGCATGCACTTGAGCGCTTCGATGAGCTGGATGACGAGCAGGCGGCGTCCGATTTCGTCGGCGGTCGGCTGCTCGGCGCGCGGCGGCCAAAGCTCGGCGAGGCCCGTCCAGAGCTGTTTGCGTCCGTCGGCGGGGTAGTCGTAGAACCCGCCGCCGCTCTTGCGACCGTGCCGGCCGAGCCCGTCCGACAGGCGCTCGACCACCGCGAACGACGCGCCCGGCTGCCACGCTTCGCCGAGGTCCGCCATGGTCTGGCGCGTGATGCTGACGGCGAGGTCGAGGCCGACCTCGTCCTGCACCGCGAGCGGCCCGACCGGCATGCCGATCATGCGGGCGGCGTTCTCGATCAGCGCCGGCGCGATGCCTTCACCGACCATGGTCACGCCCTCGCTGACGAAACTGCCGAAGAACCGGCTGGTGAAGAAGCCGCGCGCATCGTTGACCACGATCGGGGTCTTGCGCAGCCGCGCCACGAGGTCGAGTGCGCGGGCGAGGGTCGCATCCGAGGTCTTGCGGCCGCGGATCACCTCGACCAAGGGCATACGGTCGACGGGCGAGAAGAAGTGCAGGCCGATGAAGTCCTTAGGGCGCTTCGCGAGATCGGCGAGCCCGGTGATCGGCAGCGTCGAGGTGTTCGAGGCGAGCACGGCGTCCTTGCCGAGCACGGCATCGGCCGCGGCGATGACGCCCGCCTTGACGGTGCGGTCCTCGAACACCGCCTCGACGACGAGTTGGGCGCCGCGCAGCGCGGCGTAGTCCGCGGTAGGCAGGATGCGGGCGAGGGTCTGTTCGGCCTTGGCGGCGTCGATCCGGCCCTTCGCCACCGCATCGCCGAGCCGCTTGGCGATGCCTGCCTTGCCGCGCTCGGCGGCCGCGGCGTCGCGGTCGATCAGCACCACCTCGAGGCCGGCACGCGCCGCGACCTGCGCGATGCCTGCGCCCATGAGGCCGGCACCGAGCACGCCGATGCGCGTGAACTCCGTCTTCGCGACGCCGGCCGGACGGCGGTGCAGCTTGTCGCAGCGTGCTTTGTTGATGAACAGCGTGCGGACCATGCCCTGCGCCGTGCCTTCCCGCAGCAGATGGGTCATGTGCTTGGACTCGACGCGCAGCGCCGTGTCCATGGGCAGCAGCGGCCCCTCGTAGAGACAGGAGAGGATCGCGCGCGGCGCGGGGAGATTGTCCGCCGTCTTGGCGTGCACCATGGCGTTGGAGGCGACGAACAGGGTGGCCGAACGCGGATCGGCCGCTCCGGCGCCGCCCGGCATGCGGAAGTCCCGCTTGTCCCAGGGCTTCACGCAGTCGCCGACCTCGCGCACCCAGCGCTTGGCCTCCGCGAGCGCCGCGTCCGGCGGGACCACCGCGTCGACCACCTTGGCGGCGAGCGCGGCCTTCGCGTCGAAGGCCTTGCCCTCGAGCAGCCAAGGCATCGCGGCCTGGATGCCGAGCATGCGCGCCAGGCGCTGCGTGCCGCCGCCGGCAGGCAGCAGGCCGATCTGCACTTCGGGCAGGCCGAGCTGCAGGCCGGGCACATCGCCCGCCACCCGGTGGTGGCAGGCGAGGGCGACCTCGAGCCCGCCGCCCATGGCCGTGCCGGAGATCGCGCAGGCCACGGGCTTCCCGCAGGTCTCGAGATCGCGCAGCAGCCTCGAGAAGCGGAACACCGCTTCGAACACCTCCGCCACGGGCTTCGAGCCGATCGCCGTCATGTCACGCTCCATGTCCTTGAGGTCGGCGCCGGCGAGGAACAAGGACTTCGCGGAGGTGATGACCGCCCCCTTGAGTGTGGCGTCGGACTTCAGGCGTCCGATGCAGGCCTCGAGGTCGTCGAGGAACACCTCGTCGATGGTGTTGGCGGACTTGGTCGGATGGTCCATCGTCCAGACGACGATGTCGTGGTCGATGTCCTGGCGGATCACGGTGGTCATGGTGGCGTCCCTCACATCCGCTC
>DAIMYL010000128.1:0-5264 GCA_036734505.1 Steroidobacteraceae bacterium | reverse complement strand
GGGTGGGACAGGTGGTGCGCGACGACGGTCCGCAGACCCACTTCAAGAAGGCCGGGACGCCGACCATGGGCGGCATGCTGATCCTGGTCGCGATCATCGTCAGCACTCTGCTCTGGGCGGACCTCGCCAACCGCTTCGTGTGGATCGTGCTCGGCGTCACCGTGCTGTTCGGGCTCGTGGGCTTCTGGGACGACTACCTGAAGATCGTGCGCCAGAACCCGGCCGGGCTGATCGCGCGCTACAAGTACTTCTGGCAGTCGGTCGGCGGTCTCGCCGCCGCGCTCGCGCTCTGGTACACGGCCAAGACGCCCGCCGACACCACGCTCTTCCTGCCGTTCCTGAAGAACTTCGCGCTGCCGCTCGGCATCGTCGCCTTCACGCTGCTCACCTACCTGATGATCGTGGGCATGAGCAACGCGGTGAACCTGACCGACGGGCTCGACGGCCTCGCCATCATGCCGGCGGTGATGGTCGCCGCGGCGCTCGGCGTGTTCGCCTACGCCTCGGGCAACGCGGTGTTCGCGCAGTACCTCGCCATCCCGGCGGTGCCGCAGGCCGGCGAACTGCTGATCTTCTGCGCCGCGTTGGTCGGCGCGGGGCTCGGCTTCCTCTGGTTCAACGCTTATCCCGCGCAGGTCTTCATGGGCGACATCGGCGCGCTGTCGCTCGGCGCCGCGCTCGGCACCATCGGCGTGATCGTCCGGCAGGAACTGGTGCTGCTCGTGATGGGCGGCATCTTCGTGCTCGAGACCGCCTCGGTGATCCTGCAGGTCGCCTCCTACAAGCTCACCGGCAAGCGCATCTTCCGCATGGCGCCCATCCACCACCACTTCGAGAAGAAGGGCTGGGCCGAACCGAAGATCATCGTGCGCTTCTGGATCATCACCTTCTTCCTCGTGCTCGCGGGCCTCGCGACGCTCAAGCTGCGATGACCGACGCCGTACGCACCGCCACGCCTTCCCGCACCGCGCTCATCGTGGGGCTCGGACGCACGGGCGTGTCGGTGGCGCGGCACCTCGCCGCGCGCGGTTGGCGGCTCGCTGTGACCGACAGCCGTGCCGATCCGCCGGGCCGCGCGGAGCTCGAGCGCATCGCGCCGGGCGCCACCTGCCGCTACGGCGGCTTCGACCTCGCGCTGCTCGGCGCCGCGGCGATGGTGGTCGCCTCGCCCGGCGTGTCGCTCGCCGAGCCGCTGCTGCGCGAGGCCGCGGCGCGCGGCATCGAGGTGGTCGGCGACATCGAGCTGTTCGCGCGCGAGGCGCGGGCGCCTGTCACCGCCATCACGGGCACCAACGGCAAGAGCACCGTCACCACGCTGGTCGGCGAGATGGTGGCCGCGGCGGGTCTGCCGGTCGCGGTCGGCGGCAACCTCGGTACGCCGGCGCTCGACCTGCTCGCCGCGCCGACGCCCGCGCATCATGTGCTCGAACTCTCCAGCTTCCAGCTCGAGACCACGCACACGCTGCGGGTCGCGGCGGGGGCGGTGCTCAACCTCAGCGCCGACCACATGGACCGCTACGCCGACATGTCGGCCTACGCCGCCGCGAAGGCGCGGATCTTCATGCACTGCGGCACGGCGGTGGTGAACATCGACGACCCCTGGGTGGCGGCGATGCCGCGGCCCGGACAGCGCGTGCAGGGGTTCTCGCTGCGCGGCGACGCGGACTACATGCTGCGTGCGGTCGGCGGCGAGACCTGGCTCTGCGCGCACGGCGAGCGGCTGCTGCCGATGTCGGCGTTGCGCACCGCCGGTCTGCACAACGCCGCCAACGCGCTCGCCTCGCTCGCCTTGGGCGACGCCATCGGTCTGCCGCGCGCCGCGATGCTGCAGGCGCTGCAGGCGTTCACCGGTCTGCCGCACCGTTCGCAGTGGGTGCGCGAGCGCCGCGGCGTGCGCTTCGTCGACGACTCCAAGGGGACCAATGTGGGCGCGACGCTCGCGGCGGTCGCCGGTCTGCCGGGCACGCTCGTGCTGGTGGCGGGCGGCGACGGCAAGGGGCAGGACTTCACGCCGCTCGCCGGCGCGCTCGCCGGACGCACGCGGCTTGCGGCGTTGATCGGCCGCGATGCGCCGCAGCTCGCCGCCGCGCTCGGGGGCGCCTGCCCGGTGCGCCTCTGCGCCAGCCTCGAGGAGGCGGTGGTCGTCGCGGCGGACGCGGCGCAGCCGGGCGACACCGTGCTGCTGTCGCCGGCCTGCGCCAGTTTCGACATGTTCCGTGACTATGCGCACCGCGGCGCCGTGTTCGCCGCCGCGGTCGGGAGCCTGCCCGCATGACCATCAACGTCCCGCCGACCGGCGGCCGCGTCGGCCGCATCCACATCGACATGCTGACGCTGGGTCTCGTCTCGGCGATCGTGCTGCTCGGTCTCGTGATGGTGACCTCCGCCTCGATCACCATCTCGAGCCGCGGCGGCGGCGACCCGTTCGGCTATCTCGAGCGTCAGCTGGTGCTGGTGATGTTCGGCTGCGTCGCGGCGGCCTGCGCCTTCAGCGTGCGCACCGAGGTGCTCGAGCGTCTGGCGTTGCCGCTGCTCGCGCTGTCCGCGCTGCTGCTGCTGCTGGTCGCGATCCCGGGCGTCGGCCACATGGTCAACGGCAGCCGCCGCTGGCTGCGCGTCGCCGGCATCAGCGTGCAGGTGAGCGAACTGACCCGCATCCTCGTGCTGGTATGGGTGGCGAGCTATGCCGTGCGCCGCGAGGCCGAACTGCGCAGCAGCCTGCTCGGCCTGCTCAAGCCGCTCGCCGTGCTCGGCGTGTTCGTCGGCCTGCTGCTGCTGGAGCCGGATTTCGGCGCCGCCGCGGTGCTGCTCTCGGTGGGGTTCGCGCTGCTGTTCATCGCCGGCGCGCGCTGGCGCGATGTCATCGGCCTCGCGGCGGTCTGCGTCGCCGGCATGGCGGCCCTCGCCATCGCCGAGCCCTACCGTCTCGAGCGTCTGCAGACCTTCCTCAACCCCTGGCAGGATCCGTTCGCGAGCGGCTTCCAGCTGACGCAGAGCCTGATGGCCATCGGCCGCGGCGGCTGGACCGGCGTGGGTCTCGGCGAGAGCGTGCAGAAGCTCTTCTATCTGCCCGAGGCCCACACCGACTTCCTGTTCGCGGTGCTGGCCGAGGAGTTGGGTCTGGTGGGCGTGGTGGTCACGCTGGGGCTGTTCCTCGCGCTGTCGCTGCGCGTGCTGTGGGTGGCGCGGCAGGCGCATGAGGCAGGCCTCAAGTTCCAGTCCTACCTCGCCGCCGCTTTCGGCATCTGGGTCGGCCTGCAGGCCTTCATCAACATCGGCGTCAACATGGGCGCGCTGCCCACCAAGGGGCTGACGCTGCCGTTCATGAGCTACGGCCGCTCGAGCATGATCGCGGCGTTGGTGTGGTTCGGCATCGTGCTGCGCGTCTACCACGAGACGGCGGTCGCGGCGCGCGGCGCCACCGCCACCAGCCTGCGCGGCGGCTCGGCCGAGCGCGCCGGCGCACCGCGGTCCGCGATGGGTGCGCAGGCTTGAGCGGCCGACGCGTCATGATCATGGCGGGCGGCACGGGAGGACATGTGTTCCCGGCGCTCGCGCTCGCCGCGCGTCTGCGCGAGCGCGCCTGCGATGTCGTGTGGCTCGGCACGCGCGCCGGCATCGAGGCGCGGCTGGTGCCCGCCGCCGGCATCCCGGTGGAGTGGATCGGCATCGGTGGTCTGCGGGGCAAAGGCGTGATGACGCTGCTGCGCGCGCCGTTCGCGTTGCTGCGCGCGCTGTGGCAGGCGATCGCCGCGGTGCGCCGCCAGCGTCCGGCGGTCGTGGTCGGCCTCGGCGGCTATGTGACCGGTCCCGGCGGGCTCGCGGCCTGGCTGCTGCGCCGCCCGCTCGTCATCCATGAGCAGAACGCCGTCGCCGGCCTCACCAACCGCGTGCTCGCGCGTCTCGCCGAGCCGGTGCTCGAAGCGTTCCCGCACAGCTTCCCCGCCGCGCGCGGTGCGCGCACCATCGGCAACCCGGTCCGTGCCGCTTTCCATGCGCTGCCGCCGCCGAACGCCCGCTACGGCGCGCGCAGCGGGGCGCTGCGCCTGCTGGTGGTGGGCGGCAGCCAGGGCGCGGCCAAGCTCAACGCCGCGGTGCCCGCGGCGCTCGCGTCGTTGCCGCCCGGTCTCTTCGAGGTGCGCCATCAGGCCGGCGAGCGCGGTCTCGCGGCGGCGCGCGAGGCCTATGCGCGCGCCGGCGTCGCTGCGCGCATCGAGCCGTTCATCGACGACATCGCCGAGGCCTACGCGCAGGCCGACCTGGTCGTCTGCCGCGCGGGCGCGCTCACCGTCTCGGAGCTCGCGGCGGCGGGCGTCGCCGCGCTGTTCGTGCCGTTCGCGGCGGCGGTCGACGACCACCAGCCGCTCAACGCGCGCCAGCTGGAGGCGCGCGGCGCCGCGCGGCTGCTGCCCGAAGCCGAGCTCGACGCCGCCCGTCTCGCGCAGGAGCTGCGCGGACTCGCTGCGCTCGGCCGCGGAGGTCTGGCCGCGATGGCCGAGGCGGCGCGCGGCTTCGACAGCCCGACCGCCACCGAAGACATGGCCGCAGCGGTGCTCGCCGCGGGGAGGCTCGCATGAACGGTCCCACCACCCCCGGCAAGGCCCCGGTCGCGGGCCCGATCGAGGGCATGGCGCGCATGCGCCGCATCCATACCATCCACTTCGTCGGCATCGGCGGCAGCGGCATGGGCGGGATCGCCGAGGTGCTGCTCAACCTCGGCTACGCGGTGCAGGGCAGCGACCTCAAGCCCAACGCCGTCACCGCGCGGCTGCAGGAGCAGGGCGCGACGGTGCACTTCGGCCACGACGCCGCGAACATCGCGGGCGCCGATGTCGTGGTGGTGTCGACCGCGGTCTCGCGCGAGAACCCCGAGGTGGCGCGCGCGCTCGACCAGCGCATCCCGGTGGTGCCGCGCGCCGAGATGCTCGGCGAGCTGATGCGCTTCCGCTCGGCGATCGCGGTCGCGGGCACCCACGGCAAGACCACCACCACGAGCCTCGTCGCCTCGGTCCTCGCCGAGGGCGGCGAGGACCCGACCTTCGTCATCGGCGGCCGTCTCAAGAGCGCGGGCAGCAACGCACGGCTCGGCGCGGGCCGTTATCTCGTCGCCGAGGCGGACGAGAGCGACGCCTCGTTCCTGCACCTGCAGCCGCTGATCGCGGTGGTCACCAACATCGACAACGACCATCTCGCCACGCACGACGGCGACTTCTCGCGGCTGCGCCAGAGCTTCGTCGACTTCCTGCACAACCTGCCGTTCTACG
>DAIMYL010000127.1:0-5280 GCA_036734505.1 Steroidobacteraceae bacterium | reverse complement strand
CTCAGACCCGGGTCAGCCAGCCATGCCGGTCGGGCACCCTGCCCTGCTGCACGGCGACCAGCGCCTCGCGCAGGCGGCGGGTCTCGGGGCCCACCTCGCCGTCGGCCACCTGGATCGCCTGGCCACCGCGCACCAGCGTGCCGACGCCCGCCAGCACCGCGGCGGTACCGGAAAGCGCCGCCTCGCCGTCGCGCACCCACGCCAGCATCTCGTCCACGGTGAAGACGCGCTCCTCGACCGTGTAGCCGAGCTCGCGAGCGATGGTGAGCAACGAGTCGCGGGTGACGCCGTGCAGGAAGCTGCTGTCGAGGCTGCGGGTGAGCAGCCGACCGGGGCGCAGCAGGATGAAGTTGGCGGCGCCCGTCTCCTGCACCTCGCCGCCCGGGCAGAACAGCACCTGATCGCCGCCGTGCTCGCGGCGCGCCGCGAGCGTCGGACCCATCGCCGCGGCGTAGTTGCCGCCGGTCTTCACGCGCCCGAGATGCGGTGCGCAGCGCTGCGCCTGCTCCTCGACCAATATCTTGAGCGGCTTCATGCCGCCGGCGAAGTAGTCCCACACCGGACTCGCGAGCACGACGAGGCAGGCTTCGTTCGAGGGCTGTGCGGCGGCGCCGATGTTGGGCATGGTGCCGAAGAGCAGCGGCCGCAGGTACAGCGACCCCGGCGCCTCGGGGACGATGTCGCGCACACGGTCGACCAGCGCGATCACCATCTGGGAGAGCTGCGCCGCATCCGGTTCCGGGAGCATCAGCGCGCGGGCGCTCTGCTGCAGACGCGCGACATGACGGTCGAGCCGGAAGATCTGCACCGAGCCGTCCGGGTGACGGTAGGCCTTGAAGCCCTCGAAGCACTCGCTGCCGTAGTGCAGCGCATGCGCCGCCGGGTGGATGGGCAGCGGGCCGGTGGGCACGAGCTCTGCGGGCGTCCACGCGCCGTCACGGTAGAACGCGAGGTTCATGGTGTCGGCGAGCACGCTGCCGAAGGGCGAGGACTTCGCGCGCTCGATGGTGGCGGCAGCGGTGGCGGCCGTGGTTCCGGGGGTCGTCATGTCGTCAGGTCTCCGAAGATCTCTTGCGGCGCCTCGAGGCGGGCCTTGACGGCCTGCACCAGCGCCGCAGCGTCGTAGCCGTCGACGAAGCGGTGATCGAACGACGACGACAGGTTCATGATGCGGCGTATGGCGATGGCGCCATCATGCACCACCACGCGCTCGACGGCCTTGTTGACGCCGATGATGGCCACCTCGGGGGCGTTCAGGATGGGCGTCGAGACGATGCCGCCGAGCTTGCCGAGGCTGGTGAGCGTGATGGTCGAACCGCTGAGCTCCTCGCGCCGCGCCTTGCCGCTGCGGGCCGCCTCGGTCACGCGGCGGATCTCGGCGGTGAGGTCGTCGAGGCCGCGGCGCGCGACATCGCGCACCACCGGCACCTTGAGCCCGTCCGGGGTCTGGGTGGCGATGCCGAGGTGCACGGCGGCGTGGCGCAGCAGCACATTGCGCGCGGCGTCGTAGAGCGCGTTGCATTGCGGGAAACCCGCGAGCGCATCGGCCAGCGCGCGGGCGATGAACGGCAGGTAGGTCAGGGACTCGGCACCCGCGGCTTTGCGGGCCGCGTTGAGACGGACACGCAGCGCCTCGAGGTCGGTGACATCGATCTCCTCGACATACGCGAAGTGCGGCGCGTTGCGCTTGGACTCGCTCATGCGCTGCGCGATGAGGCGGCGCACGCCGATGACCGGGATCTCGGTGACGCCCGGCGCGCCCTGCTGCGCGCGCGCGAGGTCGAGCGCGAGGATGCGGCCGCCGGGGCCGCTGCCGGCGACGGTACCGAGATCGACGCCCGCCTCAGCCGCGCGGCGACGGGTCGCAGGGGATGCCATGCCGCGCCGCGGCGCAAGCGGCGGCGCCGCGGCGGCGGCCGACGCGGATCGCTGCGCCGGCGCGGCGGCGCGCGTCGGCTGTGCGGCGGCGGACGGTGGCGATGCAGCGGCAGCGACCGACGGCACCGCCGCCGGCGCGGTGGCCGGCGCAGCGGCCGAAGCGCCCGCCCCCGCCGCGACCTCGAACACGGCGAGCTCCGAGCCGACGGCGAGCGTGTCGCCGGGCTTGCCGCTCACCGACACCACGATGCCGCTCACCGGTGAGGGAACCTCGACCACGGCCTTGTCGGTCGCCATCTCGACGAGCGGCGCATCCTCGCGCACGGTGTCTCCCGGCGCGACCTTCCAGGCGATGACCTCGGCGGAGACGGTGCCTTCACCGAGATCCGGCAGCCGCATCACGAAACGGCGGGTCGCCTCGCCCGTCACGGCGCCTCCTGCATCAGCGCCTGCAGCGCTCGGCGCACGCGCGCACGGCCGGGGAAGTACTCCCACTCGAAGGCGTGCGGGTAAGGCGTATCCCAACCGGCGACGCGACGGATCGGCGCCTCGAGGCACCAGAAGCAGCGTTCTTGGATGGAGGCCGAGAGCTCGGCGCCGTAGCCGCCGAAGCGCGTGGCCTCATGCACCACGAGACAGCGGCCGGTCTTCTCGACGGAAGCCGCGAGCGTGTCGATGTCGAGCGGTACCATGCTGCGCACATCGACCACCTCGGCATCGAGGCCGAGGTCGGCGGCGGCGGCGATGCAGACATGCACCATGGTGCCGTAGGTGACGATGGTGACCGCTTCGCCCGGTCGCGCGATCGCGGCCTGGCCGATGGGCACGCTGTAGTAGCCCTCGGGCACCTCGCCCATCGGGTGTCCCGCCCAGGACTCGGCGGGCTTGTCGGGATCGCCGTCGAAGGGACCGTTGTAGACGCGCTTCGGCTCGAAGAAGACGACCGGATCGTCGTCCTCGATGGCCGCGATCAGCAGCCCCTTGGCGTCGTAGGGGTTCGAGGGCATCACGACCTTGAGGCCGCTGACATGCGCGAACACGCCCTCCGGGCTCTGCGAATGCGTCTGCCCGCCGCGGATGCCGCCGCCGCAGGGCGTGCGGATGGTGACGGGCGCGGTGAACTCGGTGGCGCTGCGGTAGCGCAGCCGCGCGAGCTCGCTGACGATCTGGTCGTACGCCGGGTAGATGTAGTCGGCGAACTGGATCTCGGCCACCGGCCGCAGACCGTTGACCCCCATGCCGATGGCCGCGCCGACGATGCCGCCTTCGGCGATGGGCGAGTCGATGACGCGGTGCGCGCCGTACTTGCGCTGCAGACCCTCGGTGGCGCGGAACACGCCGCCGAAATAGCCGATGTCCTCGCCGATGAGCACGACCGACGGGTCGCGCGCGAGCATGACGTCCATGGCGGAGTTGAGCGCCTGGACCATGTTCATGGCGGTCATCGCGGCGCCCCGCCCTGCGCCACGCCGGCGGCCTCCCGCGCTGCGAGCTCCGCCTGCATCTCGGCGCGCTGCGCCTCGAGATGCGGCGGCATCTCCTTGAACACGTCGCCGAACATCAGCGCCGGGTCGAGACGCGGGCCCTCCGCCAACGCACCGAAGGTCAGGGCCTGCTTCCAGGCCTCGCCCACCGAGGACTCGAGCTCGGCGATGAGCGCGGTATGGCGCTCCTCGGACCACTCGCCGCGGACGATGAGATGCCGCTTCAGGCGATCGATGGGATCGCCGAGCGGCCAGGCGTGGTACTCGTCCTTCGGCCGATAACGCGAAGGATCGTCGCTGGTGGAGTGCGCGCCGGCGCGGTAGGTGACGAGCTCGATGAGCGTCGCGCCGTGACCGGCGCGGGCGCGCTCGGCGGCCCAAGCAGTGGCGGCGTACACGGCGAGGTAATCGTTGCCGTCGACGCGCAGACCGGCGACGCCGACGCCGGGGCCGCGCGCCGCGAACGAGCGTTGCTCACCGCCCGCGTAGCCCTGGAAGGTCGAGATCGCCCACTGGTTGTTGACCACATTGAGCAGCACCGGCGCGCGGTAGACCTTGGCGAACAGCAGCGCGTGGTGGAAGTCCGCCGCCGCCGTGCTGCCCTCGCCGAGCCAACCCGCGGCGACATCGTCCTCGCCCTTGATGGCCGAGGCCATCGCCCAACCGACCGCCTGCGGATACTGGGTCGCGAGGTTGCCCGAGATGGAGAAGAGACGCAGCGGAGCCGAGTGGTACATCACGGGCAGCTGTCGGCCCTTGCACATGTCGCGGGTGTTGGAGAGCAGCTGGCACATCATGTCGAGGAGCGGCATGCCGCGCGCGATGTGCAGGCCCTGGTTGCGGTAGGACGGGAACAGCATGTCCCGCGGACGCAGCGCATGCGCCGCCGCCACCGACACCGCCTCCTCGCCGTAGGAGCGCACATAGAAGCTGATGCGGCCTTGGCGCTGGGTGCGCTGCATGCGGTCGTCGAAGACGCGCGTGAGCAGCATCTCGCGCAGGCCGAGCCTGAGCGCGTCGGGCGCGAGGCCGGGGTCCCAAGGCCCTACCGCGCGGCCGTCGTCGTCGAGCACGCGGATAAGGCCCTCGGCCAGCGCTGCGGTCTCATGGACGGCGACATCGACGGGCGGTCGTGGTTCCGCGCCGGCCGGCGCGAGTCGGACATAGCTGAAGTCGGGCTGCTCCCCGGGACGCGCCGGGACGGCCGGGACATGCAGACGAGGGCTTCTCATGGGGGCGTAGGGTACCGAAAGCGGACCGTCAAAACGACACCGCCGGTGCCGCTTGCGCGACACCGGCGGTGCCTCGTCCTACAAGGTCGGACCGGACTTACTGCGGCTTGTCGCAGTCCGTGCGGCGCAGGACGACGCGACGGTTCTCGGCGCGGCCTTCCTTGGTGCGGTTGTCCGCGACCGGCTGGCTCTCGCCGAAGCCCTTCGGCTCCATGCGGCCCTCGGCGATGCCCTGCGCGATCAGGTAGTCACGCACGGCCGCGACGCGGCGCTCGGAGAGCTTCTGGTTGTACGCGTCGGAGCCGATGGAGTCGGTGTGACCCTCGATGACGCCGCTCGTCCAGTTGAGACGCTTGAGCTCCGCGGCGGCCGCGTCGAGCTGAGCCTTGTCGGCGTCCGTGAGCGTGGCCGAGTCGAAGGCGAAGTTCAGCTTGAGCGTGAGGTCGCAGGGGCAGCCCTGCGGACCGACGCGCGTGCCACGCGGCGTATCCGGGCACATGTCGTTCGGGTCGATGACGCCGTCGCCATCGCTGTCCTTCGGAGCCTCGACGACGGGCTTGGCGACCACGGCCGGCGCGATCGCGGCGATGGCACCGGCGGTCGCCACCGCTGCCGGCGCGGCCGAGCCGAAGCGGTAGCCGAGGTTGACCGAGTAGATCATCGGGTCGAGGTTGACCGTGCCGACG
>DAIMYL010000126.1:0-5343 GCA_036734505.1 Steroidobacteraceae bacterium | reverse complement strand
CTGTACCTGATCCGCAAGCAGAACCTCGACATCCTCGACATCCCGCTCGCCGACATCACCCGCCAGTACATGGACTACATCGGGATGATGCAGGAGCTGCAGCTCGAGCTCGCCGGCGAGTACATGCTGATGGCGGCGACGCTCGCCGAGATCAAGTCGCGCATGCTGCTGCCGCGCTCCGGGGATGCCCCCGCCGAGGAGGCGGACCCGCGCGCGGAGCTGGTCCGTCGGCTGCAGGAGTACGAACGCTACAAGCAGGCCGCCGAGGGCATCGACCGCATGCCGCGCCTCGAGCGCGATGTCTGGGTGGCGAGCGCGGCGACCGAGTTCCGCAGGCCGGTCTCGACGCTGCCCAAGGTGACGCTGCAGGAGATGATCGTCGCCTTCCGCGAGGTCGTCGCGCGCTCGCAGATGTTCGCGCACCACCATGTGCAGCGCGAGCGGCTCTCGGTGCGCGCGCGGATGACCGACATCCTCGCAGCGGTGCAGGGCGATGCGTTCGTCGAGTTCACGCAGCTCTTCCGGCCCCAGGAGGGCCGCATGGGCGTCACGGTGACCTTCATGGCGATCCTCGAGCTCGTGCGCGAGGGCCTGCTCGACCTCGTGCAGGCCGAGCCCTACAGCCCGCTGCATGTGCGCAGCGCGAACCGGCCGCCGGTGCAGGCGGTGCCCGACATCGAACCCGAAGCCGCCGCACCTGCAGCGGACCCCGATCTCGGCGAAGACCCAGGCGAAGGACCCAGATGAACGAAGACCACATCCGCAACGTCGTCGCGGCCGCGCTGCTCGCAGCGGGCCGTCCGCTCGGGCTCGCCGAGCTCGCGCAGCTGTTCGACGAGGACGCCCGTCCGACGCCGGTCGCGCTTCGCGAGGCGCTCGGGCGCATCGCCGACGAGCATGCCTCGCGTGCGCTGGAGCTGCGCGAGGTGGCGAGCGGCTGGCGCCTGCAGGTGCGCGCCGAGTTCGCGCCCGAGGTGTCGCGGCTCTGGCCGGAGCGCCCGCAGCGCTATTCGCGCGCGCTGCTCGAGACGCTCGCGCTCATCGCCTACCGGCAGCCCATCACCCGCGCCGAGATCGAGGCGGTCCGCGGCGTCGCCGTGAACCCCAACATCGTCAAGACGCTGATGGAGCGCAACTGGGTGCGCGTCGTCGGCCACCGTGATGTGCCGGGGCATCCCGAGCTGCTCGGCACCACCAAGGATTTCCTCGACCATTTCGGGCTCGCGGATCTCGACGAACTGCCGCCGCTCGCCGAGCTCAAGGCGCTCGCCGACCTCAACCCGCAGCTCGCGCTGCCGGTGGGCGGCGACGGCGAGGAGCCGGTGCTGGTGCCCGACACCGAGCCGGTCGCCGCCGAGGTGCCCGACGAGCCCTCGTCCGAGGCGCCGTCGGACGGACCCGGACCCACCGACGAGCCGCCGGCCGGCGCCGCCGAGCGCGCATGAGCGTGCGCGGCGCTCAGCCGCCGGGCGAGCGCATCCAGAAGGTGCTGGCGCAGGCGGGGCTCGCCTCGCGGCGCGAGGCGGAGGCCTGGATCGAGGCCGGTCGCGTCACCGTCAACGGTGAACGCGCGACGCTGGGCCAGCGCGTGCAGGGCCGCGATGAGCTGCGGGTCGACGGCCGCGTGGTGCGGCGCAGCCGCGACGCCTCGCGGCTCGGCGCTTCGGCCACCGTCTTCCTCTGTCATCGCTCGCCGGGCGAGTCGTTGCGTGAGGAGCTCATCCCGCGACTGCCGCGCCGGACCGGCCGTCGCTTCCTGGCAGTCTCGCCGATGCCCGACATCGATGGCGGGCTCGAACTCGTCACGACCGACGGGGCGCTCGCCGAACGCCTGCAACGCCGCGTGCGCGAGTGGCCGACCGGTTTCCGGGTGCGCGTGCGCGGCGAGCTGCCGCCGATCGCCCTCGAGGGCATCTCGCAGGGTGAACTCGACGATGGCCGCAAGCTCGTGGTCAGCGAGGTCGCGGGATCCGACGAGGAGCAGGGCGGCGCCAACCGCTGGTACCGCATCGAGACCGTCGGGGCGAGCGGCAAGGATGTCCGTCGGCTGGTCGAACGGCAGGGTGCGTTGGTGAGCCGGGTGATGCGCGTCTCGCTCGGACCGTTGGCGCTGACCCGAGACATGAACCGCGGCCAGTTCCGCGCGCTCGAGGAGCCCGAAGCCGCTGCGCTCGGCGCCGCGGGCGGCGCCGCCCCGCGGGCTACTGCGCGTCGAACGCGCGGCCGCTGACGCCGCGCGACTGCGGCCCGAGCAGCGCCACGAACGGCGCCATCAACGACTCCGGCAGCGGCAGCGTCCCGATGTCCTCGGCCGGGTAGGCCTGACGGCGCATGCCGGTGCGGGCCTTGCCCGGGTTCAATGAATTGACCCGGACCGTGGTCTTGCCGAGCTCGTCTGCGAGCACCTGCAGCAGGTTCTCGAGCGCGCCCTTCGACACCGAGTAGGCGCCCCAGTACGCGCGGCCGCGGCGGCCGACGCTGCTCGAGACGCCGAGCACGCTGGCGTCGGGCGAGGCGCGCAGCGCCGGCAGCAGCACCTGCGTCAGCGCGAACGGCGCCGTCACGTTGACATGCATCACCTTGACCCAGGTCGGCACATCCTGCGATTCGATGGGGGAAGGCTGGCCGAGGATCGCCGCGTTGTGCACGAGGCCGTCCAGCCGGCCCCAACGCTGCTCGACCGCGGTGGCGATCGCATCGTAGTCGCCGGCGACGGCGCGCTCGAGGTCGAGCGGCGCGATCGACGCGGGCAGCGCCGGTCGGCCGTCATGGCGGACGAGCGCATCGATCTCGGCGTGCACCGCCTCGAGCTTCTTGACGCTGCGGCCGATCAGGATGACCTCCGCGCCACGGCGCGCGCACTCGAGCGCGAGCGCGCGGCCGAGACCGGCGGTCGGGCCGGTGACGGCGATGACGCGGCCGTCGAGTTCATCGGGACGCAGCGTGATGCGCCGCGGGTCGAAGTTGGCGGTGTCTTGGGTCATGCAGGATCCTCAGGGTGCGAGTCCGCGCGGCAGTCCGCCGCGCGCGGCGGCCAACGCCGCGCGCCACGCGAGCAGGTTGCGCCGCAGCGGTTCGAGGCGGGCAGGTCGGGGGATGTCGGGCAGTGCGCCTTCGCAGGCGGCCGCGGTGCGCATCGCGAGCCGGCTCCAGCAGAGCGTCGCCGAGAGCGGCGCACGCGCGGTGTCGGGCAGGGCGGCGGCGGCCGACCGCAGGGTGTCCTGCAGCGCGCCGAGGCGCGAGCGCAGCTGTGCGCACTCCGTCTCGCCGAGCGGCTCGCGCGTCCAGGGGTCATGCGGGGCCGGTGGGTCGCCGAGCGGCACGAACACCCGACCGGCGAGCGCGTGGCGCGTGACCGCCGCCAGCAGTTCGATCTCACGCACCGCGGGTCCGCTGCGCGCGGCGAAACGCTCGGCGTCCGCGGTGCGGGGGTCGGCGCTCGCGAGCGGTGCGAGGCTGAGCGCGCGGAAGACGCTGCCACCCCAGTGGCCGAGGTAGGTGTCGAGCTCGGTGCGCTCCAGGAACGCCACCCGCGCGACCTCGATGCGGGTCGCTTCGACGAGCCCGCGCAGATCCGGTGGGCTGCGTCCCGCCGCGGCCGCGGCGGACGCCAGCGCGCGGGTGGCGGGGTGCCGCGGGGTCGCCGCGGCGAGCCGCTCGAGCTCTTCGTCCCACCAGTCGAGCCGCGCGTGGGCGACCGTGTGGTCGAGACCTTCGCGTGCGGTGGCGGCGAGCTCCTGCTCGACGGCGAACAGCGCCTCCGCGGTGGTGCGCAGCGCCTCGGGCGCGAAGCGCAGCACGAACTCGCGCACCGGCGCAGCCGGCGATTCGATCATCATCCGGCGCGGACCGGGCCCGGCTTGCGCAGGTGCACGAGGTAGTTGACCTCGATGTCGCGCGTCAGCGTGACCTGACCGGTGATCGGGTCGTAACGCAGCCCGGCCATCTCGACGGCCTCCAATCCGCAGGCGCGCGCCCAGCCGGCGAGCTCCGACGGCCGGATGAACCGTTCGTACTCGTGCGTGCCGCGCGGCAGCAGACGGGCGATGTACTCGGCGCCGACGATGGCGAGCGCGAACGCCTTCGGCGTGCGGTTGAGGGTGGAGACGAAGAGGTCGCCGCCGGGACGCAGCAGCGCGGCGAAGCTCTGCAGGATCAGCGCCGGGTCGGGTACATGCTCCAGCATCTCCATGCAGGTGACGACATCGAAGCCGCCCGCGGCCGGGGCGGCGGTCTCGGCAGCCGCGAGGTCGGCGACCGGCAGGACACGGTAGTCGATGTCGAGCGATTCGCCGGCGGCGTGCAGCCGCGCGACGTCGATCATCGCGGGCGAGAGGTCGATGCCGGTGACCCGGGCGCCGGCGCGGGCGAGGGCCTCGGCGAGCAGGCCACCGCCGCATCCGACATCGACCGCGCGCGCCCCGGCGAGGCGGCAACGCTCGGCGACGAACGCGGCGCGCAGCGGATTGAGCGCGTGCAGCGGCTTGAACTCGCCTTCCGGGTCCCAGAAGCGATGCGCGATCGCGTCGAACTTGGCGACTTCGGAGGGGTCGGCGGCGACCCCGGCGGCGGCGGATTCCGTCGTCATCTCGGGCCTCTCGGGAGCGGGTTTCCCGTGGGGGGCTATGGTACAATTCCGGCCGGTTTTCTGCTGCGGAAACAGCACCCTAAATGACCGACATCGCGCGCGAAGTCCTGCCCGTCAATCTCGAGGACGAGATGCGGCAGTCCTACCTCGATTACGCCATGAGCGTGATCGTCGGGCGCGCCCTCCCGGACGTCCGCGACGGCCTCAAGCCGGTGCACCGCCGCGTGCTCTACGCGATGCGCGAGCTCGGCAACGACTACAACAAACCCTACAAGAAATCCGCCCGCGTCGTCGGTGACGTCATCGGCAAGTACCACCCGCACGGCGACACCGCCGTGTACGACGCCATCGTGCGCATGGCGCAGCCTTTCTCGATGCGCTATCTGCTGGTCGACGGCCAGGGCAACTTCGGCTCGGTCGACGGCGACATGCCGGCGGCCATGCGTTACACCGAAGTGCGCATGTCGCGCATGGCGGGCGAGCTGCTCGCCGACATCGACCGCGAGACCGTCGATTTCGTCCCGAACTACGACGAGTCGCTGACCGAGCCCTCGGTGATGCCCTCGCGCATCCCGAACCTGCTCGTCAACGGTTCCTCGGGCATCGCGGTCGGCATGGCGACCAACATCCCGCCGCACAACCTCACCGAGGTCGTGAACGCCTGCCTCGCGGTGCTCGACGACCCCGAGGTCTCGCTCATCGACCTGATGCAGCTCGTGCCGGGCCCTGATTTCCCCACCGCCGGCATCATCAAC